>JBQCJG010000285.1:0-6926 GCA_051952955.1 Lysobacteraceae bacterium | reverse complement strand
CGCGCTGTACGCGCTGGGGATCGTCGGCCTGGGACTGCTCGTCTCGAAGCGCCGTGCCACGGCGGACGACTACTTCCTCGCCTCGCGTTCGACCACATGGCCGGTGATCGGCCTCGCGCTGCTGGCGTCGAACATCTCGTCGACGACGCTGATCGGCCTCGCCGGTGCGGCGTACGGCACCGGCATCTCGGTCTACAACTACGAGTGGATGGCGACGGTGGTGCTCGCGTTCTTCTGCGTGTTCTTCCTGCCGTTCCTGCTGCGCTCGCAGGTGTACACGCTGCCGGAATACCTCGAACGCCGCTACGACCGCCGCGCGCGCGTCTACTTCTCGGCGCTGACCATCTTCCTCAACATCGTGGTCGACACCGCGGGCACGCTGTACGGCGGCGCGATCATGCTCAAGCTGATCCTGCCGCAGTGGCCGCTGTGGGAGATCGTCGCGGTGCTGGCGCTGTCGGCGGGCGTCTACACCGTCGCCGGCGGCCTGCGCGCGGTGATCTACACCGAGACCGTGCAGGCGGTGATCCTGCTGGGCGCATCGGTGTTCATCGCGGTGTTCGCCTTCGACAAGGCCGGCGGCTGGGATGCGGTGATGGCCGCGGTCGAGCCGGCGCGGCTGTCGCTGATCCGCCCGATCGACGATCCCGGCGTGCCGTGGCTCGGGCTGGTGCTGGGCGTGCCGCTGCTGGGCTTCTACTTCTGGTGCACCAACCAGTTCATGGTCCAGCGCGTGCTGTCGGCGAAGAACGAGGACCACGGGCGCCGGGGCGCGCTGTTCGCGGGCCTGCTGAAGCTGCCGGTACTGTACGTGATGGTGCTGCCGGGCACCGCGGCGATCCTGCTCTATCCGAACCTCGAACGCCCGGACCTCGTGTATCCGACGCTGATCTTCGACCTGCTGCCCGCCGGGCTGGTCGGCATCGTGATCGCCGGCTTCTTCGCCGCGATCATGTCGTCGATCGCCAGCACCTTCAATTCCGCGGCCACGCTGGTGACGATGGACTTCGTGCGCCCGCGGCTGCCAAACGCCGACGGGGCGACGCTGGTGCGCGCGGGCCGCATCACCACGGTCGTGTTCATGGTGCTGGCGGTGGCATGGGCGCCGCAGATCGAGCGTTTCTCGTCGCTGTGGCAGTACCTGCAGGCGGTGCTGGCCTATGCGGTGCCGCCGGTGTGCGCGCTGTTCCTCGTCGGTCTGTTCTGGCGCGGCGCGAACGCGAAGGGCGCCGCGGCCGCGATCCTCGCCGGCCTGGTCGGCGGCGCCGCGCTGTTCTGGGCGAACGTGCTGTCGCCGCAGCCGCTGGGCCTGCATTTCCTGCTGGTGGCGCCGATCCTGTTCATGCTCAGTGCGATCGTGCTGGTCGCGGTGAGCGCCGTCACCGCACCGCCATCGGCGGCACGGGTGGACGCGATGCTGTGGACGCCCGCGTTCTATCGCGACGAGACCCGCGCGCTGGCTGGCACGCCGTGGTGGCGCAACTATCGGGTGCAGTCGGTGCTGCTGCTGGCGTTGACCGCGGCGATCGTGTGGACGTTCCGCTGAGCGAGGTCGCATGCGGCCCGGCCCGGGCCGCGCTCACGTCGACGCGCGGACGATCAGCGTCGGCGGCAGCAGAGTGGAGTCGTGCGCTTCGCCGCGGATCGCGGCGATCACCGTGTCGACCAGCGCGACCGCGCCGCGGGCCAGTTCCTGGCGCACCGTGGTCAGCGGCGGATGCGCATGCTCGGCCAGCAGGATGTCGTCGAAGCCGACCACCGCCACGTCCTCCGGCACGCGGCGGCCGGCGGCGGCCAGCGCGCGCATCGCGCCGATGGCGATGACGTCGGACGCGGCGACCACGCCGTCGAACGCCAGCCCCGCGGCGATCGCCTCGGCCATGCGGGCCTCGGCATCGGGGCCCGCGAAGCCGGTGCGCACCAGCCGTTCGGCCGCGACCTTCAGCCCGGCCTCGCGCAGCGCCTGGCGGTAGCCGTCGTGGCGATGCGCGACTTCCGGCAGGCGTTCGTCGCCGAGGAAGACGATGCGCTTGCGGCCGCGTTCGGCCAGGTGCGCCGCGGCGAGCTGGCCGCCGAGGCGGTTGTCCGAGCCCACCACCGGGTATTTCTGGTTCGGCAGCCGCGAGCCCCAGACCGCCAGCGGGATGCCGGCGCGCGCCGCTTCGTTGATCGCGGCGTGCTCGAAGCTCTGGCCGATGAGGATCACGCCGTCGCTGCGGCCGGGCTGCTGCAGGCGCCGCACCCAGCCGTCGTGGTGCACCGCGATCTTCGCCAGCAGCATGTTGTAGCCGCGGTCGGCGAGGGTGTCGGCCAGGTGCGCCAGCATGGTCATCATAAACGGGTCGACCAGGTGCGGCTCGCGCTCGTGCACCAGCGGGACGCCGACCGTGATCACCCCGGTCTGGCGCGAGCGCAGGCTGCTGGCGACCGGGTTGACCGTGTAGCCCGCCTCCTCGGCCAGCCGCCGGATCCGCTCGCGGGTGCTGGCGGCGATCATCGGGCTGTCCTTCAGCGCGCGGGACACCGTGGATTCGGAGACGCCGGCGAGGCGGGCGATGTCCGACATCTGCAGGTTGGTCGGCGGCTGCGAGATCCGGCGGCGAGGAGCGTTCATGCGCCTAGCCTCCGCCATAACCGCGATCGCGATCAAGTCGCGCTGCAGTCGACCGACAACCTGCACGGAAACCGTGGGCCAAGACGCGGTAGCGGCAGACGATACCGGGGGCGGGCGGGACCGCTACGGCGGCCGGCTGCGGTTGCATTCCGTTGGCCGATGCGGAAGGCTGCCCGGCATGTTCGCCTGTTCAGGGTCGGGGCCGCAGGGTCCCGCGGAGGCGGATCCGGGGTGACGCACCGATCGCGGTGCACGAGGGTGGAGGATGGACGATTTGGCCGGGATTCTGACCCTGCTGGGGCTGGTGGTACTGAGCGTCCCGATCCTGCTGGTGGCGGCGCTGATCAAGCTCGGCAACGCCCGCGCCCGGATCGACGGACTCGAACGCGACGTGCAGGACCTGCATGTACGGGTGTCCGGTCTCGAATCCCGCCCCGTGCCGCTGCGCGCGCCCGGGCCGGCCGAGGCGGCCGAGACGCGGGTGGCCCGCCCGCCTGCGGTGTTCGCGCCGCCGCCGGCCGTCCTTGCCGACGAACCGGCCCCGGCGCCCGAACCGCAGCCGATGCGTCCGGCCGCCGCGGTGCCGCCGCCGTTGCCCGAGCGTCCGGCCTCCGCCGCGCCGACCGCCCGCCCGGCCGATCCCCTGCCGCCGCGGCCTCAGCCGCAGCCGCAACCTCAGGCGTGGACCCCGCCGGAGCCGCAGCGTGATGTCGTCGGCGATGCCGCCGGCCGTGCGGGCGACGCCCGCCGCCGCTGGTTCACCGAAGGCAACGTGCCGGTGAAGATCGGCATGCTGGTGCTGCTGGCCGGCGTCGCCTCGCTGCTGAAGTACGCCAGCGACCAGGGCTGGATGGTCGTGCCGATCGAAGTGCGCCTGGCCGGCGTGGCCGCCGCCGCGCTCGGCGGACTGGTGTTCGCGTGGCGCCAGCGCGAGACCCGGCGCGCGTTTTCGCTGTCGCTGCAGGGCGGCGCCATCGGCGTGCTGATGCTGGTGACGTTCGCCGCGTTCAAGCTTTACGGATTGATGCCCGCCGGCGCCGCGTTCGCGATCACCATCGCGCTGGTCGCCGGGCTGGGCGTGCTGGCGGTGCTGCAGGAGTCGATGGCGCTGGCGGTGTTCGGCATCCTCGCCGGCTTCCTCGCGCCGATCTGGCTGTCCACCGGCAGCGGCAATCACGTCGCGCTGTTCTCGTACTACGCGGTGCTGAACCTCGGCATCTTCGGCATCGCCTGGAACCGGCCGTGGCGGCTGCTCAACCTGCTCGGCTTCGTCTTCACCTTCGCGATCGGCACGCTGTGGGGCGTGCTGGACTACGAACCGGCGAAGTTCGCGACCACCGAGCCGTTCCTCGTCCTGTTCTTCGTGCTGTACCTGCTGATCCCGGTGTTCTACGCGCACCGACGCACGCTCGGCGCCGGCGGCAACGTGTACCGCTCGGTGGACGGCGCGCTGGTCATCGGCACGCCGCTGGTGGTGTTCGCGCTGCAGGCCGGGCTGCTGCACGGCGCGCCGTTCGGCGACGACCGCATGCCGCTGGCGCTGTCGGCGCTGGCGATGGCCGCGGTCTACGCCGCGCTGGCCGGCGCGCTGCGCCGGCACCCGCGCTTCGCGCCGCTGCTGCAGACCTGGGCGGTGCTGGCGGTGGGCTTCGCCACGCTGGCGGTGCCGCTGGCGCTGTCGGCGCGGGCCACGGCCAGCGTGTTCGCGGTCGAAGGCGCGGTGCTGGTGTGGCTGGGCGTGCGCCAGGAGAAGCTGCTGCCGCAGTTCACGGGCCTCGGCCTGCAACTGGCCGCCGCGGTGGCGTACATGGCCGGCGTCGGTGGCATGAGCACCGGTTTCTCGCCGATGGACGTCGCCTCGGCCACGCCGATCGCCAATCCCGCGTTCATGAGCGCGCTGCTGATCGCGATCGCCGGCTTCGGCACCGCGTGGACGTACCGGCGCACGCTGGATGTCGGCGTGGTCTCGCTGATCGCGCTGTGGGGCCTGGGCTGGTGGACGTTCGCAGGCGGCCAGGAAGTGCTGGACCACGTGCCGTATCGTTACCGGGTCGATGCGATGTTCGCGTTCCTCGTCGCCACCGGCTGGCTGACCGCCGAGGTGCGTCGCCGCGTCGACGAATTCGCGGCCTTCGGCGGCACCGCGGCGCTGGCGCCGCTGCTCGGTGTCCCGTTCGCGATGATCCAGTCCGCCGAGCACATGCATCCGTTCGCGCAAGGCGGCACGGCGGCGTGGCTGCTCTTCGCCGTCGCCGGCTGGCGCACGCTCGTGTGCCTGCGCGACACCGGCCTGTTCGTGCGTCTGGCCGCGCATGCCGGCTGGTGGTGGTCGTGGGTGCTCGCGATCGCGCTCGGGTCGTTCCATCTCGTCTATCACGGCGTCGACGAGCAGACCAATCAGGCGATGGGCGACGGCTGGCGCATCCTCGCGCTGGGTCTGCCGGTGCTGCTGTTCGCCGCGGCGCTGCGGCTGCGGCCGTCGCTGCTGGCGCCGCCCCTGGCGCGCGGCTTCGACGACTACCGCGGCGTACTGATGGTCTCCGCGGCCGCGGTGCTGGCCTTCGGCTGGCTGCTGTCGCTGTTCTTCCCGGGCGACAGCGATCCGCTGCCGTGGGTGACGGTGCTCAATCCGCTCGAACTGTTCCAGCTCGCGGCGCTGGCGCTGCTGGCGCAGGGCGTGTGGGCGGGCGACCGCACCGGTCGCACCGGCGTGCCGCTGTTCGCGCTGGCCGCGTTCGGCTGGATCACCTTCGCCACCCTGCGCGGGGTGCACCACTGGGGCGGTGTCGCCTGGTCGCCGGCGATGCTGGGCGACAGCGTGGTGCAGACCTCGCTGACCGTGGTCTGGAGCGCGCTGGGCGTGCTCGGCTGGATCTTCGGCTCGCGTCGCGGCGATCGCCTGCTGTGGGGCGCCGGCGCGGTGCTGATGGGCGTGGTGCTGCTCAAGCTGCTGCTCGTCGACCGCGGCAACCTCGGCGACATTTTCGGTATCGTCTCGTTCATCGCCTACGGCCTGCTGTGCGCAGCGGTCGGGTATTTCGCCCCGGCACCGCCGCGGCGCGCCGCCATGGAGTCCGTCGCATGATCGTGTCCCGCCCTCGTCGCTTCCTCCGCCGCGCGCTCGTGCCGGCGGGCGCCGCGTTCGCCGTCGCGCTGGCCGGCGCGGCGTCGCTGGCGCAGGCCGCGCAGCCTGCCGACTACGCCTACCGCTGGCCGCTGGCCACCGACGGCCAGGCCGCCGCCGCGCGCCAGTTCGAGCTCACGCCCGAGGTCTACGCCGCGCTGGTCGATCCGCAGCTCGGCGATTTCGAGGTGTTCAACGCCGACGGCCAGTCGGTGCCGGTGGCGCGGCTGACGCTGGATCCGCAGGCGCAGCCGGGCGTGGCCGAGGTCGCGCTGCCGACCTACGCGCTGCCGCGCGCGACCGATGCCGCCCGCGACGACGTCTCGCTGCGGCTGGAGCGCGACGGCACCGGCCGCCTGCACCTGCTGCAGGCGAACGTCGACGCCGGCCAGCCGCAGACGCTGATCGACTATGTGCTCGACGCCGACCTCAACCGCGATCCGGCGCGCCCGGCGACGGTCGACCGGCTGCAGCTGCGCTGGCCCGGCACCGGCGATGCCCGCACCCGTTTCGCGGTGGACGGCAGCGACGACCTGGAGCACTGGGAGACGCTGGTCGATGCGGCCGCGGTCGTGTCGCTGCACCAGGACGGGACGATGCTGCAGCGGCGCGACATCGCGCTGCCGGCGACCGGGTTGCGCTACCTGCGCCTGCGCCAGCTCGACGGCGATCCGCTGCCGGGCCTGCAGGTCACCGCGCGGCGGCTGCGCGCCGGCGCCTCGGCGCTGCCGTGGCGGCGAGTGGCGGCGACGTTCGAAAGCGAGGCCGCGGACGACTTCGGCAAGGGCAAGGTGTATCGCTACCGGCTGCCTGCGTCGCTGCCGGTGGGCCGCGTCGGCATCGGGCTGGGCGTCGACAACGCGACCGCGGACGTGATCGTCGACGCGCGTCCGGGCGCCACCGCCCCGGCGGACGATCGTACCGGCTGGGTGCCGATGGGTCGCACGCTGGTGTTCCGCCTGCGCCAGGGTGGCGTGCAGGTGGACAACGAGGATTTCGTGCTGACCGCGCCGATGTCCGCGCGCGACTGGCGCCTGCGCAGCGCGGTCGCGCTGGCGCCGCCGCCGACGCTGGAGGTGGCGTACGTGCCGGACCGGTTCGTGTTCCTGGCGCAGGGCCGCGGACCGTTCGTGCTGGCCGCGGGCAGCCGCGTCGCGCGCCGCGCGCCGCTGCCGGTGGAGGAGGCGC
>JBQCJG010000284.1:0-4896 GCA_051952955.1 Lysobacteraceae bacterium | reverse complement strand
CATAGGGCGTGGCGGTCGGGAACACGACGTCGTAGGCGCGCGGCGTGGCCTTCAGGCGTTCCACCAGCGCGTCGTTGTTCGCGTAGGTGCAGTAATCGACCTGGAGGCCCGTCCTCGCCTCGAAGGCGTCGAGGGTGTCCTTGGCGATGTAGTCGGACCAGTTGCACACATTGACGGTGCCGGCATGTCCCGGGCGCGGTGCCGGCGCGGGCGCGGCGGCGGTGCCCGCGGTGGCCGGGGAGGCATTGCGATCGCAGGCAGCGAGGCAGGCCAAGGACAGCGACAGCGTGAAGCAGATGGTGCGGATCGCGGGCATGTAGTCCGACTCCTTCGGGTTGACGATTCCAGGGCACGCCGCGACGACGACGCCGAACGCTCCCGTCGGGGGAGGTCCGGTGGCGCGCTGGCTTGCCGGTGGCCGGGCCGCGAGAGACGCGGCGGCGCCCTGCATCGTAATGGGCTTGCGGCGGACGTGTCCGGATCGCCGTTCCGGATTCCGCATCGGCGCCCGTTTCGCGGGTGCCGGAGGCCCTCGGCATGGCGAGGGCGGCGCTCGCTCCGCGGCGGCCGCAGGAGGAGGGTCGGAATCCGACCCTCCGCGTCCATTCCCGACGCGGAGGTTCGCGCAGCGGGCGTCCTCGGCGCCGCGCGTCAGCGGGTGGCGAGGCCGTCCTGCTCGAAGTGCAGGTCGCCGACGATGCCCTGGTAACGCTTCAGGGCGGCCGGGTCCTCGGTGAGGATCGAGACGTGCACCACCCGGTCCGGACCGAGCTTCGTCAGCGTTTCGCGGGCCAGTTCCTCGGGGCGGCCGGCGATTTCCGCGCGGTACCACCAGATCTGTTCGCCCTGCAACTGGCCCGCCTCTTCACGCAGGCGGCTGTTCGGTTTGAACGGGGATTTCTTCGACACGGTGAGCGCGAAGGCCTCGCCGCCGTCGCCCTTGCGCAGCGCGCGGCAGAGCAGGACGCTGTCGGTGCGCAGCACGGTCCATTGCAGGTCACCTGCCTGTTCCGGGAGTCGCGGACACTGCGGTGCGGACTGGGCGGAAGCGGTGCCGGCGGCGGCCAGCAGGAGCAGGGCGAACAGCGGTTTGAACGACATGGCGGTCTCCCTCATCGCGAAGCGGGTGCGTCATCCGTGGCTGCAGGCGAATCCTGAACCGTGGTGAAGCATCGACCGTGCCATCCACCGACGCCTTCCAACGCGTGGAATCGCGGGCATGGCGAAGGCGGCCGTGCGGCCGCGCAGGGGGGATCGGTCGGAGGTGATCAGTCTTCGCGGTAGGCGGGGAAGGGCAGCGACAGCACCATCTGCTGCCGTTCCAGCAGCGCCTCGGTCGACGGAGCGCGCATCGAGATGTGCACGACCTGGTTGGGGGCCACCCGGATCAGCGCTTCCCGCGCCTGCGCCTTGTCGTCGCCCGCGATCTCGGTGCGGTACCACTGCACCTCCCGGCCGTCGAGCGAACCGAGTTCGGCGCGATCGCCGCGCCGCGGCTTGAACGGCGATTCCCCGCTGATCGTCAGTGCGAACCCTTCCTCGCCCGAATCGACGAGGACGCCGCGGCACAGCAGCATGTTCGGCACCTTGAGCACTTCCCAGCGCAGCTTCTGTGCGAGCGCTTCCGGCAACGCCGGGCAGTCCGACAACGGGCCTTGGCCGGCGCTCTGGGCGCCGGCATGCCCCGCCCACAGGGCGACGAGCGAAAGGAAGCAGATCCGGAACAGCGGTTTCACGACGCATCCCCCGTGGTCGATCGTTGAGGGCTTCCCTGCAGACTGTGAAGCGGGCGCTCGCCTGCGAGCCGCCTGCTGCGGACGATCCGATTCGTCCCCGATTGCCAAAAACTAAGGCACTGCGGGTTTCGATTCCAGTCCCCTGCAGGATTTTTTCCGATCGAAGGGCGGCCGCGGCGGCCACGGCGGGCCCCGCAGCGGCTGCAATCGTTCTCAGCGGCGGCGCAGGATCAGTTCGAGCACGATGCCGGTGCCGAAGAAGGCCAGTACCAGCATGGCCATGGCGAACAGTGTCCAGCGCACCGCGGTGGCACCGCGCCAGCCGTAGCGCCGGCGCCCGAGCAGCAGCCCGCCGAATCCCAGCCACGACAGCACGCTGAAGACGGTCTTGTGCGCGAGGTGCTGGGTCATCAGGTCCTCGACGAACAGCACGCCGGTCAGCAGGGTCGCGGTGAGCAGCCCGAAGCCCACGCTGATGGTCCGGAACAGCAGGGTCTCCAGTTCCACCAAGGGCGGCAGCATCCGCAGCCAGCCGCGCAGCTGGCGCTTGCGCAGCGCGCGCTCCTGCACCCACAGCAGCACCGCCAGCAGCGTGGCCACCGCCAGCGTCGCGTAGGCGAGCAGGGCGCACCAGGCATGCAACAGCAGCCGCCAGTCCAGCGCCTGGACGTCGTGGCGTCCGAAGCCGCCGTACAGCAGCAGGCACGCGGCGGCGATGGGGAACACGATCACGCCGAGGGCGGCCATCCGCCCGCGCAGGCCCATCAGCACCGTCACCGCCGACATGCCCATGCCGACCAGCGACAGTGCCGAGAAGAAATGCAGGTTCTCCCCGCCCGCCGCGTGCCACGCGAGGCCATGCACGGTCAGGTGCGCGACCACTGCGGCGGCCGGCAGCAGCCACCCCGCCACGGGGACGCCGGGACCGGCCTGCGCCAGACTGCGCGCGAGCAGGCCGGCGGACGCCAGGTACAGGGCGATCGCGATCAGGGCGAGGGTCATCGCGCCAGTGTCGCACACGGCGGCGACGGCGCGCACGGCTTATAATCGCCGTCTTTTCCGCAGCGGTGCCCGCCATGTTCGAGTCCCTCACCCAGCGTCTGTCCGGCACCATCGAGCGCCTGCGCGGCCGCGGCCGGCTGACCGAGGAGAACATCCGCGAAGCCACCCGCGAGGTGCGCGTCGCCCTGCTCGAGGCCGACGTCGCGCTGCCGGTGGTGCAGGCGCTGATCGAGCGGATCAAGGTCCGCGCCGTCGGCCAGGAAGTGCTGAAGTCGCTGACGCCTGGCCAGGCGCTGATCAAGGTCGTCCGCGACGAGCTGACCGCAGTCATGGGCTCGACCGCGACCGAGCTCAACCTCAACGTGCCGGCGCCGGCGGTGATCCTGATGGCCGGCCTGCAGGGCGCGGGCAAGACCACCACGGTCGGCAAGCTGGCGAAGCACCTCAAGGAACGCCGCAGGAAGAAGGTGATGGTGGTGTCGGCGGACGTGTACCGCCCGGCCGCCATCGAGCAGCTGAAGACGCTGGCGCAGCAGGTCGACGTGCTGTTCTTCCCGTCGGACCCGTCGCAGAAGCCCGAAGCCATCGTCCG
Source organism: Lysobacteraceae bacterium (assembly GCA_051952955.1). GTDB lineage: Bacteria > Pseudomonadota > Gammaproteobacteria > Xanthomonadales > Xanthomonadaceae > Lysobacter_I. The sequence goes on along the minus strand of JBQCJG010000284.1, from coordinate 1,566 downwards.
GGCCGCGATCGACGACGCGCGCAAGTCCTACGTCGACGTGCTGATCGTCGACACCGCCGGTCGCCTCGCCATCGACGAGGCGATGATGGCCGAGATCAAGGCGCTGCATGCCGCGGTCAGTCCGGTCGAGACGCTGTTCGTGGTCGACGCGATGACCGGCCAGGACGCCGCCAACACCGCGAAGGCCTTCAGCGAGGCGTTGCCGCTGACCGGCGTGGTGCTGACCAAGACCGACGGCGACGCCCGCGGCGGCGCCGCACTGTCGGTGCGCTACATCACCGGCCGGTCGATCAAGTTCATCGGCACCGGCGAGAAGACCGACGGTCTCGACGTGTTCCACCCGGACCGCGTCGCCAGCCGCATCCTCGACATGGGCGACGTGCTGTCGCTGGTCGAGCAGGTCGAGCAGCAGGTCGACAAGGACAAGGCCGCGAAGCTGGCCGAGAAGGTCGTGAAGGGCAAGAAGTTCGACCTCAACGACATGAAGGACCAGCTGGAGCAGATGCAGAACATGGGCGGCCTGCACGGCCTGATGGACAAGCTGCCTGGCATGGGCCAGATCCCCGACGCGGTGAAGAACCAGGTCACCGGCAGGGAAGTGCCGCGGATGATCGCGATCATCAACTCGATGACGAAGAAGGAGCGCCGCCATCCCGACCTGCTTAACGGCTCGCGCCGCGCCCGCATCGCCCGCGGCGCCGGCCTCACCCCGGCCGACGTCAACCGTCTGATGAAGCAGTACCAGCAGATGGAGAAGATGATGAGCAAGCTCAGCCAGGGCGGCATGAAGGGGCTCATGCGCGGCATGAAGGGCATGATGGGCGGCCGCGGCGGCATGCCGTTCCGCTGATCCGTCCGGCCCGCCGGCAGGGCGCGGCCGGGGTTCCTCGGCGCGGATCGACCGGCTATACTTCCCGGCTTACCCTGCCATCCCGGCAGCTGGGCAACACCGAGAACCTCATGGTCAAGATCCGCCTCACCCGCGGCGGCGCGAAGAAGCGCCCCTTCTACCACATCATCGTCACCGACAGCCGCAATGCGCGCGACGGCCGCAACATCGAGCGTCTGGGCTTCTACAACCCGATCGCCGCCGGCAACGAGAAGCGCGTCGAGCTGGACCTGGATCGCGTGAAGTACTGGGTGGGCACCGGCGCCCAGATGACCGACAAGGTCGCCGACCTGTACAAGCAGGCCGCCAAGGCCGCGGCCCCCGCCGCCTGATCCCGGGCCGCGCCCCGCGCGCGGCCACCGCATCGCATGAACGACCCGACGCGCCGCATCCTCGTAGGCAGGATCCACGGCGCGTTCGGCGTGCGTGGCGAGGTGAAACTCGAATCCCTCACCGAGCCGGAAGGCAACCTGCTCCGCTACCAGCCGTGGATCCTGCGCGACGCGCAGGGCCGCGAGCGCGAGGTCGCCGGCGCGCGCGCGCGCCCGGGCGGGAAGGGCCTGATCGGCACGCTGCCGGGCGTCGACGACCGCGACGTCGCCGAAGCCCTGCGCGGCGCCGAACTGTACGTCCCGCGCAGCGCACTGCCGCCGCCGCGGGACGGCGAGTTCTACTGG
>JBQCJG010000283.1:0-8971 GCA_051952955.1 Lysobacteraceae bacterium | reverse complement strand
GGCCGGTCTTCTTCCTCTGCAGCGCGGCGCGGCTCAGTCGGCCTGCGACAGCATCGACAGGCGACGCACCGCGACCGACGCCGTCGGGTAATCCAGCGACTTCTGCGCCGCGAGCTCCGACAGCATGCCGAGGGTGAAGCGCAGCGCGGCATCGTCGCGGCCGATCCAGTGCGCCAGCTTCGCGTCGGCGTTCGCGCCGGGCGCTTCCAGCACCTGCATCGTCAGCTGGCGCTGCTGCGCCGCGAGTTCGTCGCGCAGCGAGCCGCGCGCGACCGCGTGCCAGCGACCGTCCACCGGCAGCGCGTCGATCTGCTGGTACAGCCACGGCAGCTGCAGCGCCTGGCCAAGGCGGAAATGCGCCTTCGCCACGTCGACCGCCTTGAGCTTGCGCGCACGCGCCACTTCGATGATGTCGCAGCACCATTCGAGGTACGGCAGCGCCGCCAACTGCTTCGCCAGCGCCTCGGGCAGGCCCTTTTCCTTCCAGCCGGCGTAGGACGCGTCGTAGGCCGGACGCATCGAGGCCGGCAGGATGTCCTTGCCAGCACGCACTTCGCGGAAGCCGTCGTGGTAGCGCTCGACCGCGGCGGTGATGCCGGGGATCGGACCCGGCCGCGACAGTAGCCAGCGCGTCATCGAGCGCTGCAGCGTCCAGATCACCTGCAGCGCATCGACCTGCACCGACTCCGGCACCTTGCCGTCGAGCGCATCGATCTCCGCCCACAGCTCGCGCGCGTCCAGCGTCTCGCGGGTGATGGTGAACGCCTTCGCGACCTCGGCCGGCGTGCGGCCGGTGTCCTCGGTCATGCGCAGCAGGAACGTCGACCCCATGCGGTTGATCGTGGAGTTGGTCACCGCGGTGGCGATGATCTCGCGCTTCAGGCGGTGCTGCTGCATCGCCTTCTCGTACTTCTTCTGCAGCGGCTCCGGGAAGTAGCGGACCAGTTCCTTCGACAGGTACGGGTCTTCCGGCACGTCCGAGTCCAGCAACTGCTGGTACGCCACCAGCTTCGCGTACGACAGCAGCACCGACAGCTCGGGGCGGGTCAGGCCGAGGCCGCGCGCCTTGCGATCGGCGATCTCGGCGTCGGACGGCAGGAACTCGATCTGGCGATCGAGCAGGCCCTGCGCTTCCAGCGTGCGGATGAAGTGCTGCTTCGAGCCGAGGCGGCTCCGGCTCATCCGCTGCATCAGGCTCAGCGCCTGGTTCTGGCGGTAGTTGTCGTTGAGCACCAGGCCGGCGACTTCGTCGGTCATCGCCGCGAGCAGCGCGTTGCGCTCGGGCATGGTCAGCTTCTTCTTCCTGACCTCGCCGTTGAGCAGGATCTTGATGTTGACCTCATGGTCCGAGGTGTCGACGCCGGCCGAGTTGTCGATGAAGTCGGTGTTGAGCAACACGCCCGACGACAGCGCGGCCTCGACGCGGCCGAGCTGGGTGAGGCCGAGGTTGCCGCCCTCGCCCACCACCTTGCAGCGCAGTTCGTTGCCGTTGACGCGCAGGCCGTTGTTGGCGCGGTCGCCGACATCGGCGTGGGTCTCGCTCGATGCCTTCACGTAGGTGCCGATGCCGCCGTTCCACAGCAGGTCGACCGGCGCCTTCAGGATCGCGTTCATCAGCTCCATCGGGCTCATCGACGCGGCGTCGGTGGCGATGCCGAGCGCGGCCTTGATCTCCGGCGACAGCGGGATCGCCTTGGCCGAGCGCGGGTACACGCCGCCGCCCTTCGTGATGAGTGCCTTGTCGTAGTCGTCCCAGCTCGAACGCGGCAGTTTGAACAGGCGGTCGCGTTCCTTGAACGAAATCGCGGCGTCGGGGTTCGGGTCGAGGAAGATGTGGCGGTGGTCGAACGCGGCCAGCAGGCGGATGTGCTCCGACAGCAGCATGCCGTTGCCGAACACGTCGCCGGACATGTCGCCGATGCCGACGCAGGTGAAGTCCTCGGTCTGCGAATCGCGACCCATCGCGCGGAAGTGGCGCTTGACCGACTCCCAGCCGCCCCGGGCGGTGATGCCCATGCCCTTGTGGTCGTAGCCGACCGAACCGCCGGAGGCGAACGCGTCGTCCAGCCAGAAACCGTGCGCGCGCGCAATGCCGTTGGCGATGTCGGAGAACGTGGCGGTGCCCTTGTCGGCGGCGACGACGAGGTACGGATCGTCGCCGTCGTGGCGCACCACCTCGGCCGGGGCCACGATGCTGCCGTCGTTCGCGATGTTGTCGGTGATGTCGAGCAGGCCGTTGATGAAGCGCTTGTAGCAGGCCACGCCTTCGGCGAACCACGCGTCGCGGTTGGTCGCGGCGTCGGGCAACTGCTTGCAGAAGAAGCCGCCCTTCGAGCCGACCGGCACGATCACGGTGTTCTTCACCATCTGCGCCTTCACCAGGCCCAGCACTTCGGTACGGAAATCCTCGCGGCGATCCGACCAGCGCAGGCCGCCGCGCGCGACCGGGCCGAAGCGCAGGTGCACGCCCTCGACGCGCGGGCCGCAGACGAAGATCTCGCGGTACGGCCGCGGCTTCGGCAGGTCCGGCACCTTCGACGAATCGAACTTGAAGCTGAGGTAGTCGGCCGGGCCGCCGTCGGCGCGCAGGCCGTCCTGGTAGCGGCCGCTGCGGTAGGTGATGTAGTAGTTGGTGCGCAGCGTGGCCTCGATCGCGCCGACGAAGCTGCGCAGGATGCGGTCCTCGTCGAGGCTGGAGACGCCGTCGAGCAGCGCGGTGATCGCGGCGCGGGTCGCGTCCAGCTGCGCCTCGCGCTTCGCGGCACGCGCGGCGATCACCGGCTCCACCGCCGCCAGCACCGCGGCATCGCCGCCGGCGAGCGCGGTCAGCTGCCTGCGGAACACGTCGGCGCCGGCCTTGATCTGCGCTTTCGATTCGCTGCCGGTGGCCGGGTCGAAGCGCGCCTCGAACAGTTCGGTCAGCAGGCGCGCGAGGATCGGATAACGTGCGAAGGTCTGTTCGACGTAGCTCTGCGAGAACGGCACGCCCAGCTGCAGCAGGTACTTGCAGTACGCGCGCAGCATCGACACCTGTTTCCACGACAGGTTCGCGGCCAGGATCAGGCCGTTGAAGCCGTCGTTCTCGGCGTTGCCGCGCCAGATCTGGCCGAACGCGTCCTCGAACGTCTCGTCGAGGGCGGCCACGTCGATGTCGCCGCGCGCGACCTCGACCTCGAAATCCTGGATGTAGGCCACGGTGCCGGCCGATTCGATCCGGAACGGATGTTCCGCGATCACGCGCAGGCCCATGTTCTCCATCATCGGCAGCGCGTCGGACAGCGGGATGTCGTCGCCGAGGCGGTAGAACTTGAAGCGCAGGACGCCGTCCGGGTCGCGGTACAGGCTGAGCCGCAGGTCCTGCTCGGGCGCGAGCGCGGACAGCTGCGCGACGTCGTCGGCGGCGATCGCGACCGAGGCCTTCTCGATGTAGCCCGCCGGCAGCGCGCGGCCGAAGCCGTTGGCGAGCGCGAGGCCGCGCTCTTCGCCGTGGCGCGTCACCAGTTCCTCGCGCAGGCTGTCCTGCCAGTTGCGGACGATCCCGGCGAGGTGCGCATTGAGCTGCGCGGCGTCGACGTCGACGGCCTCGCCCTTGCGCGGGCGCACCAGCATGTGCAGCTGCGCGAGCGGGGAATCGCCGAGCTGGATCGTGGAGTCGACGCGGTCGGAATGCAGCACGTCCCTGAGCATGGTCTCGATGCGCAGGCGCATCTCGGTGTTGTAGCGATCGCGCGGGATGTAGGCCAGCACCGAGTAGAAGCGGCCGTAGCGGTCGTGGCGCAGGAACAGCCGGCTGCGCATGCGTTCCTGCAGGTTGAGCACGCCGGTCGCGAGCTCGAACAGTTCGCCCTCGCTGGCCTGGAAGAGCTCGTCGCGCGGCAGCTTCTCGAGGATGTGGCGCAGGGCCTTGCCGCTGTGGCTGTTGAGCGACAGCCCGGAGCGCGCCATCACCTGGTCGTGGCGTTCGCGCACCAGCGGGATCTCCCACGGACGACGGTTGTACGCGCTGGAGGTGTAGAGGCCGATGAAACGCTGCTCCGCCACCGGGCGCCCGTCGGCGTCGAAGCGCAGCACGCCGATGTAGTCCATGTAGCCCGGACGGTGCACGGTGGCGCGCGCGTTGGTCTTGGTGAGGATGAGCGGATCGACCTGGCCCGACTGCTGCATGTCGTGCGCGGCGAGCGTGTCCAGCCGGCGCGGCTTGCCGGCGTCCTGCGCGCGCAGCAGGCCGAGGCCGGTCTTGGCGTCGGCCGCCAGCACGTCCTCGCCGCCCTGGCGCTTCACGCGGTATTCGCGGTAGCCGAGGAAGGTGAAGTGGTCGGCCGCGGCCCAGCGCAGGAATTCCTGCGCCTCGGCGCGCGCGGCGTCGGCGACCGGCATCGGCCGCTTGCCCAGGTCCTCGGTGATCGCGAGCATGCGCTCGCGCATCGTCGGCCAGTCCTCGACGATGGTGCGCACGTCGGCCAGCACGCCGCGGATTGCGGCCTCGATCTCGGCGGCGTCGGCCGCCGACTGGCGGTCGATCTCCAGGCTCATGATCGATTCGGCATGGCCTTCGCCCACGCCGGCGAGACGGCCGGCCTTGTCGCGCTGCAGCTTCACGATCGGATGGCCCAGCACGTGCACGCCGATGCCGCGCTCGGCCAGCGCCATCGTCACCGAATCGACCAGGAACGGCATGTCGTCGTTGACGATCTGCAGCACGGTGTGCGGCGATTCCCAGCCGTGCTTCGCCAGGGTCGGGTTGAACAGCCGCACGTTGGCGGTGCCCGGCTTGCGCTGGCGCACGAATTCGAGGATGTCGCCGGCCAGCGCCGCCCAGGCGTCGGCCGAGTGCGCCGGGAGTTCGTCCTCGCTCAGGCGCTGGTAGAACGCGGCGGCGAAGTCGGCGGCGGCATCCTGGCGGCCCTTGCCGGCGCGGTGGCGGACGGCATCGAGGATCGGCGCGAGCAGTCCCTGCGGGGTGCGGCCCGGGCGTGCCGCGGCGGAGGAACGGGCGGGAGAGCGGGCAGCTTTCTGCGCGCCGGCGGCGGGGGTTTTCTTGGTCATGTCAGGGGCGGTCCGTGGGGCGCCGGGACGGGCGCGTTCCGGTGGCGGAGCGGGCAGGCGCCGGTCGCACGCAGGCGTCGGCGTCCGGGGACGTCGTGGGGGACGTGGGAAGTGGTGACTGGGAGCGTGGTGACGTGGAAAGCGGGAGCGTGGGAACGGGGACGCGACCCGGGCGGCGGTCGCCCCGGCGAAGGCCGCGATGCACGGCCTGCCGGTGCGGGACGGCGGCGCCGGGCCGCAGGGTCATCAGCGCAGCCCGGTCTCGTTGCGGGCGATCACCAGGCGCTGGATCTCGCTGGTGCCTTCGTAGATCTCGGTGATCTTGGCGTCGCGGAAGTAGCGCTCCAGCGGCATTTCCTTGGAATAGCCCATGCCGCCGTGGATCTGCAGTGCCTGGTGGGTGATGAACATCGCCGCTTCGGACGCCGTCAGCTTCGCGACCGAGGCCTCGGTGCTGAAGCGGCCGCCGCTGCGGTCGGCCTGCGCCTTGGCCCACGCCGCGCGCAGGGTCAGGATCTCGGCGGCGTCGAGCCGGCACTTCATGTCGGCGATCTTGGCCTGGATCATCTGGAAGCTGCCGATGGGCTGGCCGAAGCTCTTGCGCTCCTTCGCGTAGGCCACCGCGGCCTTGTAGGCGGCCTTCGCCAGGCCCACGGCCTGCGAGGCGATGCCGATGCGGCCGGCGTCCAGCACGCCCATCGCGATCCTGAAGCCCTCGCCTTCGGTGCCCACCACCTCGTCCGGCGTGGCGACGTAGTCCTGGAATTCGATCTCGCAGGTGGCCGAGGCGCGGATGCCGAGCTTGGGTTCGGTCTTGCCGCGGTGGAAGCCGGGCTTGGCGGTGTCGACCATGAACGCGGTGATGCCCTTCGCGCCCTTCGACGGGTCGGTCATGGCGAACAGGATGATGTACTTCGCGACCGGGCCGGAGGTGATCCAGCTCTTCTTGCCGTTGATGACGTAGGTGCCGTCGGCCTGCTTCGTCGCCTTGCAGCGCATGGCGGTGGCGTCGGAGCCCGACTGCGGTTCGGTCAGCGCGAAGGCGCCGATCTCGCGACCCTCGGCGATGGCGCGCACGTACAGCTGCTTCTGCGCCTCGGTGCCGAACTTCAGGATGCCGTTGCAGAACAGCGAGTTGTTGACCGACACGATGGTCGAGTGGGCGCAGTCGGCCTCGGCGATCTCGATCATCGCCAGCACGTAGCTGACCGGGTCCATGCCGGCGCCGCCGTATTCGGCCGGCACCTCGATGCCCATCAGGCCGGCCTCGCCCAGGGTGCGGATGTTCTCGAGCGGGAATTCGCCGGTGCGGTCGTGGTGCTCGGCGCTGGGCGCGATCTTCTCCTGCGCGATGCGCCGCGCGACGTCCTGAATCATCAACTGCTCTTCTGTGAAGCGGAAATCCACGGTCGCGTCCTCGTCGATGAAATCGAAACCAGCATTGTAGCCGCGGGCCTCGTCCAACCCCAGCACCGCCGTCGCAGGCTTGACCGCAGCCGGCCCGGGGGCGGACAATCATCTTTGTATCGCGATATTGAGATATGAGGCCTGCACGATGGATCTCGAAGCCTGGTCGGCCCGCTTGAAGGTGCTGGCGGACGCCACCCGCGTCCGCCTGCTGGCGCTGCTCGAACGCGAGGAACTGACCGTGGCCGAGCTGTCGTCGATCACCCGGCTCGCCCAGCCGCGCGTGTCCACGCACCTGGCGCGGCTGAAGGAGGCCGGACTGGTGCGCGACCGCCGCGCCGGCGTGTCCGCCTACTACCGGTTCGAGGACACCGGCCTGGACGAGGCCCAACGTGCACTGTGGCGCACCCTGCGGGAAGGCAGCGACGACCCGCTGCTGCGCCAGGACGAGGAACGCATCCCCGGCGTGCTCGCGGCCCGCGCCGCCGACGCCAACTGGGCCGACAGCGTGGCCGGCGACATGGAGCGGCACTACTCCCCCGGCCGCACCTGGGAAGCGCTGGCGCGCTCGGCGCTGCCGCTGCTGGCCCCGGGCCGGGTGCTGGACATCGCCTCGGGCGACGGCGTGCTGGCCGAACTGCTGGCGCCGCACTCGCAGGAATACGTCTGCGTCGACGCCAGCGCCCGCGTGGTCGCGGCCGCCAGCGACCGCCTGCGCCGGTTCGAACATGTCGAGGTGCGCGAAGGCGACATGCACGCGCTTCCGTTCGAGGACGGTCACTTCGACCTGGTGGTGCTGATGCACGCCCTCACCTACGCCAGCCGCCCGGCAGTGGCGGTCGCCGAGGCCGCGCGCGTGCTGCGCCCGGGCGGCCGCCTGCTGCTGAGCAGCCTCGCCCGCCACGAGCACCGCGTCGCGGTCGAGGCCTATGGGCACGTCAACCTGGGCTTCACCGACCGCGAACTGCGCAAGTTCATGGAGAAGGCCGGGCTGGAGATCGCCACCACGGAAACCGTCACCCGCGAGAAACGTCCGCCGCACTTCGAGGTGATCGCGCTGATCGGAAGGAAACCATGAGCACGCCGTCGAAACCTCTGCCCTGGCGCGCGCCCGCGCGCGTCGCCCGGCTCGAAGCCGACCTCCGCCGCCGCATCCTGCTGCTCGACGGCGCGATGGGCACGATGATCCAGCGCCACGAGCTGCAGGAAGCCGACTATCGCGGCGCCCGCTTCGCCGACGGCTACGACGCCCGGGCCGCGGCGGACCACGCGCACGCCCCCGGCTGCGGTTGCAGTCGCGACCAGAAGGGCAACAACGACCTGCTGTCGCTGACCCGGCCGGAGATCATCCGCGGCATCCACGACGCCTACCTCGAGGCCGGCGCGGACCTGCTGGAGACCAACACCTTCAATTCGACCACGATCTCGCTGGCCGACTACGGGCTGGAGCACCTCGCGCGCGAACTGAACGAGACCGGCGCGCGCCTCGCCCGCGCGGCCTGCGACGCCGCCGAGGCGAAGGATCCGTCGAAGCCGCGTTACGTTATCGGGGTGCTCGGCCCGACCAGCCGCACCGCATCGATCAGCCCCGACGTGAACCGCCCCGGCTTCCGCGCGATCTCCTTCGACGAACTGCGCGTCGCCTATCGCGAAGCCGCCGACGGCCTGATCGACGGCGGCGCGGACATCCTGATGGTCGAGACCGTGTTCGACACGCTCAACGCCAAGGCCGCGCTGTTCGCGATCGAGGAGGCGTTCGAGGCCCGCGGCGAGCGGCTGCCGGTGATGATCTCCGGCACGATCACCGACGCGTCCGGGCGCACGCTGTCCGGGCAGACCGCGGAGGCGTTCTGGTACTCGCTGCGCCACGCGCGGCCGCTGGCGATCGGCCTGTACTGCGCGCTCGGCGCGAAGGACCTGCGCGCCCACGTCGACGTGCTGGCGCAGGTCGCCGACACCTGCGTCAGCACGCATCCGAACGCGGGCCTACCAAACGCCTTCGGCGGCTACGACGAGACGCCGGAAGACATGGCCGCGGTGCTGCGCGAATTCGCCGCGTCCGGCCTGCTGAACATCGTCGGCGGCTGCTGCGGCACCACGCCCGAGCACATCCGCGCGCTGGGCGAGGCCGTGGCCGGCCTGCCGCCGCGCGCCCTTCCCGATACAGGTGCCGAAGCCGCATGAACGCGCAGCGCATGGACGACGCAATCGCTTCCCTCCCCCGCTACACACGCCTGAGCGGGCTCGAACCGCTGGTGATCACGCCGCAGACGAACTTCGTCAACGTCGGCGAGCGCACCAACGTCACCGGCTCGGCGCAGTTCAAGAAGCTCATCCTCGAAGGCCGCCTCGACGAAGCGGTCGTGGTCGCGCGCCAGCAGGTGGAGAACGGCGCCCAGGTGCTCGACGTCAACATGGACGAGGGCATGCTGGATTCCGAGAAGGCGATGGTCGAGTTCCTCAACCTGATCGCCGCCGAGCCGGACATCGCCAAGGTGCCGGTGATGGTGGACAGCTC
>JBQCJG010000282.1:0-14435 GCA_051952955.1 Lysobacteraceae bacterium | reverse complement strand
TGGGCGGGTGGGGGGAGGGCGCAGTTTTTAATGGCTGTGGCGGGCGCGAGTTGTGTGGCTACGCCGGAGTATCCGGCTCCGCCAACCACGACGCTCCTGCAAGAGCTGACGAAAAAGGCTGTAATCGGCGCATGCACACCTCCTCGCATTGCCGCCCTCACCGAGCCGCGGTCGTGAACTGCCTCCTGGGATTTCTGCTGACCGCAGGCATCACCGGCTGCGCGCATGCCGACATCCGGGAGACCCGCGCGATCGAGCGCACGCTCCAGGCATGTCGTCTGCTGTCGCCCGACGGGCCGGAAGGCACGCTTGCCGCGCGCGAGGAAGAGGCATGGTTCTGGTTCCAGCGCGAACGCGCGCAAACATCGCGCCTGCTGTGGAACCGCGGCGGCATCGACGCGCTCGAAGCGAGGATCGCGCGCGCGCCGGACGGTACGGACCGCGACTGCCTCGCCCGTGCACTGCGCGAGGCGCGGACGAAGCGCATCGAATCCTTTTGAGCACGCGCCGCGTATCCTCCCCCCATGTCCCCCGCGATCGCCCCGTCCCCCTACCGTGCCCCGGCCTGGCTGCGCAGCCCGCACGTGCAGTCGCTGCTGGCGACCAGTCCGCTGCGGCGCGCGCGTGGTGCGGTGCTGCTCAAGCGCTGCGGCGCAGTGCATACGCCGTACATCGTCGACGGCGGCGACGGCGTGCGCCTGGAAGGCGTGCACAGCCGGATGCCGGGGCCGGCGCCGCGCGGGCTGGCGCTGCTGCTGCACGGGTGGGAGGGCAGCGTCGAGTCCAGCTACATGCGCATGACCGCGGCGCACCTGTTGCGCGCGGGATTCGAGGTGTTCCGGCTGAATTTCCGCGACCACGGCGACACCCATCACCTCAACCAGGCGCTGTTCCACTCCAACCGCATCGACGAAGTGGTGCACGCGGCGGTCGACATCGCCGACCGCTTCCTCTCCGCGGCGGCGCGGCCCATGGTGGTCGCCGGTTATTCGCTGGGCGGCAACTTCGCGCTGCGGTTGGCATTGCGCGCACCGGCCGCGGGGTTGCCGCTGGCGCGGGTGGCGGCGGTCTGCCCGCTGCTGGACCCGGCGGTGACCATGACCCGGCTGGAAGAGGGCCTGCCGGTCTACATGCGCTACTTCGAGCAGAGCTGGCGGCAGTCGCTGCGGCGCAAGCACGACACCTTCCCCGACTACTACGACTTCGACGACCGCGTGCTGCGGCTGCGCATGCGCGAGCTGACCCGCTGGCTGGTCGAGCGGCACACCGATTTCGACACGCTGGACGCCTACTTCGACGGTTACGCGATCGCCGGCGACCGGCTGGCGTCGCTGGCGATGCCGGCCGACCTGCTGACCGCCGCGGACGACCCGGTGATCCCGGTCGCCGAATTCCACGCGCTGGGCCTGCCGGCGACCGCGACGATCGAGATCGCGATCCATGGCGGGCACTGCGGGTTCCTCGACGGCCTGCGGCTGGACGGCTACGGCGAGCGCTGGGTGACGGCGCGGCTGGCGCAGGCGCTGCCGGCGGGCTGACCGGAACGGCCGGGGCGGCCGCCCGCAAGGGATCGACCCGACGCAGGAAAGCCGGCCGGGCCCGGGCGGTACACTAGCGGGCTCCGGGCCGCCGGCCCCGCTCCAGACCCTGTCGATGCACGAGAAGATCTTCGCCGCCCTCCGTCGCGGCGCCCATGCCGAAGCCCTGTCGCTGTCCCGCGTGGCCGTCGCCGAGGATCCGCACGACGCCCACGCCTATGCGCTGCTGGCCCACGCCGAGCGCGCGTCCGGCGATGCCGCCGCCGCGCTGCACGCGATCAACCGTGCGGTGCTGCTGGCGCCGGACGACGCCGGCATCCACTTCCAGCGCGTCGGCTTCCTGCTGGGCGAATCGAAGGTCGACGAAGCCGACGCCGCGCTCAAGCGCACGATCGACCTCGATCCCAACCAGTTCGAGGCCTACATCGTCCGCGCGCAGCTCGCGGTCGGCCGCGGCGATCTGGACGAAGCCGAGCGCCTCCAGCGCTCCGCCGCGCGGATGCAGCCCGACCACGCCTGGGTGAAGACGGTCGAAGGCATGGTCGCGCTGCGGCGCGGCCAGGGCGAACGCGCGCAGGCGCTGCTGGTGCGCGCGTCCGGGCAGATGCCGGACGACCCGCAGGTGCTGCACGCGCTGGGCTTCGCGCACCTCGCGCAGGAGAACTTCGCCTTCGCCGAGCAGGCGTTCCGCCGCCTGGTGGAGGTATCGCCGCACATGCGCGGCCTGCGCGGCCTGCTCGCCGACCTGCTGCTGCAGCAGCAGCGGCCGGAGGAAGCGCTGGAAGTGCTGCAGCCGCTGCTCGCCGATCCCGACGCGGCCACGCCCGCGCTCAAGCGCATGACCGCCGAACTGGAACTGGCGCTGGGCCGCCAGGAGCGCGCGCTCGCGCTGCTGCACGAGGCGCTGGCCGCGGAGCCGCGCGACCCGCGCGGCTGGGGTCTGGCGCGCGAGATCTGGCGCCGCACCGGCGACGTCGACGACGCCCGCGCCACGCTCGACGCCGCGCTGGCGAAGCTGCCGAACGCGGTGCCGCTCTGGCAGATGCGGCTGGGCTTCGAGCCCACGGGCGCGGACGGCGCGCAGGCCGTGATCGATCGCTGGCAGGCGGCGATGCCCGACCATCCGGCGATGCTGGACGCCGCAATGCAGGTTGCCGAATCTCGCGGCGACGAAGACACCGCCGTGACGCTGGCGCAGCGCCTGACCGACACGACGCCCGGCTACACCGGCGCGATCCTGCGCGTGCTCGACCGCAAGCTGCGCGACGCGCCCGAGGAAGCCGTGGCCTACGTGCAGGGCCTGATCGCGCAGGCGCCGGACGACACCGCGCGCCAGCAGCTGCTGCCGTGGCTGGGCTACACCCAGGACGGCGCCGGCCGCCACGCCGAGGCCGCGCTCAGCTGGAACGCCGCGAACGTCGCGACCGCGCCGATGCGCTGGCCGCTGACATCGCCGGGCCCTGCCGGCGGCACCTGGCCCGAGGCCGCGACCCCGGCTCCCGATGCGCCGCCGGTCGCCTACCTCTGGGGCGTGCCGGGCTCGGGCGTGGAGAAGATCGCGACCGTGATCGCCCACGCCGGCTATCCGCTGCGCGCCGACCGCTTCGGTCCGAACGCGCCGCAGGATCCGCTGCAGAACCCCGACACCATCGCCGCGCTCGATGCCGGCGCGCTCGCGCCGGAACGCCTGCTGGCGGAATGGCGCGCGGCGCTGCCCGCGCGCGGCGTGCGCGACGGCATCGTCATCGACTGGCTGCCGTTCTGGGACAACGCGCTGCTGAAGGTGCTGCGCCCGCTGCAGCCGGAGGCGATCGTGCTGATCGCCGTGCGCGACCCGCGCGACGCGCTGCTGGAGTGGATCGCGTTCGGCAGCACGATGCCGTTCGGCATCGCCGCCGCGAACGACGCCGCGCTGTGGATCGCGCGCCAGCTGCAGCACGTGCTGGCGCTGCACAACGGCCAGCTGCACGCCCACAAGCTGATCCGCACCGACCACGCGCTGGACGACGTCGAGGCCTTCGCCGCGGAAGTCGGCGGCGGCCTGGGCCTGGAGCAGATCATGATCCCGCCGGCCGGTGCGCTCGGCGCCCCGCGCTTCGCCTACGGCCACTGGCGCCGGTACGCGAAGGCGCTGGCCGAGCCCTTCGCGCTGCTGCAGGACGTCGCGATGGCGCTGGGCTATCCGGCGGAGTGATCCCGCCGCGCCGCGCACCCGCGACTTCCCCACGTCATCCGCACACGGAGCACACCACGCCATGAAGATCGCCAGCGACAGCTTCGAACACGGTGGCCGCATCCCCGCCGACTTCGCGATGGGCACGCCGGACGGGTTCGGCGGCAACCGCAATCCGCACCTGCGCTGGGACGACGTGCCCGCCGGCACGCAGTCGTTCGCGCTGCTGTGCATCGATCCCGACGCGCCCACCGACGGCGCACTGGTGGCGGATGCCGGGACGCCGATCCCGGTCGAGCACCCGCGCGGCGATTTCGTGCACTGGACGCTGGCCGACGTTCCCGCCGCCGTGCGCGAGATCGCGGCCGGCGCCGCCAGCGACGGCGTGAGCGTGCGCGGCAAGCCCGCACCCGGCGGCCCGGCCGGCGCGCGCCACGGCCTGAACGACTACACCGGCTGGTTCGCCGGCGATGCCGGGATGGCCGGCGACTACCGCGGCTACGACGGTCCGTATCCGCCGGGCCACGACCTGCGCCTGCACCGCTATTTCTTCCGCGTGTTCGCGCTCGACGTGCCGGCGCTGGACCTGCCCGACCGCTTCACCGCCGCCGACGTGTTCCGCGCCATGCGCGGCCACGTGCTCGGCGAGGCGGCGACCTACGGGACGTATTCGCTGAATCCCGCCGTCACCGGCTGATCCCCGCCCGCGACCGCGGCGGGCCGGTCCCCGCCCGCCCGCCGCGCCGCGTGTCCAGCGCTGTGCACCTCCGTGTGCGTCTCTCGAAATTCTCTCTCGCGCCTTGAGCGTGATCGCGATCACGATCGCAGGGTGAGCGTGGACACTACGCTCGCCGATCCTCCACCTGTCGCGTGGCTGGTTCAGGGCGATCGTCATCCGGTCTGGTCCGTGCGTCCCCTGTCGCCGCGCGGCCCACGCAGCGATGTCATGAGCGAATCCCCGACGCTGGTTGCCCAGAACACCCCGCCGCCGCGCAGCACCGCCCCGAGCTTCGTCCCCGACGAATGGGGCGGCAGCGACCTCGCCAACCCGGAGTGGTCGCGGCTCGATTACCAGGCCGCCCGCGCCAACGTGCAGTTGATCCGGCAATCGGTGCAATCGCGCGGCGGCGACCCCGACGAGACCGCGGCGCTGGTCGGTGGCGCGCTGCGCCAGGTCTCGGAGCGCGCGCCGTTCGGCCATGTCGGCAACGCGTTCCTCTACGGCGCGACCCAGGTCCTGCTCGAACGCGCCAACGCGATGTCGCCGGCGGACTTCAACCAGTACCTGCGCACCCTCGACCAGCGCCAGAACCCGCTCAACCTGTTCGAGCGCACCCCGCTGGACGCGCTGACCGAGGCGTCGAAGCAGGCGACGGTGCGGCATCTGGAGCAGACCGGCGGCCAGCAGTCGTTCCGGCTGTTCGGCGCGATGGAAGGCCAGAACGGCCCGCTGGCGTTCTCCGCCGGCGCGGCCGACGCGGTCGCCGAGAACTACGGCCGCGGCGCCCGCGACCTGCTGACCATCGCCGCCAATCCGCTGGAGGCGGGGCGGCAGTTCACCAACCTCGCCGGGTCCATCGGCCAGCTGCCGCAGGCGGTGCAGGAGGCCTACCGCCAGCTGCAGACCGAAATCGGCCGCTGGGGCGAGTCCGACTACCGCAAGGGCTACATCACCGGCCAGGCGGTGATCACCGCGCTCGACGTGCGCGACACCGTGGAATCGGTCGGCCGGCTGGGCGCGCTGGCGACGGAACTGCGCGCCGGCCGCATCCACGGCATCGGCGACGCGCTGGAGGTGCTGGAACACGGCCGTCCCCGCAACCGCGGCAGCGAGACGCCCGACGCGCCCGGCCCCCCGCGCCAGGTCGAGCCGTCGTCCGGCAGCCGGACCCGCGTGCCCGATCCGACCCCGGTCGTCGATCCGGTGGCGACGCCGGCCGGCCGCCAAAGCCTCCCCGACGCCACGCAGGCGCGGCTGATCTCCGGTGCGTTCGGCTTCGAGGGCGCGATGGCGCGCGAACTCGACGGCGAGATCCTGCGCTGGGCGCAGGGCCGCCCGGGCAACGCGATCGAGAACCTGCGCAACAGCCCCGAGGTGCTGTACGGCCGCGGCAACGGCGACATCGGCCTGATCGGCAACGCCTACCTGCGCGCGGCGGACATCCCCGACGCCGATTTGCCGGCCGCGCGGCGCGCGCTGGGCGAGATCCGCGACGCGATGGGCGGACGCAGCGGCGCCGACTACGCGCGGCTGTACGACGACCTGATGGTGCCGGGCAGCCAGAGCCGCCGCTATTTCGATGGCCTGGTCGAGCACGCGCGCGACGAGCTCCGGGTCGAAGGCATCCGCGAACGTTCGGTCGCGAACGCGGTGGTCATCGACGCCGCCGGCCAGCCGCAGCAGGTCTACGCGACCGCGCGGCGTCCGGAAACCGTCGAACTGCAGACCGGCAACGAACGTTTCGTCGCCGAGATCCGGACCGCCACCACCGGCGGCGGACAGCAGTACGTCGGCTGGGGCACCAACGACCGCTGGTATCCGTTCCTGGACAGCGACCGGGTGTTCAACGCCGATGGCTCGATCAATCGCGAGCGCGCCGCGCAGGCGATCATGAACGACCTCAACACCGGCAGCGCGCAGCGCGACGCGCTGCTGCCCTACGACGCCTGGCAGCAGCGCCGGATCGAGGAGCAGCGGCTGGGCTCGGTCGGCAACGCGGTGATCATCGACGCCAACGGCGATCCGCGGCGGATCGTCGCCACCGCCGGCAGCGGCGAGGCGGTGGAGATCGTCGGCGCGGACCGGCAGCGGCGGATGATCGAGATCCGCGACGGCCAGACCGCGGACGGCCAGCGCTACCTCGGCTTCGGCACCAACGAGCAGTGGTATCCGTTCCCGGCCGACCGGCCCGTGCAGCGCGCGGACGGCAGCCTGGACATCGCGGTCGCGCGCGACTACATCACCGCGCAGGCGCGCGCAGGCAACATCAACCGCAACGCGATGGTGCCCGGCGACCAGTGGGACGCCACCCACGGCCGCATCGGCAACGACGGCCTGGACCAGGCGCTGCAGCCGCTGCCGCAGGGCGTCCCGCGCGATCGCGTGCAGGAAGCGCCGACGCCCGGGCAGCGCAACGACACCCCTGCGCCGACGCCCGATCGCACGCCGCCGGTCGAGACATCGCAGACGCCGCCGCAGGCGCAGCGCACGCCGCCGCCTGACGCCACGGACCGCACGCCCGGCCAGACCGACGAAGGCGGGCAGCGGCAGCTGCCGCCGTCCTCGCAGCCGAACGATCCGCTGCTGCCGTTCCACGCCATCGAGCGCGACCAGCGCATGCGCGCGCCCGAGCCGCTGGTGGCGCCGGGCGGCCAGCGCTTCGACGTGATGGGCATCGACGAGGACGGCCGCCTGCGGCTGCGCCCCGAAGGCCAGCGCGTGGGCGCACTGCCGGCCGAGGCGATGTTCGAGATGCGGCCGAGCACGCCGCAGACGCTCGCGCAGCCGGGCAACGCGGTGACCTACGGACGCGAACCGTGGCTGACCGCCGGCCGCAACGAACAGGGCATCGTGCTGCGCGATCCGCAGAACGCCGAGCGCACGGTCGTGGTGCCCGAAGCGCGCGCGGCGGAGATCGCCACGCCGGTCGGCCGCGAGGTCACCTACCAGGGCGAGACCTGGCGCTTCCAGGCGCTGCAGTCGCCGGGCTGGCAGCCGGGCGTGGAGCGGCGCGGGTTCCAGCTGGTCGATCCCGGCAATCCAGAACGCACCGTGTTCGTGCCCGAGAACCGCGCGGTCGACATCCGCATGCGCCTGGGCGAGGACGGCGACTACCGCTTCGGCGACGTGCGCCACGGCGTGATCCGCCTCAATCCGATGGACGGCGGCCGCGAGATCACGATGCCGCTGGCGCCGGGCATGACCTTCGAGGCGCGCCTGCGCGACCGCGAACTGGAAGGCCCGTACCGCATCACCGTCGGCAACGACGGCGAGCTGACCGCCACCGGCCGCATCCGCAACGGCAACGAAGTCATCCAGCGCATCGAGCCGTCCGACATCGCGCCGCGCTACGTCGAGGTGCGCTCGCCGGACTTCAACGACCGTTTCGAGGTCGACAGCTTCGTCGCGCGCGAGGCGAACCTGCGCAACCGCGCGATCGCCACCGAGCCGACCGGCCTGCCGCTGCGCGATCCGGCGTTCGGCAACCTCGACGGCACGCCCAGCCCGCAGCTCGCGCTGGGCACGCAGTCGCTGGAGACGCAGGCCGACTTCATCCGCCGCAACGCCGGCAACCTCGCGCCCGGGCAGACGCCCAGCCTCACCGTGTTCAACATCGCCTTCAGCAACGAAGGCGAGGCGCGGCAGGTGCTGGACGCGATGAGCGAGTTCCGGCGCCTGCACGGCGACGCCGCGCAGATCCGGATCGTGGCCTACGAGCCGAGCTTCCGGTCGTTCGAGGGCACGCCCGCGTTCCGCGAACTGCAGGAGGTCATCCGCCGCGACCGCATCGAGGTCGACTTCTTCGGCAACGATCCGTCGCAGCGCGAGGTCATCCACGCCAAGGGCGTCGCGGTGAACGACCAGGTGCTGTTCAGCACCGGCGCGGTGATCGACGCCTCGCGCAACAAGGCCGACATCAGCGTGCAGCTGCCGCCGGATGCGGCGCGCGCGTTCAACGCATATCTGGACGAAGCGGTGATCGGCAACGCCGGCGTCGACCGCCGCCAGCAGCTCGCCGCCGACGCTGCGCGCGAAGGCGTGCTGATCAACGATCCCGAGGCGCGGCTGCCGTACATCGCCCGCGCCCAGGACGGCCTGATCCGCGGCGCCCAGCGCGAACTGACGGTGAGCGTGAGCGAACTGCGCAATCCCGAGACCACGCGCGCGATCATCGAGCGCGCCGACGCCGGCGTGAACGTGCAGGTGCAGTTCCGCGAGATGGATCCGGAATCGCGCCGGCTGCTCGCCGAGGCGCAGCAGCGCCTGCCGAACCTCGCGGTCGAGGACGTGTCGGCGTGGCAGCCGCGCCCGCACTACAACGTCATCGTCGCCGACCGCCAGCAGGCCTACGTCGGCACCGCCTACCTGTGGCAGAACCAGCAGGACATGCTGCAGCACGGCCGCTCGTTCGAGAACGGCGTGCTGCTGCAGGGCGACGCGGTGCAGCGGCTGCAGGCGCAGATGGAAGCGCTGCGCTCGCTGCAGCCGGCGCATCCGGGCCAGCGCCTGCTCAATCCCGCCTCGCCCGATGCGCCCGACGTCGGCGTGCGCGTGAACGGCCAGACCACCGGCTCGATCTCGGTCAGCGCGCCGCCGGGCAGCAGCATCGGCGTGGACGTGCGCGACAGCACCGTCAACGGTTCCATCCAGACCGTCTCCGGCAGCGGGAACGTGCAGGTGAGCGGCCATCGCGAGACCCTCGGCACCGCGGCGACCGCCGCGCCGGACGGCAACGGCAACGTGCAGGTCACCGCCACGCCCGGCCTGCGCGTCGAACTGCAGCACCCCGGGACGTCGGGTCGTACCGGCACCGACGTGCGCATCGACGACAGCACGGTGAACGGCAGCGTGCAGTCGATCGTCGGCAACGACAACATGCAGGTCGACGTCAACGCCGCTCGCGTGCAGGGCAGCAACCGCCAGACCGTCACCGGCGACGACAACCGCCAGACCCAGAACCTCGGCGCCAACGTCACCACCGGCAGCATCCAGCAGACCATCGACGGCCGCACCGGCGCGCGCCAGCAGATCGGCGACGACTTGCCGGCGCCGCGCACGCCGCCCGCCGACGACCGCCGTTCCGCGCTGCCGGCGGACACGCCGGGGCTCGCGCGCGGCCCGGGCCTGGACGATCCGCGGCATCCGCAGCATCCGATGTTCGCCAGCGCGCTGGAGCGCATCCAGACGTACGAGCGCGATCGCGGCATCGATTCGGGCGATTTCGGGCGCAACGTCGCGGGCAGCCTCGTCGCCAGCGCGGTCGCCTCCGGCCTGCCGGAGATCCGGCACGTGGTCTTCAACGCGGAAGGCACGCGCGCGTTCGCGGTCGACACGCCGAACCTCGACGCGGAATGGCGCCGGATCGCGTTCGTCGACGTCGCCGGCGCCGGGCAGCAGTCGCTCGCCGCCAGCACCGAACGCCTGCGCGAGTCGCAGGTGCAGGCCGCGTCGCAGGCGGTCGCATCGCCGCAACCGCAGGTGCGCCCCGAGGAACAGCGCAGCGGGGCGCGGATGGCGTGATCCGCCGCGTTCAGAACCCCATCGGCTGCGACTGGAATTCCAGCACCGTGCCGTCGTCGGCGATCAGGCGCAGGCGGTACGGCAGCGGCTCGACCAGCGCGCCCGCGGACGTGCGGTTGAGCGTCGCCAGGAACGCGGCGCTCGCCTGCGCCGCATCGCCGGTACAGTCCGCGCCGATCGTGGCGGCCAGCGCGAAGCCCATGCGCGGGCCGGCGAACGTGTAATCGCCCTGCAGCGCGGGGCAGCCGCCCTTCACCGCGACGGTCCTGCGATCGAACACCAGCCGGAACGGGACCGGTGCCGCCACCGGTGCGCCGCCGGGCGCGGTGGTGGTCGTCAGCGTCCAGCCGCCGGTGTTGACGAGTTCGTCGCGATCGACGGGCAGGGTGCGCTCGCGCGCCTCGGCGGTGCCGGCGAGTGCGGCGAGCAGCAGCAGGGTGGAGCAGGCGGAACGCAGGATCATGGCGGACTCCGGGATGCGGTGCGTGGGGATCAGCGGTCGATCGCGGCGGACTCGATCACCTGGTCGAGCACGTAGGCGACCGAAGGCGCGTCTGCGGGCGGGTTCGCGATCGCGTAGCGCTTCACCCTCAGCACGTCGCGGAAGCCGGGCTCGTGGGTGTAGCCCTCGATCATCGGCGGCAGCGTCCGCCATTCGCCGGGCGTGCCGATGCGCAGCCCGGCGTCGTCGTAGCGCACGTCGCGCACGGGCAGGCAGTCGACGGTCCGCGGCGCCGGCGAGGCCCGGCAGGGCACGGTGCCGGCATCGACTTCGAGGAATGCGATCTCGCCCGGGCCGCCGTATTTCGTCTCCGGCGTGGGCTCGCCGGTGAAGTGCAGCACGTCGCCGTCGGCGGTGCGCCACACCAGCTGCGGCGGCATGCTTTCCTGCAGCGCGAACGTCGGCGTGCCGTCCAGCCGCTGCGCGATGGCGGCGTCCAGCGCCATCACCGCGGGATCGGCGCAGGCCATCTTCGTCGAGATCAGCGGACCGATGCGCACGCCGTCGCCGTCGCTGCGCACGGGGCCGGAGATGCGGTTGCAGGCGTTGGTCACGGCCACGCGGCTATCGGCGAAATCCAGCTGCAGCGGCGCCTGCGGGCGCACCAGCAGGGCGTCGATGCGCTGGCCGCGGGCGTCGCGCGCGTCGTCCAGCCGCCAGTGGAAGCCGGCGAGCGCGGCGGTCGATGAGGCAGCGGTTTGCGTGGCAGGCGGGGGCGGCGACGCGGGCGGTCGCGCGCAGGCGGCGAGGCTCAGGCCGAGGCAGCCGCACAGCAGCGTCAGGCGGATCATCGCGAACTCCGGGAGGGCGGGGGCGTCTGTCGAACGCGCCACGGGCCGCGACGGGGTCGCGTCCGGTGCGTGCGATCCCACCCTACACCACGGGCCGCGCTCAGGCGGCGCGCGGCCGCAGCGCCAGCGCGATCACGCCGGCGACCAGCCCCCAGAAGGCCGAACCGATCCCCGCGGCGGCGAAGCCCGAGGCGGTGACGAGGAAGGTGATCAGCGCCGCCTCGCGGTCGCGGTCCTCGCGCAGCGCGGCGGTCAGGCTGTTGCCGATCGTGCCGAACAGCGCCAGCCCGGCGACCGCCATCACCAGTTCGCGCGGGAACGCGGCGAACACGGCGGCCACCGTCGCGCCGAACACGCCGGTCAGCAGGTAGAACGCGCCGGCGGCCATCGCCGCGACGTAGCGCTTGGCCGGGTCGGGATGCGCCTCGCGGCCGCTGCAGATCGCGGCGGTGATCGCCGCCAGGCACAGCGAATACGCGCCGAGCGGCGCCAGCAGCACGTTCACCGCGCCGATCCAGCCGATCGCCGGCGACACCGGCGGCGCGTAGCCGGATGCGCGCAGTACCGCGACGCCGGGAACGTTCTGCGAGGCCATCGTCACCACGAACAGCGGCAGCGCGATGCCGAACACGGCGGCCGTCGACAGCGTCGGCATCGTGAAGATCGGCGCGGCGGCGCGCAGCGCGACGTGGTCCAGCCGCAGCAGCCCGCCGCCGGCGGCGAACGCCATGCCCAGCAGCAGCGTCGCGACCACGGCGTAGCGCGGGAACCAGCGCCGTCCGCACAGGTACAGCACGAACATCGCCACCGCCATCGCCGGCTGCGTCTTCATCGACACGAACACGTCCAGCCCGAAGCGCAGCAGCACGCCGGCCAGCAGCCCCGACGCCAGCGACAGCGGCAGCCGGCGCATGCTGCGCTCGAACAGCCCGGAAAAGCCTGCCAGCGCGGTCAGCATCGCCACCAGCACGAACGCGCCGATCGCGTCCGACAGCGGCACGCCGGCGTGGCTGGCGACCAGCATCGCCGCGCCCGGCGTGGACCACGCGGTCACCACCGGGATGCGCCAGCGCAGCGACAGCCCGATGCAGGTGACCGCCATGCCGATGCCCAGCGCCCACAGCCACGAGGCGATCTCCGCTTCCGATGCGCCCAGCGAGCGCGCGGCCTCGAACACGATCACCGCCGAACTGGTGAAGCCCACCAGCACGGTGACGAAGCCGGCGACGACCGACGACGCGGCGAGGTCGCGCCACCATGGCGCGCGCGTCGGTGCGCCGGCAGGCGCGACGTCGCTCATCCGCCCGCCGGCACCAGCAGCAGGAGCGCCGCGCCCAGCGCGAAGCGGTAGATCGCGAACGCGGTGAAGCGGTGGCTCTGGATGTAGCGCAGCAGCCACTTCACCGCGACGAAGGCGGTGACCGCCGAGGCGACGAAGGCTACGCCCAGCGCGGTCCAGTCCTCGCCCGCGGCGCCGCCGTCTTTCAGCACGTGCAGCAGCTCGTAGCCGGTGGCGGCGAACATCGTCGGGATGCCGACCAGGAACGCGAACTCGGTGGCCGCGACGCGCGAGGTGGTGCCCGCGAGCAGCGCGACGAAGATGGTGGCGGCCGAGCGCGAGGTGCCTGGGAACACGCCGGCGACGATCTGCGCGAGGCCGACGAGCACCGCGGTCGTCCACGCGATGTCGTGGCGCTCGCCGAGCACCGCCGCGCGCTGCGCCGCGAGGCGCTCCGCCAGCAGCATCCACGCGCCGCCGACGATCAGCGCCCACGCGATCGGCCGCACCGCGTCGGGCAGGGTCCAGCCGAGCTTCTTCACGGTCAGTCCGCCGACCGCGGTGACGGCGAAGGCGACGCCGAGTTTCAGCGCGTAGTCCAGGTTCTCGCGCTGGCGGAAGCCGATCAGCAGCTGCCACAGCCGCTGCCGGTAGATCGCGACCACCGCGAGGATCGCGCCGGCCTGGATCCCGATGTTGAACAGGTCGCTGCGATGGCCCAGCCAGCGCTCGGCGACGATCAGGTGGCCGGTGCTGGAGATCGGCAGGAATTCGGTGATGCCCTCGATGATGCCGAGGAGGAGGACGGCGAGCAGGTCGGACATGCGCGGGCGGGATCCGGGAAAACGCCAGTGTAGCCGCTCAGTCCGGCTGCCCCAGGCGCAGGAACAGCGCCTCCTCGCCGTGCTCGGCCAGGCCCAGGCCGAAGTAGATCGGGCCCAGCGGCGTGTCCAGCGCGCTGTAGACGCTGCCGGCGAAGATCGTCCGATCGGCCGCCGGCGATTGCCCGCGCCGCCACCACTGGCCCGCTTCCAGCGAACCGCCGACGAACAGCGGGTACTGCAGCACCTGCGCCAGCGGCCGGTTGTACTGCAGCGTCGCCAGCACGATGCCGGTGCCGCGCAGGCGGTCGATGCCGTAGCCGGACAGGCGGAACGGGCCGCCCAGCGTCGCGGTGTCCTCGAACGCGTCGCCGCGGTGGTCCTGCACCTGCGCGCCCAGCAGCCAGCGGCCCTGCAGCGCGCCGAACGCGTACGACGCCTGCGCGCGCGTGGTGAAGCCGTCGGTCTCGCCGCCCAGCATCCCGACATAGCGTGTGTGGCGCGCGTGCACGTACCAGCCCTGTACCGGGAATTCGGCGTCGTCCTGGGTGTCGAGCACGACGTCGATATCGACGCCGGCGCTGGTCGTCGTGCGCGGCAGCATCGCCGGCATCGGATCGGTGCGCCGGTCGAAGTGGTTGCGGCGCGCGAACGGCGTCACCGACAGCTCGCCCCAGTCCGCGAGCGTGGTGCCGAGGCCGACGCGCGCTTCCCAGCGGTTCTGGCGATAGTCGCCGGCGACGTCGGCGGCGTCGAGCAGCGGACGGTTCTCGCCGCGCCAGGCCAGCGACGTGCGCAGGAAGGTGCGGCGGCGCAGGTCCAGCGGCTGGTTCAGTTCGGCGAACGCGAGGTTGCGGTCGCCCAGGCGCGCTTCCAGTGCGAGATCGCCGCCGAGGCGGTCGAGTTCATGCCGGGCGTAGCGCGCGCCGAGCTGGTACTGGCCGCCGCCCTCGAAATCGTCCTGCAGGAACAGGCCGAACTTCAGCGTGCCGTCCTCTTCCCCGCGCCGGCTGGGGGTGACGTAGGTCAGCACGCTGCCGCGGTCGGCGCCGACGTCCGCGTCGCGCGCGACGGTGGTGCCGCCGGTCTG
>JBQCJG010000281.1:0-5275 GCA_051952955.1 Lysobacteraceae bacterium | reverse complement strand
GACGATCCGCCCGTGTTCACCCACGTCCCGGGCGCCTCGACGCGGGCCCTGCTGCTGTGCGACCACGCCTCCGACGCCGTGCCCGCCGCGCTGCACCGGCTGGGCCTGCCGGACGCGGCGTTCGCGCGCCACATCGCGATCGACCTGCACGCCGCCGAGGTGACCCGCGCGCTGGCCGCACGGCTGGGCGTGCCGGCCTTGCTGCACGGCTGCTCGCGGCTGGTGATCGACGCCAACCGCGCCTGGGACGACGCCACGCTGTGCCCGTCGGTCAGCGACGGCACCGTGGTGCCCGCCAACGTCGTGCTGTCCGAACACGCGCGCCGCTGCCGCTGGGAACAGCTGCACCAGCCCTACCACCGCGCCATCGCCGGCTGGGTGCACGACCGCGTGGTCGCCGGCGAATGCCCGGCGCTGGTGTCGATCCACAGCTTCACGCCCGAACTCGGCGGCGAGAAGCGGCGCTGGCCGATCGGGGTGCTGTGGAACGAGGACGGCCGCATGGCCCGGCCGCTCCTGCGCGCGCTGCGCGAACTCGACGGCCTCGACGCCGGCGACAACGTGCCGTATTCCGGCCGCGACGGCTTCGGCTACACCCTGCGCACCCATGCCGAACCGCACGGGTTGCCGCACCTGCTGATCGAACTGCGCCAGGACGAACTCGCCGATGCCGCGGACCGCGCGGCCTGGGTCGAGCGACTGGCGCTGCGGCTGTCGGCGCTGATCGACGATCCCGCGCTGCATCGTCCCTTCGACCACGCTTCGGGGGGTTGATCCGCCGACGGGCGAGACGTCAGCCGCGCCGCAGCCGCACCAGCAGTGCGCCGGCCACCGCGCCGGCCGTGCCGGCGAGCAGGCCGGGCCCCAACGCCAATGCGACCTCGAACGGCCAGAGGTTGTGCGCGGTCGGGTCGGCCGCGGTGTCGATCGCGACGCGGACCAGCACCGCCACGGGGACGGCCATGGCCACGACAAGTCCGGCGATCCAGGCGCGGACCGGCCCGACCACGCACGCAACTGCCGCGAACGCGGCGCAGGCGACCAGCCGGGCGTTCCAGATGACCCGCGGAAGCGCGAGCTGCTGCAGCGGGATCGACCAGTACGGCACGCCCACGACGAGCGCGGCGGCGGCGAAGGCGATGCCGAGGGAAACGAGCTTGCGACGGTCCACGCGAGTCCTCCTGCAGTGTCGGTCGACAGGCGGGCCGCGTCGCGACACCGCCCGCCCGTGCTGGATCGCGCTGCCGACCCGTGATGGCGGCGGCACCGCGATCCGGATGGTACGCGCGGTGGGGGCCGGGGCGAAGCGCATCGGGCGAAGCCCGGCGCCGGTCGCCGCGTCCGCGAGGTTCGGGCGAAGGACGCGCGTGCGGGCTCCGGTCCGGCGGGGCGACGGATCAGCGATGGTCGCGGCGAAGCCGGTCGATGGCGCGCCCGGATGCTTCGGACCGCGCGATCGACGGCGCCGCCTTCCACTCCAGCGCGATCAGCCGCTCCATCTTCGCGGTGTCGCCGTGGCAGTGCCGCAGCAAGTCCGATTCCGGAGACACCGGCCCGGCCGGCGCGGGGTTCGCCTTCGGTCGCCGCGGCTTCCACAGCATGGCGATCACCGCGACAACGACGAGGAACGCAATGAGGGTCATCGTGACGGTCCTTGCCGATGTCGATGAAAGGATAGTCCACGCACGTGCGGAGCGTGCATTCGGCAACGTCATCGCGCCATCGGCACGGTTGCACGCGCTCGCGGCGGCGCGGCGCCGCCCGTGCCTACAATCGATCCACTCAGCCCGGAGGTGCGCGATGGACGAAAAGCCCTTGCCCAAGGTGTCGCCGAACAATCCCTGTCCGTTCCTCCGCGCACTCGTCGCACAGGGCCTGTTGTCCGACAGGACGGCCACGATCGGCGACGCGACCGCCGCGATCGAACGCGTGGCGACAACGGGCGAAGGCAGCCCGCAACTTCCGTCGCTGGCGATCCGGCTGATCGCCCTGCTCGCCAACGGCCTGGACCCGGGCGACATCCTCGACAACGGCCTCAACGGGGTCAGGCTCAACAAGCTGAGGAACGGACCGTTCGACAAGCAGGGCGCAGGATCGCGCATCCTCGACGTGAAGGCGCGGGTCGACCTCGACGAGCTCGATCGCCTCAAGCAATTCGCCAGCCCGAAGACCAGACCGGATGGCGGCAGGGAACTCGGACTGGATGCCGACGAGCTGAAGACGATGATGGACGCCAATTACGAACGCGCCGCGGGCCATCGGCGCCTCATCGACCGGCAGATCATGAACGGCGAGTGGCCCGTGCTGCTGGAGGTCATGGGCAAGGAAGGCCAGACCGGCCGCTATCTCAGCGTGCGGGAAGTGAATGCGCTGTTCCTCAAGCGCATGCTGCCGGGGAGGATGCTCAGGAAGCTTGGGCGTTCGCGGTGAGTGGTGCTTGATGCTTGAGTCAAGCCGCGCCGCGAAGCGGCGTCGGCTTGAACGGATTCTCACGAGCGTGGCGCATTGCCCGCATTCGCGAGGGCTGCGCGGATCATGGGAAGTGTGTAGTACTGCCATGGGACCGAGTCGGGCGGCTCCCCGCCTTCGAGGTACTCGCCATGATCGAAGGCCAGAAAGACTTCCAAGGCAAACCCGTCGATCTCGGTCATTCCGCCGGCGAGCGCGTTCATGGCATGGTTCCCATTCCAGAACGCCAACGACCCTTCCATGAAGGCTTCAGCAACGTGTCGCGCAAACAGCTCGAAGAAGGAAGCGCGTGTGAGACTGTGCTTCGCGCAGAAGGCGTCGATCCCGCCGTTTGCAAGGGGGTTGTGCGATTGCTCAGTGCACTCGGCGATAAGTTGTCGAAGGTCTTCTTCCACGGTTCTTCGCCTGAATCAAGCCACGTCGCGAGGCGGCGTCAGTTTCAACGAATTGTTAGCTGGCACCAGCGATCTCCCGCAGGGCCAGCGCGAGGGCTCGCAATTCCTCCGGATGGTAGCGGAAGTCCGCCTCCGCGTTGCTGGCCCCGTGAGCAATCCAGTCTTTTCCAACCTGCCGATATTGCTGCTCAGTAAGCGAGCTGTACTTTTCATAGGGATAGCGCAACTTCACGAAATTACTGCCGAGATCGGCCAAGACGCTTTCGTGACTATCCGTTAGAGCTGAAGGACCTGCCCATTCTCCCGCGAGCCGTAGCACAGTGGCTCGGGTTTCTTGGGGGAGCTGATTGAACAGTGGCAAGTAGTGGTGGCCGTGAACCATCTCCCCAGTGGCGCGCTCTACGACGACCTTGAGTAGCAGCTCAAAGCCGACAAGCTCTAGTAGGTATGCGGAATCTGACGCGTCGCCTGTCGCACGCAGCAAGTCAGCCGACGCGAAGCGTTTCGCGCTCTCCAGAAGCATCAACGAGTGCCGGATTGTCTCCATGCCAGCTAACACCTGAGTTAAGCCGCGCCGCGGAGCGGCGTTGGCTTGGACGAATTGTTAGGTGTCATGCTGTTTCCCAGCACGCTCTAAGGTGATTGAAAAGCCCGCCTAGCTCCAAGTAGCGGTCCTGTGAAGCGTAGTTAGGAAAATCTCTCGCTTCGAAATGCTCGACGCCGTCGACTAGTTGGCTGGACACATCTGCCAAGGCGAGAGCCTTAGGATTATTCATTCTCGGCGTCGGATAGCGGCCTGCCCACACGACAAACTGCTGCGAGAAGCGGATCAGTTCGAGCTGTTCTGACGACACCACGCCTGCAACTAAAGTGCTCAGGTCATGTGTGTATATATCCTTCTCCACGCGCGTGCCAGACTTTAGGTAGTAGGCCTTCGCCATAAGTTCTATGGCTAGGGCCAGCAGCAACTGCGCGCCAGACGTGGCGCTCACTGCTGCGAACGTGACTTCGCCAGAAACACCGCCGATGCCTCATGTAGAAGTTTCGAGCTAGCAGCAAGCTGGCGAGACCTGAACTCCCATGCGGTATGGTCAAGAGCCTCGGCTGCCAAGATGTTCTGCCAAGTTGCCGAAATGTTGGACATGACGCCTAACTATGATTAGACCCCGGAGCGGGAATGGCACGGATTCTGTCCGTGCGTGTCGGTTTGCGTCAATGGATGTTATGCCTATTGCACAAGGTGTTGTCTTGAGGGGAGGCATGCGATCTCTTGAAGAATCTAGGCGCGTTATACGGCGAATTTCCCGTTCAATACGATCTTGCACTTGCTTGGGAATTGGCCGTCTTGGTGGGCATCCGGACTGGACGGCACCACTCACCTCCCCGTATAACCCCCATCGATCACCAGCTCGCTGCCGGTGACGAACTTCGATTCGTCGGAGACAAGATAGACCACGCCCCAGGCGATGTCGTCGGGTTCGCCCATGTGGCCTAGGGGATGGAGTTTGCCGACGTCGTTGCGGGCGGCGTCGAGGTCGGTGGCGCCGCTGGCGCGGAGGTGCTGTTCGACCATCGGGGTCCAGATATAGCCGGGATGGATCGAATTCACCCGGATGCGATCGGCGGCGTAGATGATGGCGTCGGTCTTGCTCATCAGCCGCACCGCGCCCTTGGAGGCGTGGTGCGCGGGCACGTCGGGCGCGCCGACGAGGCCGTAGATCGACGACAGGTTGACGATGCTGCCGCCGCCCGCGGCCTGCAGGTGCGGGATCGCGTGCTTGGTGCAGAAGAACACGCCCTTCACGTTGACCGCCTGCACCCGGTCCCATTCTTCCTCGGTGAGTTCGTGCGTCAGCCTGGTCGAGCCGGAGATGCCGGCGTTGTTCACCAGCGCGTGCACGCCGCCGAAATGCGCGGCGACGGCGTCGATCGCCTCTTGGACGTTCGCTTCCGATGACACGTCGACATGCCAGTAGCGTGCGGGAATGCCGCGCGCCTCCAGGTCGGCGGCCAGCGCCCGGCCTTCGGCATCGAGCACATCGAACAGCGCGACCTTCGCGCCCTGTTCGCCCAGCCGTTCGGCGCAGGCGCGACCGATGCCCAGCGCGGCGCCGGTGATGATGCAGACCTTGTCGAGCGTACGCGACATGACGTCCTCCCGTGCGTGATGGATTCGTCCATCACAGCACGGCGGAAGTCGCACGGAATTGATGCAGGACAAGAAATCGGCGTGGGGGCGATCGTGTTCGGCAGAATTCTTTCCGGCGTTTTCTTGATGTCTCGATGACATCCGGGAACCTGCGCTGGTGTTGACTTGCCGGGGCTCCTGGTCGCGACGGGCTTCGCGGATCAGGCCCGCAGAGCCTGCCCCGGACTTGATCCGGGGGCGCGCGGCAGGAGGCCGCGCATGC
>JBQCJG010000280.1:0-12547 GCA_051952955.1 Lysobacteraceae bacterium | reverse complement strand
TCGACCTGCGCCTGCCGGACATGAGCGGCTTCGACCTGCTGGAGGAGATGCACGGCCGGCCGCAGCTGGCCGAGGTGCCGGTGGTGATCTTCACCGGGCGCGAACTGGACGCGGCGGACGAGGCCCGGCTCAGGACGATGGCCAAGCGCATCGTCCTCAAGGACGTGCATTCGCCGGCGCGGCTGCTCGACGAGACCGCGCTGTTCCTGCACCGCGTGGTCAAGGGCCTGCCCGCCGACAAGCAGGACATGATCCAGCAGCTCCAGGACGACGGCCAGGTCCTGCGCGGCCGCAAGGTGCTGGTGGTGGACGACGACGCGCGCAACATCTTCGCGCTGACGACGCTGCTGGAGAATGTCGACATGCAGGTGATCAGCGCGAACAACGGCGAGCGCGCGATCGAACTGGTCCGCGACACGCCGGAGCTCAGCGTCGTGCTGATGGACATCATGATGCCGGACATGGACGGCTACGAAACCATCCGGCGGATCCGGGCCATGACCGAATTCCGCGCGCTGCCGATCATCGCCCTGACCGCGAAGGCGATGAAGGGCGACCGCGAGAAGTGCCTGGACGCCGGCGCCAGCGACTACATCGCGAAGCCGGTCCACACCGACCAGCTGCTGTCGCTGCTGCGGACCTGGCTGTTCCGGTGAGCGTCCCATGTCCATGACCATCCTCTCCGACGACATCGCGCCTCCGGCCGGCGGCCCCCGCGCGCACGAAGGCGCCCCCGGGGAAGCGCCGGTCAACATCCTGATCGTCGACGACGAGCAGAAGAACCTGCTGGTGCTCGAGACCGTGCTCGACGATCCCGGCTACCGGCTGGTGCGGGCCGACAACGTCGACAAGGCGCTGATGGCGCTGATCGCCGAGGAGTTCGCGCTGATCATCCTCGACATCAACATGCCCGGCATGAGCGGGTTCGAGCTGGCGCAGATGATCCGCGGACGCAGGCGGACGGCGAACGTCCCGATCATCTTCCTCACCGCCTACTACAACGAGGACGAACACGTGCTGGAGGGCTACGCCGCGGGCGCGGTCGACTACCTGCACAAGCCCGTCAACCGCACCATCCTGCGTTCGAAGGTGGCGACCTTCGTCGAGCTGCACCGCAGCCACCGCGCGCTGCAGCAGGAGGTCGCCGAACGGCGCCTGATGCAGGAACAGCTGCGGGCGATGAACGAGACGCTGGAGCAGCGCGTCGCCGAGAAGACCCAGGCCCTGCGCGAGAGCGACGCGCAGTTCCGCGCCATGATCGACGCCCTCCCGGTGGCGATCTACACCACCGACGCGAACGGCTACCTGACGCGGTTCAATCCCGCGACGGCGGCGCTCGCCCGGCGCCGGCCCGAGATCGGCGTCGACCGCTGGTCGCCGATGTGGAAGCTGTACGAAGCCGACGGCACGCCGCTGCCGCACGAGCGCAGCCCAATGGCCGAGGCGATCAACGAGGGCCGGACCGTGCGCGGCCGGCAGATCATCGCCGAGCGGCCCGACGGCGACCGGATCTGGGTGATGCCGTACCCGACGCCGTTCCGCGACGCCGACGGGGTCATCGTCGGCGGCATCAACATGCTGGTCGACATCACCGACGCCAAGCGCGCCGAGGCCGAACTCGGCGCCGCCAAGCGCGCCGCCGAAGTCGCGAACGCGGCGAAGACCGATTTCCTGGCGCACATGAGCCACGAGATCCGTACCCCGATGAACGCGATCTTCGGCTTCACCCAGCTGCTGTCGGAATCCATCCAGGCGCCGGGGGAGCGCGACTGGATCGCCTCGATCAAGAAGAGCGGCGAGCTGCTGCTCTCGGTGATCAACGACGTGCTGGACCTGTCGAAGATCGAGGCGGGCAAGCTCGACCTGCACCCGCAGCCGACCGACATCGCCCACATCATCGACGACATGATCGTCATGTTCGCGCCGCAGGCGGACGCGAAGGGCATCACCCTGACGGGCGAGGTCGACGGCGATTCCCTGCCGCTGCTGATCGACGGCCATCGCATGCGCCAGATCCTCATGAACCTCATCAGCAACGCGGTGAAGTTCACCGAGCGCGGCGGCGTCACCGTCCGACTCGAGATCGACCAGGGCGCGTCCGACGCGGTGCGCGACGTCGAGCTGACCGTGCTCGACACCGGCACGGGCCTCCCGGTCGACCAGATCGGGCGCATCTTCGAGCCGTTCTGCCAGGCGGAGAGCCCCGACGGCAAATCCAGGCCCGGCACGGGCCTCGGCCTGACCATCGCCCGCCGCCTCGTGGACGCGATGTCGGGCCAGATCGAGGTCGAGAGCCGGCCGGGCGAGGGGACGCTGTTCACGGTCCGCATCCCCGGGCTCACCGCCAGCGACCGCGCGTCCGTGCGCGCGTCGGCCGGCGAGGACGTGGACTTCGACCGCCTGCCGCCGCTGACGATCCTCGTCGTCGACGACGTGGCCTGGAACCTCGAAGTCGCCGCCGGCTACCTGCGCAACAGCCGCCACGCGGTCCACCTCGCCGCCGGCGGGCAGGAAGGGCTCGCCGCGGCGCGCGCATTGCGTCCGGACGTGGTGCTGCTGGACCTGCGCATGCCCGGCATGGACGGCTACCAGGTGCGCGACGCGATCCGCGCCGATCCGGCGCTGGCGCAGGTCGCCGTCATCGCGGTCACCGCGTCGAGCCTGGCGCGCGACGGGATGGACCTGCAGCAGGGCTTCGAAGGCTTCGTGCGGAAGCCGTATTCGCCGACGGAGCTGTTCGGCGCCCTGTTCCGGCATTTCGCGCCCGGCGCCCCGGATTCGACGCACGAATCGACCCGGCCGGGCGTCTGGAACGCCGGGCTGCGCGCGCAGTGGCAGGATCTGCAGCAGGTGCGCCTGCCCGCGCTGTCGGAACGCATGCGCATGCGCGAGATCGCCGATTTCGCCGCAGACCTCGAGGCCTTCGCCGCCGAGGCCCGGTTCACCGGACTCGCCGTCGAGGCCGCCGCGCTGCGCGGGGCGGCAGGTGATTTCGACGCGAAACGGCTGCAGGATATCCTCGGCGGGCTCGCGGCGTTCCCGGCGGATTTCAAGTCCACTGCGGACTAGGCCCGTCCGGATCGACGCAGGCCGATGCGGCCCGCGGTCCGGCGCCTGCGTCGCCCGCGGCCGTCCGGACGACATCCATCGACCTTGCCAGGGGACCTGCACCATGCCGCTCGCCCGTTTCCTTCCCGCGCTGCTCCTGATCTCCGGTGCCGTCGTCGCCGACGACCGCGTGCCGCCGGTGATGACCGACGAAACCCTGCGCTTGGCGCTGCCCGACGGCGCCCGCATCGAAGCGCGGCTCGACGCCGACCTCGACGGCGACGGCCTGGCCGACGTGGTCGTGGTCGCCCGCAACGACACCGACCGCGTGCTGAAGGCGTTCGCCGCCTACGTCAGCGAGACCGACAACGGCTTCGACCCGGTCGGCGAGATGCGCATGAGCTACGCGCCGCTGGCGAAGACCACGCTGCGCCTGCTGCACGGCGTGGTGGTCGTGACCGACATCGACGCTGCCGCGACCTCGATCGACGCGACCTGGCGCTTCCGCTTCGAGCGCCAGCGCGACGGCAGCGGCCGCATGCGCCTGATCGGCGACGACGTGCGCGTGCACAGCCGCACCGGTGCGCACGACAGCACGACGGTCAGCACCAATCGCCTCACCGGCGAACGCATCGTGCAGGCCGCCACGCCCGGACCGAAGGGCGACGTCAAACAACCGGCGAAGACCTCGAAGGTGTCGTCGAAGCCGCTGTACATGGAAGACGCGCCGACGCCGGGCCAGACGCTGGAGGCGGTGCGTTGACGGAAGCCCGCACCGCCGTGAAGCGCGCACGCCTGGACCCGAAAGTGATCGCGGCCTGGAACGAGGTCTGCGCGCGCGATGCGGCGCTGCGGCGGCGGTTGCGCACGATGGCCCTGCTGCCGATTCCCCTGTTGTTCGGCTTGCTCATCGCATCCGGCATGCGGGTATTGCCGGAAAACCCCGTCTATTTGCTTGTGTTCGCGACCACCATCGTGGCGAGTTTCATCGCGAAGTTCTGGAACAACGGGCTCGTGGGGCAGCCGCCTTGCCCTGACTGCGGCGAAAAGATCGTGCAGCCGGGCGGGCGAGGATTGGCGCATCCGGAATCACTCGAGTGGTGTCCGCACTGCCTCGTCTGGCTCAAGCATCCCTCCGATCCGCATCGGCCGCTGGCCTGAAGCGTCGCGAAGCCGCGGTCCGCCGCGGACGATGCGCGTCCTTCCCGTGTCAGCCCGAGCCGCAGGCGAGGGATCTCCGCGATCATCACGCCGTCGGGTGCGATGGCCCCGATCCGTCGCCGCCGCCCGCGACGAACACGATCTCGATGTCGTGCTCGTCCTCCGGATCCTGCCGGAAGGAAACCCGGCGCAGATGCCCCGCGGATTCGAGACTCTCGATGTGCCCGAGCGTCCACCCCGTCGGGAAATCGCGCGAGATGTCCGTCCCGCGCGGCGCTTCCACCCAGTGATACACCCCGAAGGGCAGGTATCCCAGCCATTCCGAGCGATAGACGATCTCGGCATCCGGGCAGGGCGCAAGGGCCGCCCGAATTTTCTGGAGGATGTGGGCTTCGTCTGCTTGCAGCTTCAGGACAATCGGCGCGATGGTCGTCGTCGTCCCGGCTCGCCACAGCGCCGGCGCCACCGCGAAGCATACGAGCGACGCGAGATACGCGCTGCCCGACACCGGATCGCGCGTGGCGATGTAGGCGCCCGGCGAATGCCCGTCGAACAACCACGCCACCCCCAGTTCCGCGCCGACGAGCAGGCAGAATGCGCCGAGGCCCGCCGCGAGCCTGCGTCCACGCGACCAGTCCGGATGCCGATACGCCAGACGGCGCGACGACCAGACGATGACGGTGAGCATCACCGGCATTTCCATGAGCTCGGCAGTGCGCACGCCGAAGCGCGGCACAAGGACGGGAATGCGGACGAACGCGAGCGCGAAACCGGTGCCGAAGACCTGCAGGAAGTAGACCGCGGCGGGCTTCAAAATGCGCATAGGCAGCTCACCTCGTCATTTCGCCGTCGTCGTGAATCTGTCGTGCATTGCGCGTCAGATGCTCGCGCCCATCGACCATAGCCGCCGCGATGAAGTCGGCAAGCAGCCCCGATCCGCAGGCTTTCAACGCCCAGAGGGCCGCAATCCTCTGGTATTCGAGGCCGCTGTCCCATGCTTTCTGCGCGAAGGCTTCCGTGCGAGGCGATTTGATGTCGGCCAACGCAAGCAAAGCGCGCCGCCGAACGTATTCGTCTGCGTCAACGGCGAACTCGACGAGCAGCGCCTCCGCGTCCTCGCGTGGGACGCGGGGTTTTCCCAGGCCGTGTGCGATCTGCCATTTGGCGTCGCTTTCGCCGGTTTGCAACGCGGCGTGGGCGAAGGCGGCGAGGACTTCCGGCCGCTTTGCAAGCGCGTCTGCAACGATTTCGCACTCGTTGTCTCTCGCGAGTAGATACAGGATGGATTCGACGCCGCGATCGCCAAGATGCGTGATCGCGTCTTCACGGGACAGGACGCCGGTCACTGCTTCGTAGATCGAAGGCCAGTCGGGGTAGTCGCATTCCCATTCGCCCGAGCGCTTTCCCGGATCCTGGTTTGAAGCCCATTTGCGGAATCGCGCTTCCTCGCGCTGGATCGAGAGGATGTCGCCGGTGCGCTTCATTTCAGGGCCGACTATCGTAGATGCCGTGGATCGTCGCGCGCTCGCTACCGGATTCGATCACGACATCGACGCGGTAGAGAGCGCCTTCCTCCGAGCGCGCGATGCGCTTGCGCGGCAGCACGCGCACGGTGACGCCGTCGCCGCGGTACGTGCCCGCGTACGTGACGTCCGGATGCGCAGCCCGCGACTGCCGCAGGACGTGGTGCGTCTCGCCGTTGAAGCTGACGAAGGCGCCGTCCTCCGGCGCGCCGCAGCGGTCGGTGAAGAACGCGATCGTCTGCTGGCTTTCGGTGTTGTGCAGGCAGATGGCGCGGGCGGCGGGGTCCTCATTCACGGCGCAGTAGCGCTCGTCGTAGGGACGATTCTGTGACGTGCGTTCGGTGGTGATGGTCGCGGCGACGCAGTCGCTGCCGGGATCGTCGGTGGGGACGATGGCGGCGGAGGCGGTGGCGGAGGCGAGCAGGAGCAGTGCGGCGAGGGTGGTTTGCATGGAATTCGTCGTCCGGAAGGTCGTTCGCGGCATGTTGGACTTTCTTCGCGGTCGAGAGTGTCGTGCTGCATTCCGATCTGGCGAATGAAAGCCGCCTCAGTTGCTCGGGTCGGCCGTTCGCTGGAAGAACTCGCGTGAATTGATGTCGGGGATCTTGGGGTCAGTGGAGCCCATGTAGACCCAGAACGTATCTTGGCCCACGAAGTGGAATACGGTCAGCTTGTCTTTGTCGGAGCCGATCGACTGCGATGCGAATGCAATCGTGTCCGCATCGCAGAACAGGACCGTGTACGGCTTCTTCAGCTCGAAGCCGGCGAGGGGCGTCGACTTTCCGTCCAGACTGAACACCATGTCCGGCATGTGGGTACGCACCTCGCCATGCCCGAAGGACACCGTCATTTGACCGAGCAAAGCGTCGAGGAATGCGTCGACCTTGGGCGACACGGAGGCATGGTCCCTTAAATAGGCCATCGATGCCGGGCGATCCGACTTCCAGGTGCCTTCCAGGCGTGATTCGCAAGTGGAGGCGTGAGCGGAGCATGTGGCCGCGAGAAGCAGGCCGGCGATGATCGGCTTTTTCATGACTTCGGGGGAAGGAATGGCTCGTGGCCCTATGATCGCACCATGTAGGGTGGGGGGGGGGGGGGGGGGGGGGGCGGGGGGGGGGGGGGGGGGGGGGGGGGGGGCGGGGGGGGGGCCGGGGGGGGGGGGCGGGGCGCCGCGCGCCCGCCCCTTGGGGTGGGGGCGGGGTCGGAACACGGCGCCGGACCGTAGGCCCGGCGGGTCAACGCGCGGTCGCGCGCAGGTCAACGCCCGGTCAAACATGCCGCTGGGACCGGTCCGCGCGCCCTACGCTCCTGCCATGGCCGGGCCGGACATCCTGCTCGTCGAGGACGACGAGGCGATCGCCGCGGGGCTCGTCCGCGTCCTCGACAGCCAGGGACACAACGTGCGCCGTCTCTCCCGGGGCGGGC
Source organism: Lysobacteraceae bacterium (assembly GCA_051952955.1). Lineage (GTDB taxonomy): Bacteria > Pseudomonadota > Gammaproteobacteria > Xanthomonadales > Xanthomonadaceae > Lysobacter_I. The sequence continues at coordinate 5,390 of JBQCJG010000280.1, read as the reverse complement.
CCGCGCCCGCCGCCGCCGGAGAGGAGGTCAAGCTCGTCATCCTCGATCTCGCGCTGCCCGACACCGACGGGATCGACGTCTGCCGGCGGCTGCGCGAGGCGCGCCCCGACCTCGCGATCCTGATCGTGTCGGCCCGCGACCAGGAGCTCGACGTCGTCGCCGGCCTCGACGCCGGCGCCGACGACTACCTCGTCAAGCCGTTCCGGCTCTCGGAGCTGCTCGCTCGCGTGCGCGCGCATCTGCGGCGTGCCGCCGCGGTCGAGCCGCCGGTGGGCGCCGCCGCGCCGCTGGCGGCACGCGACCTCACGGTCGATCTCGCTGCCCGCCGCGTCTTCCGGGACGGCGGGGAGGTCATCCTGCGCCCGAAGGAGTTCGACCTGCTCGCGCTGCTCGTCGCCCAGGCCGGCCGCGCGGTCACGCGCGAGCGCATCATGCGCGAGGTCTGGGACACGGAGTGGCTGGGCTCGACGAAGACGCTCGACATGCACGTGCTCGCGCTGCGCCAGAAGCTCGGTGCCGAGGCGATCACGACGCTGCGCGGTGTCGGCTACCGGCTGGACGTGGATCCGTGAGGCGCCGGGTCGTCGTCGCGATCGCGGCGGTCGCCGTCGTCTCGGTCCTCGCCCTCGCGCTCCCGCTCGCGCGCGCCCTGCAGGTCGGCAACCGAAACGAGGAGCTTCTGCGCCTCTCGCGCGACGCCGCCGCCGCGACGCGGCGCATCGACATCACTGCGTCGCCGCGGGACGACCCGATCGAGCTCCCGCGCGTGCGCGCGCTCCTCGCGCTCTACGGACGCGACGCCCGGCGGGTCGCGGGCGACGGTCCGCCCGACGCACCACCGCTGGTCCGGGCCGTGCTAGGCACCGGGCGTCCCGCCGAGGCGGCGGCGGCCGGCCGCGTCGGCGCCGTGGTTCCCCAGTACGCGGGCGAGCGGGTCGCCGGCGCGCTGCGCGCCGAGCGCAGCGATGCCCGCGCGGCGGCCGCCACGCGGCATGCGTGGCTCCTCCTCGGGCTGGCGGCTCTGGCGATCATCGCCGGCGCGATCACCGCCGCGATCGTGCTCGGCCGACGGCTGGCGGCGCCGCTGGAGCGCCTCGCCGGCGACGCCGAGCGCCTGGGCCGCGGCGACTTCGCGGTCCGCGCAACCGGCAGCGGGATCCACGAGATCGACGCCGTCGGCGGCGCGCTCGACACGACGGCGCAAAGGCTCGACGCCCTCGTCCAGCGCGAGCGCGCGTTCACCGCCGACGCCTCGCACCAGCTTCGGACCCCGCTCCTGGCGCTGCGCATCGAGCTCGAAGGCATGGAGCTGCGCGGCGTCGACGCCCCCGAGCTCGCGCCGGCGATCGCACAGGTCGACCGCCTGCAGGGCACTGTGGCGACGCTCCTCGCCTTGGCCCGAGACACCAGTGTGCCCGACGCCGAGGCCGACCTCGGCGACGTGCTCGAGGAGCTCGCCGACCGGTGGACCGGGCCCCTGGCGCGCGACGGTAGGCCGCTACGTCTGTCGGTCCCGCCGGTCGCGCCACGCGCGGCGGCCTCCCGGGCAGTGGTCGAGGAGATCCTCGAGGTCCTCCTCGACAACGCCCATCGCCACGGCGCCGGAGGGGTGACGGTGTCGGTCCGCTCGTGGCCCGGCTGGGTCGGCGTCGACGTCGCGGACGAGGGTCCGGGGCTCGGGGACGATCCCGAGGCGTGCTTCGCGCGCGCGCCGAGCCCAGCCGGCCACGGCATCGGCCTCGCGCTCGCGCGCTCGCTCGCCCACGCTGAGGCCGGGCGGCTGACGTCACGCGCGGGACCCGCGCCCGTCGTCAGCCTCATCCTCCGGGCGCCCGGGTAACGGAGGGCGGGAGACCTTCGATCTCACGATTCGTTCAGGCCCGGTGGGCTACGTTCGGTGAGACTTGGCGCCTGCGGGGGCGCGGCCCGCGGCTGCGGGGTGGTCGAGAGGTGCACTCGAGACGATGCGTTGAGACCTGGCCCGCCCCCGCGCGCCGCGGGCTGGTGGCCTTGGCGATGGCGGTCGCGCTGACGTGTTTCGGATGCCGGACCACCGGCGCGGTACCGCACCGCCCCGCCCGTCCGAGTGCTCGCTCTGGTCCGCCGGGTTCGAGCGGCGACCCGCTCGTGCGGAGACGCTTCGTGATCGCGCGCTCCGTGCGTGGACGACCGATCACGGCGATGCAACTCGGCGACCCCGACGAACGGCGCGCGGGCCTCGTCGTGGGCGTGATCCACGGCGACGAACCGGCAGGCCGCGCGGTCGCCCGCCGGCTCGAGTCCGGTCCGCTTCCCGACGCCGCCGTGCTGTGGGTGATCGCCGACCTGAACCCCGATGGCGTCCGGTCGCACACGCGCCAGAATGCCCGCGGGGTCGACCTCAACCGCAACTTCCCGTGGCGGTGGCGAGCTCTTGGCCGGCCCGGCGATCAGCAGTACTCCGGCCCTCACGCGTTGTCCGAACCCGAGAGCCGCGCTGCCTACCGCCTGATCCTCAGGATTCGTCCCCGTGTCACGATCTGGTTCCACCAGCCCCTGGGAGTGACCGACCAGTCCGGCGGAGACGCTCGCATCGAGCGCCGGTTCGCAGCGCTCAGCGGGCTTCCGCCTCGCCGGCTCGCGCGCTACCCGGGCAGCGCCGCGTCCTGGCAGAACCACCGCCTGCGCGCGACCACCGCGTTCGTCGTCGAGCTTCCGCGGGGCCCGCTCGCGGCAAGCGACGCGGCCCGAGACGCGCGCGCCACTCGGCGGATCGTCACGGGATCCGCACCCGCAGTTCGGCCGGCGCGCTGAGACGGGTCACCAGCGCGATGCGCACCGTCGCGCCGCTCGTGGTGCGACGCGCGGGATGCGGGAGTCGCGGCGGGCATCCACCGGTTCCCGCGGCCCGCGAGGGCGACGAGCGCGGGACCACGAGCAGTGATGGCGTCGGGCTGCTCTGCTGGAGCGCCGACCGACGGGGAGGGCGCACGGCCGGCGCCCGCGAGAGCCGGTCCCGACCCGCCTCACACTCACGTCCTGGTCGACCCGGACGCCTGTGGTGCCCGCTGGCGCCGGCGGCGGGCAGAGAGCAAGCTACGCATGGGCGGCAACGAGGAGCCCATGATCGATTCATGCAGCAGCGCGTCCCGGCACGAGTGCTGGTGGTGACCGACCGCGCCGCCGCGACGCCGGCGCTGCTGCGCGCCGTCCGCCGGCGCGCCGAGCGACCACCGGTCGAGTTCTTCGTGCTGGTACCCAACCCAGCCGCTGCCGAATGGCATCCGTTCCATCCCGAGCGCCACGACAGGATCCGCGACGCCGAGCGCGTCTTGATGCGAGCGCTCGTAGCCCTGCAGGATGCCGCCGACGCGGCGGTCCGGGGCCGGGTGTCGACGCGCCACGACGCGATGGCCGCCATCGAGGAACTCCTGCAGGAGCAGCCCTTCGACGAGATCATGCTGTCGGTCCTGCCGCACGGCGTCGAGCGTTGGCTGCACCATGACCTCGCACACCGCCTGCGCCACCTGCCCCTGCCGCTGAGCGTGGTCGAAGACGATCGCCCGGGCGCCGCTTGAGCACAGGCCGCACGCTCGTCAGGCGACAGCGGCGCCGACGATGTCGCCGCCGCTTCCCCCGCCCCGCGGCCGGATGTCGGGGTCCTGAGCCGCTGCGCGCGCCCAGACGTCCGGGCCGCGCGGTCCTCCAGCCGACCACCCGCCCGCAATCGCGCCCGAGGCATTGACGGCGCCTACGCCCGTCGGAGAGAGTCTGAGCGCATCTGGCGCCGGCCGGCGGCTCGCGCCCACACCGCTCGCTTGCGCCGTGGGACCGGCCCGACCTGCGCCGCTGCACGGGTCACCACCACCACATCGTCGAGGCCGTTATGGCTGTAGCCGGACAGGAGGTCATGACATGACCGCGTTGGAGGAACCGTCCCAGCACGTCGGCCGCCGGCTCAAGCGCAAGGAGGACCAGCGCCTCATCCTGGGCCGGGCGACGTACGTCGACGACATGTCGCTCCACGGCATGCTGTACGCCGCGGTGGTGCGATCGCCGGAGGCGCACGCCAGGATCGTCTCGGTCGACGGGAGCGCGGCTCGCGGGCACGAGGGCGTCCTCGGCGTGTTCACCGCCGCGGACATGACCGACGTCGTCGCGCCGTGCCCGATGATCTGGGCGCCGCCGGGCGTCGAGATGCGCGTCCCCGAGCACTGGCCGCTCGCCCGGGACAAGGTGGGCTATGTCGGTCAGCCGATCGCGGTGGTGGTCGGCGACGACAAGTACGCGGTCGTGGACGCGGCGGGGGACGTGCTCGTCGAGCTCGACCCGCTGCCGGTGGTCGTCGACCCGGAGAAGGCGCTCGAGGACGACTCGCCGGTCATCCACCCGGAGTTCGGGACGAACCGGGTGTTCGACTGGTCCCTCGGGGGCGGCGACGTCGACGCGGCGCTGCAGGACTCCGATGTCGTGGTCGAGCGCCGGGTCGTCAACCATCGCATCGCCGGCGGCGCGATCGAGCCGCGCGTCGCACTCGCCGAGTGGCGCGAGGGCAAGCTCACGTTGTGGAGCGCGACGCAGGTCCCGCATGTCCTGCGCTGGGGCCTGTGCATCCAGCTCGGGATCGGCGAGGACAAGATCCGCGTCGTGGCGCCCGAGGTCGGGGGCGGCTTCGGCGCGAAGCTGAACGTCTATCCCGAGGAGGTCCTGGTCTGCTGGCTCGCCCGCAAGCTGGACCGGCCGGTCAAGTGGACGGCCACGCGCAGCGAGGACATGGCCACCACGCACCACGGTCGCGACCAGATCGATTACGTCCGCATGGGGGCCAAGCGCGATGGCACGCTGACCGCGATCCACGCGAAGGTGATCCAGGACTGCGGCTCCTACCACCTGATCAAGGGGCCGGTCATCCCGACGCTGACCGCGCCGGTGCTGAGCGGCGTCTACCAGTTCCCGAACGTCCGCTGCGACGTCACCGGGGTGTTCACGAACAAGCTGACCACCGACGCGGTCCGCGGCGCGGGGCGCCCCGAGGCGACCCACCTGATCGAGGTGTGCATGGACCAGCTCGCCGACGAGCTGGGCATGGACCGGCTCGAGCTGCGGCGCAAGAACTTCATCCAGGAGTTCCCGGCGGAGTTGCCCCACGGCGTGGTCTACGACTCGGGCAACTACGATGGCACGCTCGACCGCTGCCTGGAGATGCTCGACCTCGACGGGTTCCGGGCCGAGCAGGAGCGGCTGCGCGCGGAGGGCGTCCACCGCGGCGTGGGGTTCTCGACGTACGTCGAGGTCTGCGGCTTCGGCCCGTCCCGGGCGCTGGGCCCCGACGGCTGGGGGATGCAGGGCGCGTTCTTCGAGTCCGCGCAGGTGCGCGTGCACCCGACGGGCACGGTGACCGTGTACACGGG
>JBQCJG010000279.1:0-2902 GCA_051952955.1 Lysobacteraceae bacterium | reverse complement strand
GCAAAGAAAGTCACCAAAGAAACACTCAGGTCCAAGGCAATCCAGCGATCGGCAAAGCAGTGGGGATTTTTCGACGAGGCGTCGTGCCTCGTCGAAAAACGGCGCACGTCCTGTGCGCCGCCCGCCGGGTCTCCGGTCGAATCCGACGATATCGCACGGTTCGGTCATGGGGACGATGCACGTGCGGCCAAAAAACACGGTGGATTTCCGGAACGGGAAGCATCGTGGACCGACATCGGCATCGGCCCAAAAAAAGACCCCCCGCGAGCGGGGGGTCCGATGCGCATCACCGGCACGATGCGCGCAGGCGCGATCAGAGACCGGCCTGGGTCAGGATGAAGCTGCGGATCGAGCTGTTCGACACGCGTGTGTAGACGCCGAACTTGTTGGCGCGGGCGCAGCCGTCGCCCCAGCTGACGACGCCGGTCAGGATGCTGCCCTGGGTCAGCGGGCCGCCCGAGTCGCCCTGGCAGCTGTCCTTGCCGCCGGCGTCGTAGCCGGCGCAGATCATCCGCGCGGTGATCTGGCCGTTGTACGAGTTGGCGTCGTTGCAGTTGGTGGTGCTCACCAGCGGCACCGTGACCTTGCGCAGGCTGGTCGGGAAGCTGCCGCCTTCGCTCAGCGCACCCCAGCCGGTAACCAGCAGGTTGGTGCCGACCGGCGGATCGGCGCTGGCGATCGTCGCGAACGGGATGCCGCTGGTCGAGGTCGACAGCGTCCACACCGCGACGTCGTAGTCCGAGTTGTTCGGATTCCAGCTCGGGTGGATCGCGATCTTGCTGACGTTGCGGCGGGTGCCGGTGCCGTCGAGGTTGCGGGTGCCGGTGAGCACCTGCACCTGGCTGGCGGTGACGAAGTCGCTGCAGTGCGCCGCGGTGACGATGACGTTCGCCTTCACCAGCGTACCGCCGCAGAACTGGGCGTCGAAGTTGTTGGCGATGCTCTTGGTCAGCAGCGCGACCTGGAACGGATTGTCGGTGGAGCCGGCGACGGTGCCGCCGACGATCTTCGGCGTGAACAGCGCCTTCAGTTCGGCTTCGGTCAGCGGTTCGTCGGCGAAGCGCAGGTTCTGCTGGGCGACGCGCAGCTGGACGTACTCGCGCATCCAGTTGCCGCGGGCCTCGACCGGCAGGCGGGCTTCGCCGCGGACGGGCGCGTCTTCGGACAGGGTCTGCGGTGCGCGGGCCTGCGCGGACTGGGCCGGGCGGGCGGCGGCGACGGGACCGCCGATGGCGGCGATCGACAGTGCGGTGAACGCCAGCGCGGCGGCATGGCGGAAGGACGAGCGACGGGTGTTCTGCGTATGGCGCATATGGTTCCTCCTTGGACGAAATGGCGATACGAAACGGACCGCGATGCGAATGCGCGGCGGAGGCCGCACGGGCGATCGGATCGGGGGTGCCCGGCGAACGACGGAACGCGGGTGGCGGGATGGAGCCGCCGGGTCGTACGGGGCACGTCCGGTATAGCACGACATCCGCGTCTCAACATCCGGGACGCCCGACTGTGGCCCAGGCCGCCGCATGCGGTGCCGGATCACGGCGGGTGCGCCCTGCGCAGGAAATCGGGAGGCGTGCGCCGCATGCCGCCAGTGGCGGCGATGCGGCAGCGATCAGGCCGTCATCGCACGGCCGGCGGATGCCGCTTCAGGGGCGGACGGGCGCGCCTGCCCCTTGCGTGGCGCCGGCACGGGCCCGGCGCGCGTATTGCGGCGCAGCGTCAGTGCGCGCGGGCCTGCAGCGCGGCGACGGCCGGCAGGGTCTTGCCTTCGAGGAATTCGAGGAACGCGCCGCCGCCGGTGGAGATGTACGACACGTCGGCCTCGATGCCGTACTTGTCGACCGCGGCCAGGGTGTCGCCGCCGCCGGCGATCGAGAACGCGCTGCTCGACGCGATCGCGCGCGCCAGCGTCTCGGTGCCCTTGCCGAAGGCGTCGAATTCGAACACGCCGACCGGGCCGTTCCACACCACCGTACCGGCGGCCCGGATGAGCTCGGCGTAGCGCGCGGCCGTCTCGGGGCCGATGTCGAGGATCATGTCGTCGGCGCCGACCGCGTCGACCGCCTTCACCGTCGCCGGCGCATCGGCCTTGAACTCGGGCGCGACGACGACGTCGGTCGGCACCGGGATCTCCGCGCCGCGCGCCTTCGCGTCGGCCATGATCTTTTTCGCAGTGTCGATCAGGTCGGCCTCGACCAGCGACTTGCCGACGCCGTGGCCCATGGCGGCGATGAAGGTGTTGGCGATGCCGCCGCCGACGATCAGCTGGTCGACGTTGCCGACCAGCGACGACAGCAGTTCGAGCTTGGTGCTGACCTTGCTGCCGGCGACGATCGCCAGCAGCGGGCGCGCCGGATGTTCCAGCGCCTTCGCCAGCGCGTCGAGTTCGGCCATCAGCAGCGGGCCGCCCGCGGCCCGCTTCGCATGCTTGATCACGCCGTGCGTCGACGCCTGCGCGCGGTGCGCGGTGCCGAAGGCGTCCATCACGAACACGTCGCACAGCGCGGCGTACTTCCGCGACAGCGCGTCGTCGTCCTTGCCCTCGCCGACGTTCATGCGGCAGTTCTCGAGCAGCACCAGCTGGCCGGGCTGCACGTCGACGCCGTCGACCCAGTCCTTCATCAGCGGCACGTCGCGGCCGAGCAGTTCGGACAGGCGCGCGGCGACCGGCGCCAGCGAGTCGGCCTCGCTCCACACGCCTTCCTTCGGCCGGCCGAGGTGGGACATCACCATCACCGCCGCGCCCTTCTCCAGCGCGAGCTTGAGCGTGGGCAGCGAGGCGACGATGCGCTGGTCGGACGTGACGCGCCCGCCCTCCACCGGCACGTTGAGGTCCTGCCGGACCAGTACGCGCTGGCCGCGCAGGTCGAGGTCGGTCATGCGGCGGATGGTCATGGGCGTT
>JBQCJG010000278.1:0-13438 GCA_051952955.1 Lysobacteraceae bacterium | reverse complement strand
CAGCTTCTACTGGAGCGGTCTCGCCTGCGCCACCACCAGTGCCAGTTGCCTGCGCAGCATCCGCGTGGGCCAGAGCAGGAGCGCGGTCGTCACCGTGGTCGACAACGCGACCGGCGCCAGCAAGACGGTGTCGGCGACCGCGTACTACGAGGACGCCTGGAACTGACCGCGGCACGCACCGTCGCCTGATCCGACGGCCCGGGCGACCGGGCCGTCGTCGTCCGCGTCGCCTCGACGTGTGCGGAATGCGCGGATCGCCCGAGTTCCAAGCCGGAGGTCTCAATCGCGGCGACGTCGCTTGGGTACGCTGCGCGGGCCCGCGACGAACGCGGGCGTTCCCCCCGACCCTTACATTGGAGGTAAGCGATGAAACTGCTGAATGCGCCGCTCGGCTTCACCCTGCTGGCCGCCGCCCTGCTGGCCGGCCATGCCGAACCCGCACGCGCCGGCGACGTGAGCAACGCGCGCCTGGAGTGCTATGTCGACACCTACGCGTTCGACGTGCCGACCCCGGGCGAATGCTATTCGGTGTGGACGCCGGGCACGGCCAACAATCCGTCCGTCGCCGTGTTCTCGGTCGCCGGCCTGCCCGCGGGCAGCTATTCGTACCAGTGGCGTAACCTCGAGACCGGCGGCACGATCTGCGGCAACCAGTCGTACTGCCTCCTGTCGATCGCCACCGAAACCCGCGGCGACGGCGAAGCCTCGGTGTCGGTGACGGTGACCGACACCCAGACCGGCGCGCAGAGGACGGCGAACGCCTACGCGTACTACTTCGACGGCTACAACTGACCGAGGCGACGGGTCGGACGAGGCGGCCGGCGTGCGCCGTCGACGTGTCGGCGGCGGTTCGCCGCGAACACGGCCGGCACCGATCCCGTCATGCGACACCGGCGGCCCGGGCGACCGGGCCGTCGATTCCGGCAGGTGACGCCGCCACCGCATCCGGACTAGGCTGCGAGCGTGCAACCCCCGGAGGCGCCATGGACGATCGGATGCGGATCGCGCTGCTGATCGATGCGGACAATGCGTCCGCGTCGACGCTCGAATACGTGCTCGGCGAGATCGCGAACCTCGGCGTGGCCAACGTCCGCCGCGCGTACGGCGACTGGGGCAGTGGCTTCCTGAAGCCGTGGCGCGACGCGCTGCTGGACAACGCGATCCAGCCGATGCAGCAGATCGCGTACGCGAAGAAGGGCAACGCGTCGGACATGGCGATGATCGTCGATGCGATGGACCTGCTCTACACCGGCCGGTTCGATGCGTTCGCCCTGATGTCGAGCGACTCCGACTTCACGCCCTTGGCGATGCGCCTGCGCGCGGCGAACATGCAGGTCTACGGCTTCGGCAAGGCGAACACGCCGAACGCGTTCAAGGCGGCCTGTTCGACGTTCTTCCTGGTGGACGCCAGCGAAGACCATCCGCCGGCGGAAGACGCGCAGGCGACGGCGACAGCGCCTCCCCCGGGCGATGCCGCAAAGGCGAGCGTCGACGCCGGTGCGAAGATCGCGACGCCCGAACCGGCCGCCGGCACGCCGCGCCCGAAACCCGCACCTTCACAGCCGCCGGCCAAACGCACGGGCGCCGAATTGCGCAGCGACACCGCGCTCGTGAACCTGCTGCGCGGTGCGACGGAGGCCGCCAGGGGCGAGGATGGCTGGTCGCATCTCGGCGAGATCGGCAACCACATCGCCAACCGCGGATCGTTCACCCCGAAGAACTACGGCTTCCGCACGCTGAAGCCGCTGATCGTGGCCACCGAACTGTTCGCCCTGCATCCCGACGGGCACCACATCCGGGCGCTCGCTCCGAAGAGCGCGAAGAAGAAGCCCGGCGAGAAGGCCTGACACCCGCCGCAAGGACCGGATATCGCCGCGGCGACGCGACGCACATGCTGCACGCACCCTTCCCGGAGTGCCGCCATGTCCTTCCAGATCCACGCCCTGCCGCTCGACGCGTTCGCGCCGCTGTTCGCGCTGTCCGACGACGCCCTGCGCGCGCGCAACGCGCGTCGCGTCGTCGCCGACGGGCGACCGGTGTATCCCTGCCGCGTCAGCCTGCAGGACGCGACCGGAGGCGAACGCCTGCTGTTGCTGCCGCACGACCATCACGTCGTCGACACGCCGTATCGCGCGTCGGGCCCGGTGTACGTGCGCGAGGCGGCGGTGCAGGCGATGCCGGCGGTCGACGAGATCCCCGCGCTGCTGCGCACGCGCCTGCTGTCGCTGCGCGCCTACGACGCCCGCGGCATGATGGTCTGGGCCGACGTGCGCCCCGGCACCGAGGCGGAGGCGGCGATCGCGGAACTGTTCGCGATCGAACGCACCGCCTACCTGCACCTGCACTACGCCAAGCCCGGCTGCTACGCCTGCCGCGTCGTGCGCGCGTGAGCGCTCGCGACGTCGCGCTCAGCGCGGATGCCCGTCGTCGCCGGTGTTCATCGTCTGGGTGAGGAACTTGATGAAGAACCCCTCGACCGTGTCGTCGCCGTGTTCGATCAGCACGCCGCCGTCCTGCCAGGTGCCGCTGTTGTTGTACCAGTTCAACTGCTGGGTGTAGTTCGGCGCACCCGGCGTCGGTGGCGGATCGCCCTGGTTCATGTGCACGTCGTGCATGCCGATGTTGCCCGGCTGCAGCGGCGCGAACGGCTCGCCGAACACGTAGACGCGGCGGATGTCGACCAGCATCCCGTTCAGCGCGTCCAGCACGCTGCCGCCGACGTTCTGGGTGAACGCCTTGTGCTCGGTGCCGCCGAAGATCTTCAGCAGCGCGTAGAAGAGCGACGCGCAGCCGATCGGCCCGACGATGTACGGGCTGCGCACGTAATCCAGCGCGCCGGACGTCGCATTGCGTTCGAGCGCGTGGTAGCCGTCGCGCAGCGCGAGGATGCCGGCGACGTCCTCGCGCTTGATCGTCAGGCGGATGTATTCGACCACGCCGTCGGGCGCCTTCACGTCGACCGCGCAGCGCCATTCGACCGGCGCCTGCTGGTCGGGCAGCGGTGCGTTCACGTAGAGCAGGCCGTGGAAGAAGTTGCCGTAATCCACGGGCGGATCGCGTTCGAACCGGTTGAAGCTGCCGGCCAGCACGCCGTATCGGGCCAAAGGCATCGTCGTGTCTCCCTGGCGCGGAATGCGCCGCTCCTGCCGGGGCCAACGCGGCGATCGGGCGCGGGCGGTCAGGCGACGCACACCCGATCGAAAGCGTCAATCGCGGCCGAGGATGATCCGCGCGCTGCGCTGGTAGCTCCAGTACGCCTGCGCCCAGTCGATCAGCACCACCAGGCGGTTGCGGAAGCCGATCAGGAAGAACACGTGCGCCGCCAGCCAGAACCACCAGGTGAGCACGCCGGAGAGGCGCAGGCCGTGCACGTCGACCACTGCGGCCATGCGGCCGATGGTGGCGAGGTTGCCGTAGTCGCGATACCGGAACGGCGGCGGCGTGCCGCCGCCCAGTCGCGTGCGGATGGACTGGCCGAGGTAGCGCCCCATCTGCTTCGCGGCCGGTGCGACGCCGGGCACGGGCCTGCCGTCGCACTGCAGCGCGGCGAGATCACCGGCGACGAAGACGTCCGGATGCCCGGGCACGGACAGATCCGGCTGCACCGGCACGCGGCCGGCGCGATCCAGCGGCACGCCGAGGTCGCGCGCCAGCGGCGAGGCGGCGACGCCCGCCGCCCACAGCACCGTGCGCGCGGCGATGCGCGCTTCGCCGAGCTGCACGCCGGCCTCGTCGATCGCGGCCACCGGCACGCCGGTGCGCACTTCGACACCGAGTCGCGCCAGCTGCCGGCGCGCTTTTTCGGACAGCGTCTCCGGGAACGTCGACAGCACCCGCGGGCCGGCTTCGAGCAGCAGCACGCGTGCCTGGCGCGGATCGACCCGGCGGAATTCGCCGTGCAGCGTGTGGCGCGCGATCTCGGCCAGCGTGCCGGCGAGTTCGACGCCGGTCGGGCCGCCGCCGACGATGGCGAAGGTCAGCCACGCCGCGCGCGCGGCGGGATCGTCCTCGGCCTCGGCGCGCTCGAACGCGAGCAGGATGCGGCGGCGGATCTCCAGCGCGTCGTCCAGCGTCTTCAGCCCGGGCGCATGCGCCGCCCAGTCGTCGTGGCCGAAATAGGCGTGGGTGGCGCCGGTGGCGAGCACCAGCCGGTCGTAGTCGAGCGTGCGGCCATCGGCGAGCGCGAGCCGATGCGCGCCGGGGTCGAGTCGCGCGACCTCGCCGAGCAGCACGGTGACGTTCTGCTGCCGGCGCAGGATGTGGCGCAGCGGCGCGGCGATGTTGGGCGCGGACAGTCCCGCGGTGGCGACCTGGTAGAGCAGCGGCTGGAACAGATGGTGGTTGCCGCGGTCCAGCAGCGTGATCCGCACCGGCGCGCCGCGCAGCGCGCGTGCCGCCCACAGTCCGGCGAACCCGCCGCCGACGATCACCACATGGGGTACCGCGTCCATCCACCGCTCCTGCCGCTGCGGCGCCGTCGCCGCGATGCGCATTGTCGCGCATCGCGGGATGCTGCGGGCGCGGCTCAGGGCGCGGCGGGCACGGGATAGCGGCCGCCGGCCGGGTCGAACGCGATCGTGCTGCGGGCGCCGTCGCCGCTGCCGCCGCGGGTGGTGACGATCAGCGGATAGCGCTCGGCCGCGGGGTCCGCCGCGTCAAAGGCGATGTCGTGGTGTACGTCCTGCGCGTTCGCGACGACGTCGGGAACGGTGGCGACCCGCACCACCTTGCCGCCGACCGGCGCGAAGACGACGTGCGCGGAGTTCTCCACGCCCTGTACGACGGTGCCGTCCACCATCGTCCAGCCATGGACGTCGCGGCCCATGCGCTGCAGGCGCGCGGTGATGCAGGCGCAATCGCCGTTGGTGCCGATGGCCTCGCCGTCGGCGGCGGCGACCAGCGACCAGCCGCCGCCGCGCAGCGCGACCACGAACAGCCCGACCAGGCCCGGATCGGTCGACGCGTACGCGTACTTGCGCGGGCTGTGGTCGACGTCCTGCACGCTGCCGGCGAGGAACAGCAGCTGCCGGCCCGCGCCGGTCTCCACGACGCTGGGCGTGCCCGGGCGCAGGCAGTAGGCGGTGGACACGCCGTTCACCTGCCGCGTGGTCGGCCAGCAGTCGCGTTCGGCGTCGTGACGGTCGCCGTAGCGGGACGCCATGACCGCGCGGACGATCGCGCGCGGATCGGCGGCGGGCGTCGACGGCGCGATGGCCACGCGACCGGCGATCTTCCCCAGCACCCAGCAGGCGGCATCGCGACGGAAGACGTAGCGCGACTGCGCGCCGCCGGCCGGCGCCTCCAGCGCCACGGTGATGCGGTCGTCCGCACGTTCGAAACCGCCCTGGCGCAGGCCTTCGCGCTGCTGCGCGGCGCGATCGGGCATCACCGGGAACGCCAGCTGGTCGCGCGCGGCCGTGGACGTGCCGGTGTCGGACGCGACTTCCACCGTCGGCGCGGTGAACGCGCGCTGCAGCGCCGGATCCTCGGCAAAGGCGGCGACGAAGGCGACCGGATCGGAGGACGGACAGACCATCGCCGCGGCGCCGGCGGCATCGCCCGCGCCGGCGCCTGCAGGCGGGGCGGGATCCTTGCCGCAGGCGGCCACGATGCCGGCGAAGACGACAAGCCCGGCGATGCGGCGCAGGGAACGGGGAAGGAAGACCGGTTCGGAGGACATCGTGTCGTGGCTCGTCGGGAAAATGGCGCCGGACCGTCGGCGCCCCTGCCGCCCCGACCCGCCGCGGCAGCCTAGCAGAGGCCTCCGTGCCAAGGCGCGGGACACCACAAACAGCCGCTCAGTACAGGTCGACCGGATCGACATCGAGCGACCAGCGCACCTTGCGCGCTTCGGGCAGCGCGTGGATCGCGGGCAGGGCGGCATCGAGCGCGGCGTGCAGATGTCGGCGCTGCGATGCGGTCAGCAGCAGCTGGGCGCGATGCAGGCCGGTGCGGCGCGGCAGCGGCGCGGGCACGGGGCCGTCGACCGCGAGACCGTCGTCGTCAAGCATCGCGCCGCGCGGCGGGCGCGGGGCGACCTGCAGCAGCGCGGTCTTCGCCGCGTGCAGGAACGCCATCGGCGCGTCGGCGTGCTGCGCCTCGGCGCGCAGCAGCGCGAGGTGCGCGTACGGCGGGAAGCCCGCGGCCTCGCGCTGCGCGAGTTCGGTTTCGGCGAACGCGCCGTAACCGCCGTGCAGCAGGGTGTGCAGCAGCGGGTGGTCGGGATGGTGGGTCTGCAGCACCACCTCGCCCGGGCGCTCGGCGCGACCGGCGCGGCCCGCGACCTGGATCAGCAGTTGCGCCAGTTTTTCCGACGCGCGGAAATCGGCCGAGAACAGGCCTTCGTCGATGCCGACCACCGCGACCAGCGTCAGGTTCGGCAGATCGTGGCCCTTCGCCAGCATCTGCGTGCCGACGAGGATGCCCGGCCGCGTACCGAGGTCGGCGAAGAGCGTCTCCAGCGCGTCCTTGCGGCGCGTGCTGGCGCTGTCGACGCGCAGCACCGGCACGTCGCCGAAGCGTTCGGCCAGCAGCTCCTCCAGCCGCTCGGTGCCCACGCCCTGCGGCTGCAGCGCGAGGCCGGCGCAGTCGGGGCAGGCCGGCGGCGGCGTCTGCCGCGCACCGCAGTGATGGCACTGCAGGCGCCGACCGCCGCCGTGGACGGTCATCGGCGAGGCCCGCAGCGGCGTGCTGCAGCGCCGGCACTGGGCGCTCCAGCCGCAGTCGTGGCACAGCAGGACCGGCGCGTAGCCGCGGCGGTTGCGGAACACCAGCACCTGGCCGCCGGCGTCCAGCGCCTCGCGGATGCGCGACAGCAGCTCCGACGACAGCCCGGCCTCCAGCAGGCGCTTGCGCACGTCCAGCACGCGTACCGCGGGCGGGCGCGCATCGCCGGCGCGGCGGCGCAGGCGCAGGTGCGCGTAGCGGCCGGCGACAGCGTTGTGCAGCGTCTCCAGCGACGGCGTGGCGCTGCCCAGCAGCACCGGCACGTCCAGCGCCTTGCCGCGGACCAGCGCGAAATCGCGGGCGTGGTAGCGGATGCCGTCCTGCTGCTTGTAGCTGCCGTCGTGTTCCTCGTCGATCACGATCAGCCCGGCCTGCGGCAGCGGCACGAACACGGCCGACCGCGTGCCGACGATCACCCGCGCCTCGCCGCGCCAGGCGGCGGCCCAGACCCGGGCGCGTTCGGCATCGGTCAGGCCCGAGTGCAACACGTGCACCGGCACGCCGAGGCGGCGCCGGAAGCGGTGCAGGGTCTGCGGGGTGAGCCCGATCTCCGGCACCAGCACCAGCGCCTGCCGGCCGCGGGCCAGGCAGTCGGCGATGGCGTGCAGGTAGACCTCGGTCTTGCCGCTGCCGGTCACGCCCTCGAGCAGCCACGGCTGGAAGCCGGGTCGGGCGCGCAGGGCGTCGACGGCTTCCGTCTGCTCGTCGTTGAGCGTCGGTCCCGGCTGCGGCGCGGGCGTGTGCGCTGCGGCGGCCACGGCGAGGCGTTCGGCCAGCCCGCGCTTGGCCAGCGCGCGGGAGGCGGCGCGCCAATCGTCGAAGGCGAGGTCCAGCGCGTCCTCGTCGATGCCGTCGATCGCCACTGCCAGCCGGTCGGCCAGCAGGCGCGGGCGACCGCGGAGGCGGGCGAGGGCGGTGCGGCCGGCCTCGGTCAGCCGCCAGGCCCAGGCGTGGGTGTCGGGCAGCGGGTCGCCGTGGCGCAGGGCGACCGGCAGCGCGGTCGCCAGCACTTCGCCCGGCGGCGCGTGGGTGTAGCGGATCAGCCACTGCAGCGACGCCCACAGCTCGCCGGCCAGCAGCGGGACGTCGTCCAGCGCGGCCTCGGCCGTCTTCAGTTCGCCGGCGACGGCCGGGTCGGGCGGGCCGATCGCCGCCACCACGCCCACCAGGCTGCGGCTGCCGAACGGGACCCGCACCCGGCCGCCGACCACCGCCGTGCCCGTCGCCGGGGGCCGGTAATCGAACAGGCGCGGAAGCGGCACCGGCAGGGCAACGCGCAGGACGGATCCGGGGGCGGACATGGCCGGCAGTCTAGCCGCTCCTGGGTTCTCGACCGGCGGGCGGGACGACGGTCGACTTGCACGGCATTGCTGCCCTCGCCCGCACGAATGGCGCGCAAGTGACGGATCGAAAAGGGATTCCCGGCTTATCCACACAACCTGTGGACAACTTTGTGGACGACGGCATGCGCGGGCCGTTTTGCGCGGGAAATGCGGGGGTTGCAAGATGTCTGGCGAAAAAACCGCCACCCGGTGCAACGCCTTGCGGATCAATGACTTGCCCGTGAAACCATGCTGAATGGCGGCGTGCGACGAGCGGGCGCCGGCGCGCATGGCAGAAAAATGACCGCTGTGCACAACCCGCGGCCGGCAAGCTCGGCAGGAAACCGCCTCTCCTGCCGTGGGCGGCCGATTTCGTGACCATTGTCAAGTCGTTCTTTCGCACCCGGGGGGCATGATGGCGACCCCGACGCCGTCCCTCCCGCAGTGCCTATGTCGTCACAGAACACGCTCGATGCCACCGCGGCGACCACCGCCTCCGTCACCGGATTCCTGCGGGGCGTGGAGCGGCGGGCCGCCCTGCTGGCGGAACTGCAGTGCGGCGAACGCGCCCACGGCGACACCGCGCTCGACGCCGCCATGCAGGCCTTCGCCCTCGCCTGCGAGGCCACGCCGCCGTCGGACTGGCCGCTGCTGTTCTGGAGCACCCTGCTGCAGACCCCGGCGCTGAACGCCGAACCGTTGGCGCCGTACTGGGACGGCGACTTCGCGCCGCTGGCGCGGCTGGACTTCGGCACCCGGGCGGTGCTGCTGCTGCGGGTGGTCGCGGGGCTGGACGACACCCTGGCCGCCGAGGTCTTCGGCGTGGCGCCACCCGAGTTCAAGCAGGCGCTGCAGCGCGCGCTGCCGCAGCGCGAGGACGGCAGCCTGGACGGCGAGGCCTGGCTGGCGATGAACGACGAAGCCCGCTACCAGCTGACGCACCTCGCGCCGGACCGGGCGGCCGCGATCGCGCGCCGGCGCGACGCCGCGCTGGCGGCGGCGCACGCCGCCAGCGCCCCGCCTCCCGCCTCGCGCGGCGTGGCCGGCCTGCCGCTGGGCAAGCCGCGCTGGCTGGGCAAGCTGTGGACCGGCATCGGCCTGGGCGGCTGAGGGCTGCGCATCCGGCCCCGATGCGGGCCGCCGCTCAGCGCGTCCCGCGCAGCACCCGCCGCGACGCCTGGAAGCGATCGCCGAACCGGGCGACGCCATCGGCACGCAGCCGCGGCGCGTGGTCGCGCAGGTAGTCGTCCAGTGCGGCCTGAGCCTGCAGCGTGTACTGCACGCACAGGCCGATGCGGCCGGCCGCGGCCGGCGGGTCCAGTACGTCGAACACCTTCGCGCCCTTGAACCCGGGCAGCCCGAGGATCTCGGCGACGTGGTCGCGCAGCCACACGCGATAGGCGTCGTGGGCCGCGGCATCGACCTCGACGTTGACCTCGTAGATCACCTGCGTCGCGCTGCGGCGCGGGCGCGTGCCGGCGGTCTCCATCTTCGTGTCCGTCATGGTCGTCTCCGCTCAGCTGCTCAGGCCCGCGAGTACCGCATAGACCAGCACGAAGCTCAACAGGATGGCGTAAACGCTGCCCAGCACCGTGTATTTCGCAAGGGTCGCGAACCAGCCTTGTGCATAAACCCGCTTCTGCATCCACAGCAGGTACACCGGCACCACCAGGAACAGCAGCAGCGCGCCGATCGCGATCATGCCGCCGGCCACCGGCGCGGGTACGCCCGGCATCGAACCCAGGCCCACCAGCAGGAAGTCCGCCAGCAGCGCGATCAGCATGAACGCATGGCTGTAGAACGCGACGACCAGGTGTTCGAGGTAGCCGTGGCGCCCGCGCAGGTAGAGCAACCGCAGGCACAGCGCGAACACCGGGACCAGCAGGAACAGCGCGCCGGGCACCGCGCCCAGCACCAGGCGGATGAACTCGTCGGGCGAGGCGCGGATCCGCTCGGCGTTGGCCTTCAGCCGCTCCAGCCGGTGCTGGAACCAGCGCTGCAGCACGCCGCCGGACTCGACCGCGGGCTTCGCCGTTGCGGCGGCGGGCGCCGGCATCGCCACCGGCGTGTCGAGCACGTGCAGCTGCGCGGGCGTCGCGCCCAGCTGCTGCAGGCGCGCGCGCGCCGGGGCATCGATCTCCTCGTTGGCGACGTCGCCGACGGCCGTCAGCAGCCAGCCGGCACCCGGATCCTGCTGGGCCTTCGCCAGCGCGCGCTGCTGCTCCACGCGCATCCGGAACACCTCGTCGACGGTCTTCGCGGCGTCGAAATCGCGGGTGTCCACGGCGTCGCCCGTCATGCGCACGTGCAGGCGTTCGGGCGCGGGCGCAGCGGTGCGGATGCCATCGGGATCGACCTGGACCGCGTCGCCGAGATCGATGTGCAGGGTCAGCTTGCCGACGAAGAACGTCAGCACCGACAGCACCAGGAACAGCCGCAGCGGCGGCACGTAGCGGGCGCGGTGGCCGCCGAGATAATTCGCGGCGAGCCGGCCGGGCACCAGCAGGTCGCGCAGGGTGCGGACGAAACGGCCGTCGAGGTGCCAGAACGACTCCAGCACCTCCTCGACCGCGTGGCCGAAGCTGCGCAGCGGGTTGTGCCCGTGCTGGCCGCAGACGTGGCAATAGGGGCCCTGCAGCGCGGTCGCGCAGTTCTCGCACTGCGCGGGCGCGGCGTGGGCGGCATCGGAGGCGGACATGCGGTTCCGGGAGGCGCGGACGTCGGGCGGTAAGATAGCAGCCCGTGCGCGGCCCCCGCGCCCGGCGCTCCCTTCCCCGCCGCCGGTTTCCCCATGTCCCCGCCCGCCCCCGAACGGACCCGCTTCCGCGACGAGCTGCGCACCAGTGCGCGGCTGGCCGCGCCGTTGATGGCCGGACACGTGTCCACCGGCCTGATCGGCCTGATCGACGCGGTGATCGCCGGCCGCCACGGCACCGCCACGCTGGCCGCGGTGTCGATCGGCACGGCGCTGTTCTGGCTGCCGTTGCTGGTCCCGATGGGCACGCTGATCGCGGTGCCGGCGTCGGTGTCGCAGCTGGACGGCGCGGGGCGGCGCGAGGAGATCGGCCCGCTGTTCCGCCAGGCGCTGTGGCTGGCGCTGGGGCTGGGGCTGCTGATGTTCGCCTTCCTCAGCGTGCTGCCGGCGTCGCTGGGGCTGCTGGGGATCGCGCCGGAGATCCGCCCGGGCGCGGCGGCGTTCGTGTCCGGCATCCGCTGGGGCGCGCCGGCGCTGGCGCTGTACCTGTGCATGCGCTATCTGTGCGACGGCCTGCATTTCACCCTGCCGACGATGGTGCTGGGCTTCGGCGGCCTGCTGGTGCTGGCGCCGGTGGGCTGGGCACTGGCGTTCGGCCTCGGCGGCCTGCCGGCGATGGGTGCCGGCGGCCTGGGCGTGGCGTCGGCGCTGATGATGTGGGCGCAGGCGCTGGGCATGGCGGCGTACCTGCTGCGCGCGCGGCGGTTCCGGTCGCTGCGGCTGTTCGCCCGGCGCACGCCGCCGAAGTGGGCGCCGATCCGCCAGCTGCTGGCGCTGGGCCTGCCGATCGGCGTGACCTGGCTGATGGAGGGCGGGCTGTTCGTCGCCACCGCGCTGGTCATCGGCCGCCTCGGCACAGTGCCGGCGGCGGCGCACCAGATCGCGATCAACGTCTCCAGCGTCTGCTTCATGCTGCCGATGGCACTGGCCGAGGCGACCACGGTGCGCGTCGGCCATGCGGTGGGCCGCGCCGACCGCGACGCCCTGCGCCGCGCCGCGCTGGCCGGCTACGTGCTGGTGCTGGGCACGCAGCTGGTGTCCGGGACGACGCTGCTGGCCGGCGGCCACGCCATCGCCGGGCTGTACACCGGCGACGCCGCGGTGATCGCGCTGGCCGCCTCGCTGTTGATGCTGTCGGCGGCGTTCCAGTTCCCGGACGGCGTGCAGGTGCTGTCGGTCGGCGCGCTGCGCGGGCTGAAGGACACCCGCGTGCCGATGGTGCTGGCGGCGATCGCCTACTGGGGCATCGGCATGCCGCTGGGCGCGGTGCTCGGCCTCGGCCTGGGCGGGCTGACGCCGCCGCTGGGCCCGCGCGGCATGTGGATGGGCCTGATCGCGGGGCTGAGCGTCGCCGCGGTGCTGCTGGCGCTGCGGCTGTGGCGCCGCCTGTCGCGGATGCCGCTGCCGCCGGCGGACGACCGGCGGATTCCCCTGCACGATCGGGCAGAATCGCCGGGCTGACCTGCTCCACGCCCCTCCCCGACCCTGCGATCCGTCGCCGTGACGGATGGCGGATGCCCGCGCCGCCGCCCGCCCGCACACTGATCGCGAACGGAACACCTTTCAGGAGATGCCCCCCATGAACGAACCGCGACCCCGCGGCCCCATCCTCGGCCTGCTGATCGGGCTGTGGGATGCGATGAACTTCACCCGACGCCTGATCCTCAACGTGGCGTTCTTCGGCCTGATCTTCGTCCTCATCGCCGCCCTCGGCGCCAGCCGCCCGAAGGTGGTCTCGGTGGATGACCGCAGCACGCTGGTCATCGCGCCCGAAGGCAGCCTCGTCGAGCAGTACAGCGTCGATCCGACCAGCCGCGCGCTGGCGCAGGCGCTGGGCGACAAGCGCAGCAGCGAAGTGCAGCTGCGCGACCTGCTGCAGGTGCTGGAGGCGGCGAAGACCGACCGCCGCATCGAGCGCGTGCTGCTGCGCGTGGACCGCATGCAGTTCAGCGGCTACGCCTCGATCCGCGAAGTGGCGAAGGCGCTGGCCGACCTGCGCGCCTCCGGCAAGCAGATCGTCGCCTTCGGCGAAAGCTTCGACCAGGCACAGTACCTGCTGGCCGCGCAGGCCAGCGAGGTCTACCTCGACCCGATGGGCGGGATCATGCTGGAAGGCCTGAGCCGCTACCGCCAGTACTACCGCGAAGGCCTGCAGGACAAGCTCGGCGTCGACGTGCACCTGTTCAAGGTCGGCGAATACAAGTCCGCCGCCGAGCCCTACATCCTCGATGCCGCCTCGCCCGCATCGAAGGAAGCCGACCTGTTCTGGATGGGCGACCTGTGGAAGCGCCTGCTGGCCGACATCGGCAAGGCGCGCGGGCTCGATCCCACCGTCCTGGAGGGTTATGCCAACACCCTGCCCGAGCAGGTGGCGGCGGCCAATGGCGACCTGGCCCAGCTGGCGCAGCGGCAGAAACTGGTGACCGCGCTGAAGACCCGCGAAGAGGTCGCCGACCTGCTCGCCCAGCGCGGCGTGGCCGACGACAATGCGGACGGCGGCTTCCGCCAAGTGGCGCTGGCCACGTACCTGCAGCACCTGGACGGCACCCTGCCGCAGGCCGACACCCGTCCGCAGGTGGCGGTGGTGGTGGCCGAGGGCGAGATCGCCGGCGGCGAAGCCCCGCCCGGGAAGATC
>JBQCJG010000277.1:0-2494 GCA_051952955.1 Lysobacteraceae bacterium | reverse complement strand
CGCGTGGCCGGCCGCGCCCGCGCGGGCCGCCGCCGCCGAGGCCCCGGACCGCGTGCTGCTGTGGGGCGTGCCGCGTCACGCGGTGGCCGCGCTGCAGGCGCTGCGCGCCGGCCAGACCATCGTCGAGCTGACGACGCCGATGGCCGGCTCGTTCGAGGACGTGTTCGCGCTGGCGACCCTGCAGGCCTTCGAGGCGATCCGCGCGATGCTCGTCGCCTCTGCCGAGACGCGCGTCCTGCTGGTCGTGGCCGATGCCGCGGATGCGGCCGTCGCCACCGGCATCGAGGCGATGTGCCGGACCGCGATGGAGGAGAATCCGCGCTTCGCCGTGCGTACGGTGCGGGTGCCCGAGGACATCGACGGCGTCGAGCTGCGCAGCGTGGTGCGCGACGAATCCGCGACCGAGTCGCCGCGCGGCGCGGCCGTGCGCCATGTCCGCCACGACGGCGTGCTGCAGCGCGAACTCGCGCGCTGGCGCGTGCTGGAGCAGGGTCCCGCAGGCGATGTGCCGGCCCCCGCGCCGGTGGTCTTCCGGGAAGGCGGCTGCTACCTGATCACCGGCGGCGCCGGCGGCATCGGCCTGCAGTACGCGCGCGAAATCGTCGCCCAGACCCGCACCGCGCGGATCGTGCTGAGCGGACGCTCGGCGCTGCGTGCGGACGCGCGCAAGGCGATCGACGCGCTGGCGACGCCCGCGCATCGCATCGACTACGTCGAACTCGATGTGACCCGCGCGGACGCGGTCGAAGCGCTGGTGGCGCGACTGCGCACGGAAGGGCATCCGCCGAGCGGCATCGTGCACTGCGCGGGCATCACCCGCGATGCGTTCGCGATCCGCAAGTCCGCGGACGACTTCGCGGCGGTGCTGGCGCCGAAGGTCGCCGGTCTGGTCCATCTGGATCGCGCCACCTACGACCTGCCGCTGGACTTCCTGCTGCTGTGCTCGTCGTTCTCCGCCTGCTGGGGCATCGTCGGCCAGATCGACTATGCCGCCGCCAACGCGTTCATGGACGCCTTCGCCGCGCATCGCAACCATCTGGCGGAGCGGGGCGAACGCTGCGGCCGCACGCTGTCGGTGAACTGGCCGCTGTGGCAGGACGGCGGCATGACCCTGGACGCGGCGACCTGGGAACGGCTGCAGGACCACACCGGCATGCAGCCGCTGGCCACCGCCACCGCGATGCGCGCGACCCGCCGCGGCTTCGCGCTGGGCGTCGACCGGCTGCTGGTGATGGAAGGCGACCTGCCGACGATGCAGGCGCTGCTGGACATTTCCGATTCCATGCCCGATGCCGCGCGCGGAACCGCGCCGGCGCGCGCGACCGGCGCCGACGGCGATGCCGCTCCCGCCGGCATGAACGACGCGCTGCGCGCCCGTGCGCTCGAATATCTCTGCGTGCAGTGCGCCCAGGTGCTCAAGATCCCGGTCGCCCGCCTGCGCCCGGAGGCGCCGCTGGAGCAGTACGGCATCGATTCGATCCTGGCGATGAAGCTGGTGACCCACCTCGAAGCGATCTTCGGGCGGCTGCCGAAGACCCTGGCCTTCGAATACCAGACGATCGCCCAGCTCAACGGGTATTTCTGCGACACGCACGCGGCGCGCCTGATCGAGATCCTCGCGCCGGAAAAACTGGCGACGCGTCCGGCCGCGGTGCCCATGCCGACGGCGGCGACCTCGCGCGTGCCCGGCAAGCGCGCCGCCCCCGCGCGCACGAAAACGCCCGCGCCGCCGCGCCGCGATGCGAACCGCGCCGATGCAAACCGCGCCGATGCGGACGCCACGGGCGCACTGTCGCCGGCGGCGGGCGAAGCGGTGGCGGGCAAGCTCGTGTCGAACGAGCCCATCGCGATCGTCGGCCTCAGCGGCCGCTATCCGAATGCGTGGGACCTCGACGCCTACTGGCGCAACCTGTCGGAAGGCGTGGACTGCATCCGCGAGATCCCGGCCGAGCGCTGGCGCTGGCAGGATTTCTACCGCGAACTGGCGCGCGGCGAAGCGCTCGATCCCGGCCAGCACAGCAGCAAGTGGGGCGGGTTCATCGAAGGTGCGGACGAGTTCGATCCGCGCTTCTTCGGCATCACCCCGCGCGATGCCGAACAGATCGATCCGCAGGAGCGCATCTTCCTGCAGCACGCCTGGATGGCGCTGGAGGATGCCGGTTACACCCGCGCCGCGCTGCAGGCGTATCGCGGCGGCCAGGTCGGCGTCTACGCCGGCGTGATGTACGGCGAGTACAACCGCTCCGGCAGCCTCGCCAGCATCGCCAACCGCGTGTCGTACGCGCTGAACGTGCACGGGCCGAGCATGACGCTCGACACCATGTGCTCGTCGTCGCTGACCGCGATCCATCTCGCCTGCCAGGACCTGCGCCTCGGCCGCACCGACATGGCGCTGGCGGGCGGCGTGAATCTCAGCATCCATCCCGGCAAGTACGGCATGCTCAGTGCCGGCCAGTTCATTTCCAGCGACGGCCATTGCCAGAGCTTCGGCGAA
>JBQCJG010000276.1:0-12810 GCA_051952955.1 Lysobacteraceae bacterium | reverse complement strand
GACCGCTGCCCATGACTGCCTGGTCGATCGACCACGCCCGCAAGACCTATTCGATCCCGCATTGGGCCGAAGGGTATTTCGACGTCGACGCCGCCGGACGCATCGTCGTGCGCCCGCAGGGCGAGGCGGGCGCCGCCGTCGCGCTGGCCGAGGTCGTCGACGCCGCGCAGGCGTCCGGCGCCAAGCTGCCGTTGCTGGTGCGCTTCCCGCAGATCCTCGGCGACCGCCTGGGCCGGCTGCAGGCCGCGTTCGCGCAGGCGCAGCAGGAGTGGGACTACACCGGCGGCTACACCGCGGTGTATCCGATCAAGGTGAACCAGCACGCCGGCGTCGCCGGCACGCTGGCGTCGCACGCGGGCGAGGGCTTCGGCCTGGAGGCCGGCAGCAAGCCCGAGCTGATGGCGGTGCTGGCGCTGTCGCGCCCGGGCGGGCTGATCGTCTGCAACGGCTACAAGGACCGCGAGTACATCCGCCTGGCGCTGATCGGCCGCAAGCTGGGCCTGCAGACCTTCATCGTGGTCGAGAAGCCGTCCGAACTGCCGCTGGTGATGGAAGAAGCGAAGGCGCTGGGCGTGAAGCCGGGCCTCGGCGTGCGCATGCGGCTGGCGTCGCTGGGCGCCGGCAAGTGGCAGAACAGCGGCGGCGACAAGGCCAAGTTCGGGCTGTCGCCGCGCCAGGTGCTGGACCTGTGGAAGACCCTGCGCGACGCCGGCATGGGCGACTGCCTGGGCCTGCTGCATTTCCACATGGGCTCGCAGATCAGCAACGTCCGCGACATCGCCAACGGCATGCGCGAGGCGGTGCGCTATTTCGTCGAGCTGTCGAAGCTGGGCGCGACGATCAGCCACGTCGACGTCGGCGGCGGCCTCGGCATCGACTACGAGGGCACGCGTTCGCGCAGCTACTGCTCGATCAACTACGGCATCGGCCAGTACGCGTCCAGCATCGTGCAGCCGCTGGCCGAGGCCTGCGAGGCCCACGCGATCGCGCCGCCGCGCATCGTCACCGAATGCGGCCGCGCGATGACCGCGCACCACGCGATGCTGGTCACCAACGTGTCCGAAGTGGAGCGCGCGCCGGAAGGCCGCGTGCCGCCGGCGCACGACGACGAGGCCGCGGTGATCCGCCACCTGCGCGAGATCCACGGCGAGATCGACCGTCGCCCGGCCGTCGAGCTCTTCCACGAGGCGCAGCACCACCACAGCGAAGGGCTGTCGCTGTACGCACTCGGCCAGATCGATCTCGTCGCCCGCGCGCGGCTGGACGACCTGTTCTACGCCATCGCCCACGCGGTGCGCGCGCGGCTGACCTACGACGAGAAGAGCCACCGCGACCTGCTCGACGAGCTCAACGAGCGCCTCGTCGACAAGTACTTCGTCAACTTCAGCCTGTTCGAATCGATGCCCGACGTGTGGGCGATCGACCAGGTGTTCCCGATCATGCCGATCGAGCGGCTCGACGAGCGGCCCGAGCGCCGCGGCGTGATCGCCGACCTCACCTGCGACTCCGACGGCAAGATCGACACCTACGTCGAGAACGAGGACCTGGACAGCTCGCTGCCGCTGCATGCGCCGCGCCCGGGCGAGCGCTACCGCATCGGCTTCTTCCTCGTCGGCGCGTACCAGGAAATCCTCGGCGACATCCACAACCTGTTCGGCGATACCGACGCGATCGAGGTGAAGGTCGACGGCGAGGGCTTCCGCATCGCCCAGCAGCGCCGCGGCGACACCGTCGACGTGATGCTGGACTACGTCGGCTACAAGCTCGACGACCTGCGCCGCATCTACAAGGCGAAGGTCGGCGCCGTCGACCTGAGCAAGGGCGAGGCCGCGCGGCTCAACGAGGCGCTGGAGAACGGCCTGACCGCGTACACCTACCTCAGCGACGAACCGCTGGGGTGAGCGACGCAACGAGCGCCGGCGCCGAGGCCGCTGCCGGCCGCACGCGCTTCCTGGTGCTGGTGTTGCGCCTGCCGGCGTTCGACCCGGCGGGCATCGTCCCGCATCGCGCCTTCCTCGACGCGCTGCGCGCCGAAGGCCGGCTGGCGCTCGCCGGCCCGTTCGGCGACGGCAGCGGCGGCGCCTACCTGCTGTGGGCCGACGACGAGGACGAAGCGCGGGCCATCGCCCACCGCGATCCGCTGCACCTCGCCGGCTCGTCGCGCATCGAAGTGCGCGCATGGCACGCCGCCTGAGCGTGTGACGGCGGTGGCGGCGCGGCGGTGCGCCGCGGCGGTCGCGCCGTCGGCGCCGTCGATAGAATCGGCCCTCGCGATCGCGGCCTGCGACGCGCCCATCGCATCGTCAGGCAGGGTCCATGCGTCTTCCGGGTCTCGATTCGCTCCGCGCCATCGCCGTGGTCTGGACGATGCTGTTCCATTCCTTCCTCGTCGGCGGCCTCGGCGAACACGGGTCGTGGCTGTCTCGCTTCGGCTGGATGGGCGTCGATCTGTTCTTCGTGCTCAGCGGATTCCTCATCGGCCAGCAGGTGCTGGCGCCGCTGGCGCGCGGCGAGGGCCTGTCGTTCCGCGACTTCTGGCTGCGCCGCGCTTTCCGCATCCTGCCCGCGTACTGGGCGATGCTGGCGCTGTACCTGCTGTGGCCCGGTTTCCGCGAAGCGCCGGGCATGGAGCCGTGGTGGAAGTTCGCCGGCTTCGTCGTGAACCTCTCGATCGACTACACCGCCAACGCCGCGTTCTCGCACGCGTGGTCGCTGTGCGTCGAGGAACACTTCTACCTGCTGTTCCCGCTGCTGGCGGTCGCGTTCGCGCGCCGCGGTTCGCGGAACGCCGTGGTCGGCTTCTTCGTCGCGCTGGTGCTGGGCGGCATCGCGTTGCGCACATCGGTGTGGCTCCACGACAGCGCGCTGGGCGGCGACCGCAACTGGTTCGTCGAGGACATTTACTACCCGACGTGGAACCGGCTCGACGGCCTGCTCGCCGGCGTCGCGCTGGCGATCTGGAAGACGTGGCGGCCCGCGCAGTGGGCGCGCGTGGCGACGCACGCGAACGGCGTCTTCCTCGCCGGGCTGGCGACGCTGGCGCTGAGCTTCTGGCTGTTCCGCGAGCGCACCGGCCTTCTGGGCAACAGCGTGGGCTGGCCGGTGCTGTCCGCCGCGCTCGCGATGCTGGTCTTCGCCGCTGCGCAGACCGGAAGCTGGATCGGCCGCCATGCGCTGCCCGGCGCCGGCTGGCTCGCGGCGGTGTCGTACAGCCTCTACCTCATCCACAAGCCGGTGTACGGGCTGGTGCAGGCGCAGTGGGGCGACGTGCTGGAAGGGCGGGGCGTGGTCGCGTTCCTCGCATACGGCGTCGCCTCGCTGCTCGCCGCCGCGGCGCTGCACCATGCGGTCGAACGACCGGCGCTGCGGTTGCGCGATCGCGTGCCGCGGCGCGTTCCGGCGACGCCGCAGCGTCGCATCGCCGACTGATCCGTATCAGCTCGCCGCGGTTCGCAGCCGGTCGATCAGCGCGCGGGCCGCAGGCGACAGCCGGCGGTGCGGCGGATACACCAGCGAGAACGGCCGGGTGCGGCCGGCGGTTTCCGGCAGCACCTCGACCAGTGTCCCGGCCTGCAGGTCGCGTTCGACCACGAAGCGGTGCGCCTGGCACAGACCAAGCCCGGCGCGGGCCAGCGAGACGAGGCCGAGGACGTCTTCGGCCACCGACAGCGTCGGCGGCGGCGTCCAGTCGACGTCGCGGCCGGCCTCGCGCAGGCGCCACGGCAACACCCGCCCGGTGCTGGGCAGCAGGAACGCGATGCACGGATAGTCCGCCAGCGCGGCGATGTCCGCCGGCGTGCCGTGCACGGCGAGGCAGTCCGGCGAGGCGACCAGGCAGTAGGCCGCGTCTTCCAGCCGGTGCGCGACCAGCCCGCTGTCGGGCAGCTCGCCGGCGCGGATCGCGAGGTCGTAGCCCTCGGCGACCAGGTCGACGTTGCGGTTGCCGATCGCCACCTCGATCGCGACCTGCGGATGGTCGCGGCGGAACGCCTGCAGCCGCGCCGGCAGCAGGCAGTGGCCGTAGCTGGTCGGGGCGCTGATCCGCAGCCGCCCGGTCAATGGACCGTCGGCGCGCTGCAGGCCGCGCTCGGCGTCGGAGATCAGCGCGAACGCGGCCTGCGACTGTTCGAGGTAGTGCTGCCCCGCGGGCGTCAGGCTCATGCGCCGCGTGGTCCGGCGCAGCAGTTGCACGCCCAGTCGCTGTTCCAGCCGCGACACGGCCCGGCTGACCATCGACGGCGTGGTGCCCAGCGCGGTCGCGGCCCGGGTCAGCGAGCCGGATTCGGCCGTCGCCACGAAGGCCTCGACGTCGGCGAGATGGTCGTAGCGGCGCATTGATGCGTTTCCGGCACAAGTGATGGTCTTTCGGGCATCTTAATGGCATCGAAGGCGGGGAATAGGCTGTGCCGACCTCGCGGACCGCCCGGTCCGCGTCCCTTTCCCACCCGACTCGGAGTTCCCCACATGTCCCTGCTGCTCGCCGCCGCCCTCGGCCTGTCTGCCCCCGTCGCGCCCGCCGGCACCGGCCCGCGCCCGGTCCTGATCGTCCTCACCAGCCACGGCACCAAGGGCGAGACCGGCCAGCCGACCGGCTGGTACCTCGGCGAAGTCACCCATCCGCTGGCCGTGTTCGAGGCGGCCGGCATCCGCGCCGAGTTCGCCTCGATCCAGGGCGGCGAGCCGCCGGTCGACGGCGTGAACCTCGACGATCCGGTCAACGCCCGCTACTGGAACGACCCCGCGTTCCGCGCCGCCGTGCGCGCGACCCCGGCGCTCGACAGCGTGGATGCTTCGCGCTACTCGGCCATCCTGTTCGCCGGCGGCCACGGCACGATGTGGGACTTCCCGCAGGGCGCGGGCGTGCAGTCGGCGATCCGCCGCGTGTACGAAGGCGGCGGCGTGGTGGCGGCGGTCTGCCACGGCCCGGCGGCGCTGGTGAACGCCACGCTGTCCGACGGTCGCTACCTGGTCGACGGCAAGTCGGTCGCCGCCTTCACCGACAGCGAGGAGCGCGCGGTCGGGCTGCAGGACGTCGTCCCGTTCCTGCTGGCGAGCACGCTGGTCGAACGCGGCGCGCGCCACGTGCCGGGGGAGAACTGGCAGCGGCAGGTGGTCGTCGACGGCCGCCTGGTGACCGGCCAGAACCCGCAGTCGGCCACCGGCGTCGGCGAGGCCGTGCGCGACCTGGTGCTGGCGGATGCGCGCTGAGCCGCGCCGCCCGACGCTTTCCCCGCCGCGGCGCATGCATCGCGCCGTGGCGGTCGTGTTCGCACTCGCCTTCGCGGCTACGACTGCATGTCCGGCGGCCGATCCGGCCCCGGCGCGCGCCGCCGCGGCCAGCCAGCGCCCCGGCTTCCGCTGCGTCGACGCGCTGCTGCGCGCGATCGTCGACGACGTCCATCCGCGCACCCCGCAGCGCCTGCACCTCGGGCCGGTCGAAGAGAGCGAAAGTGGCGCCTTCCTGCGCGTCTACTGGCCGCAGCAGCGCGCGATCCTGCTGATCGACTGGCCGGCGACGTGCACCGGCGCCGATCTGACGATCGACGATGCCGCGCTCGGCTGGTATCGCACCAAGGCGCGCATCGACCTCGACACCGACGTCGTGCCGACGCCGGACGACATCCGCGGCAGCACCTACCTCGTCGACCGGCCGTGGGTCGACCGCGTGATCGCGCAATGCCTCGCCGGCGAGACGCGGGTGATCCGGCCGTCGGGCAGGCAGTGAGTTTTCCGTGCAGCGGCCGGCGGCATAGTTGAGAGGGCGATAGCAAAAAAAGAGAACCCGTACGGCGCGACAAATGATGGCGCTGCAGAGACGTGTTGAGTGGAATATCTGCTTTTGTGGCTAATCTGACATTGCAGTTTACTTATTGAAGCTGCGCTTATGTCGCTACTTATGCATTGAGCCGCATTGCACGGTCATGATTTGGTTCTATCTTCTCAGGGTCATCATCAACCCTTCTATCCTTGAAAGACCTTTTTCTGCTTCAGCTGCAAGACTTTCCTCATGCCAGAAAGCTGCGCCGCTGTTGAAAATATTCCTAATGAGAAGAATGCATGCGCTTGATCTCGCGATCAATAGATGAATGGCATCAGATCTGGATGTTGAATTAAAATGCACGAAATCGTGGCGCAGCTGATCGAATTTTTCGATCTTGTCGTCAAAATCGGAATCGACAGGTAGCGCTGCATTCCCATTTCTAAAGTTTCTAGGATCTTGTGCTTTTCGATAGAGGCCCATGAAGTTGTCCATGTACTGGGCCGGATAGTCGAATTCATCGTTATGAGCAGAAAGCACTTTCTTTGAAACGCCCGGCTTTTGTATCAAGCGATCATCATCTTGGCGGAGGGCCAGCACTAGAAATCCCTGTGCAGCTGAGTGCAGCCCGAGTACCGTCCATTTCCAATAATAGGAATCGACTTCCGTTCGGGCCATGAAATCTGCGGCCACAGACAACGAATATGCCGCGTCAGTTTCGGTGTCCGATCGGAGATACATGTCGATCACGTGCCTTGCTGTGGCTCAGCTTTCCCGCGCCACCTGGAACCCCGCGAACGACTGCCGCACCGGCATCACTTCGATGCGGTTGACGTTGAGGTGCGGGGGCAGGGTGGCGATCCAGAACAGCGTCTCGGCGATGTCGCCGGGCAGGATCGGATCGGCGCCTTTGTACAGGGTGTCCGACGCGGCCTGGTCGCCGCGGGTGCGGACGAGGGTGAATTCGGTCTCCGCCATGCCCGGCTCGATGCTGGTCACGCGCACGCCGGTGCCGTGCAGGTCGCTGCGCAGGCCCAGCGAGAACTGCGACACGAACGCCTTGGTGCCGCCGTAGACGTTGCCGCCGGGGTACGGATACGTCGCCGCGACCGAGCTGACGTTGAGGATCGCGCCCCGGCGCTCGATCAGCGTCGGCAGCAGCGCGTGGGTCAGCGTCGCCAGCGCGGTGACGTTGGTGTCGATCATCTGCTTCCACTGCGCGAGGTCCGCGCGCTGCGCCGGTGCGGTGCCGAGCGCGAGGCCGGCGTTGTTGACCAGCACGTCGATGCCGCGGAACGCGTCGGGCAGGGCGTCGAGCGCGGCGCGCATCGCGGCCTCGTCGCGGACGTCGAACGCTGCGGTGTGGAGGCGCTCGCGACCGAGCGCATCGCCGAGGGCGTCGAGGCGTTCGGCGCGGCGGCCGGTGGCGATGACGCGCCAGCCGGCGCCGTGGAAGCGTTCGACGGCCGCGCGGCCGAATCCGGACGTGGCGCCGGTGACGAGAATGGTCTTCATGCCGGGATTGTATGCGCTGGCATGCGTGCCGGCGCTGCGCCGATCACCAGACGAAGGGCAGCAGCCGCCACGTCGCGCGCGCGTAGTCGGGATACTCGGCGGGGAAGGCGTCGGCCAGCACGCGCTCCTCCACGCGGATGCGGCGCAGGAACGCCAGCGTCACCGGCACGCCGGCCGCCAGCAGCGCGGCACCGCTGCCCAGCGCGCAGCCGAAGCCGAGGAAGGTCATCAGCGAACCGGTGTACGAGGGATGCCGCAGCAGGCGATACGGACCGGTGCGGATCAGCCGGTGGCCGTCGCGGATCGCGACCTGGATGGTGAAAAACCGCGCCAGCGTGCGCACCGACCACAGCCGCAGCGCGATGCCCGACGCCATCGCCGCGCAGCCGCCGAAGAACAGCGGCGCGCGCAGCGCCGGCGGGAACGGCCAGACGCCGCGGATCGACAGCCACACCGCCAGCGCGACGCTGGCGTAGATCGCGACCAGCAGGAGGCGCAGCGTGCCGCGGTCGCGGCTGGCTTCGCCGCCGGCAACGCGGTGGCGGGCGCCGATCCAGGCCTCGCTGGCGGGCCAGAGGACGACGAGGACGTAGAACAGCGTCGATGCGGTCATGGCCGGCTCCGGAAGGCAGGCCGCGGGCCCGTCACTTCACTTTGATCGCCATCGCCGGCAGGCCGCCGGCGGACAGCTTGCGCTTGGCTTCGGTCAGTTCGGTGGCGGTGCCGTAGGGCCCCATGCGCACGCGGTAGACCGTCTTGCCGTCGGCCTGACCGGACTCGACCCGGGCGCTCAGGCCGAGGAAAGCGATCTTCGCCTTCAGCGCCTCGGCGTCGCCGGAGGCGGCGAACGCGCCGGCCTGCAGCAGGTAGCGGGCATCGTTCCGCGAACTTGCGGCGGGCGCGTCGATGGCGGCCGGCGGCGGATTGCCGGCCGCGGGTTTCGGCGGCTTCGCCGGCGCCTGCGCAACGGGAGCGGTCGCCGGCGCATCGATCGCCTGCGGCGGCGTCGCGGGGTCGGCGGCGTCGGGATTGGCGGGCGCGGGCTTCGGCGTCTCGGTCGGCGGCCGGTCGGCGGCTTCGGCGCGAGTGCGCTCGGCCAGCTCGCGGTCGGTCAGCGGCGTCTCGTTGCCGGGCAGCATCGTGTAGAAGTCGTATTCCGGGTCCTTCGGCGCGTCGTGGGCCGGCGCCGTTCTGGGCGTGCCGGCCTGCGGCTCGGCGCCCTCGGACACGATGGGCGCGTCGTCGTCCTTCGCGGCGGCGGCCTCCGGCGCGTCGGTCTTCGGCGTCGCGCGGAAGAAATCGGTCGCGCCGCCCTTGAACAGATCGGGCCGCAGCAGGAACACGCCGACGCCCAGCGCCAGGCCGATCACCAGCCACGCCCAGCCCGGCATGCCGCCACCGCCACCGCCACCGCCGCCGTTGTTGCGCTTCGCCTGCGACTTGCCGCGCTTGGCCGCCATCACATCTTCTCCGGGGCGTGCACGCCCAGCAGCGCGAGGCCGTTCGCCAGCACCTGCCGCACCGCCAGCGCCAGCGCCAGCCGCGCGTTGCGCACGTCGGCTTCGTCGACCAGGAACTGGTGGTCGTTGTAGTAGGACTGGAACGCCTGCGCGAGTTCGACGAGGTAGCCGGCGATCTGGTGCGGCTCCAGGTCGCGGCCGGCGACTTCCACGATCTCCGGGAAGCGCGAGAGGTCGATCAGCAGGTCGCGCAGCGGCGCGTCGGCGAGGTCGATCGGCTGGGCGAGGCCGGCGTCGAGGTCGAACGCGAGGCCGCGCTCGTCCAGCTGGCGCAGCAGGCCGCAGATGCGGGCGTGCGACAGCTGCACGTAGTACACCGGATTGTCGAGCGTCTGCGAACGCGCGAGGTCGATGTCGAACACGAGCTGCGAATCCGGCTTGCGCGCGATCAGGAACCAGCGCACGGCGTCGGCGCCGGTCTCGTCGATGAGGTCGCGCAGGGTCACGTAGCTGCCGGCGCGCTTGGAGATCTTCACCTCCTCGCCGCCGCGCATCACCGTGACCATCTGGTGCAGCACGTAGTCGGGATAACCCTGCGGAATGCCGCAGTCCAGCGCCTGCAGGCCGGCCTTCACGCGCGCCAGCGAGCCGTGGTGGTCGGCGCCGAGCTCGGTGATCGCGCGCTCGTAGCCGCGCTGCCACTTCGTCAGGTGGTAGGCCACGTCCGGCACGAAATACGTGTACGTGCCGTCGGACTTGCGCATCACGCGGTCCTTGTCGTCGCCGAAGTCGGTGGTGCGCAGCCACAGCGCGCCGCCTTCCTCGTAGGTGTGGCCGTGCGCGATCAGCTCGCGCACCGTCTCCTCGACCTTGCCGTCGGCGTACAGCGACGATTCGAGGTAGTACACGTCGAACGACACGCCGAACGCGGCGAGGTCGAGGTTCTGCTCGCGGCGCAGGTAGGCGACGGCGAAGCGGCGGATGGCGTCGTAGTCCTCGGGATCGCGCGCGCCGGCGATGACGTGGCCGCCGACCTCGACGGACGCGCCGTCGAGGTAGGCCTGCGCCACGTCGGCGATGTAGTCGCCCTGGTAGAAGTCGTCGGACCAGCCGGCGTCGCCCGGCTGGAGGCCGCGCACGCGGGCCTGCGTCGACTTCGCGAGGTTCTCGATCTGCACGCCGGCGTCGTTGTAGTAGAACTCGCGGCGCACGTTCCAGCCGTTGGCGTCGAGCACGCGGGCGATGCAGTCGCCGATCGCCGCGGCGCGGCCGTGGCCGACGTGCAGCGGGCCGGTCGGATTGGCGGAGACGTACTCCACGCCGGCCATGCGGCCGCCGCCGGAAGCGTTGCGGCCGTAGCGCGCGCCGTCCGCGTGCACCGCGCGCAGCTGGCGCTGCCAGGCGGCCGGCGACAGCCGGAAGTTCAGGAAGCCCGGCCCGGCGATCTCGACCGCGGCGATGTCGTCGTTCGCGGGCAGGGCGTCGATCAGCGCCTGCGCCACCGCGCGCGGGTTGCTGCGCGCCGGCTTCGCGAGGGTCATCGCGACGTTGGTGGCGAAGTCGCCGTGGCCGCGATCCTTCGGCCGCTCGACCACGAAGTCCGGGGTGGCGAGATCGGCGGGCAGCGTGCCCTGCGCACGGAGATTGGCGATGCCCTGTTCGATCAGGGCGCGAAGCTGGGATTTCACTGGGGATTCGGCCGGAAACGGCGGTGGTGCGGGGATCGGGCATTGTAGCCCGTCCCCGGCGGGGGCGACCCCGCTGTCTTCCGTTGTCACGGGCAGCCGCGATGCAGCTCGGCTGCAGCCCGACACCAGCTGAAAGCAGCCTGACGCAGCCCAGAGCCTGACGAAGCGCAGGAATCGTAGGAAGTCCAAGAAGCCGAAGCAGCTCGCCACAGCCTTCCACCCGGTCGCTCACCCGGTCGATCGGCCTCGGTATCCGGCCACCTTTTCCGGTGTCATCCCGAATCCGGCGAAGCCGGGTGAGGGATCTGCTGTTCGGCGCCGGACTTCAGCGCAACATGTCCAACGCGAGGTCCGCCCACGTCGGATTGGCGGACTCGATCAGCCTGATCTTCTTCTCGCGCCGGAACACCTTCAGCTGCCTTTCCCGGGCGATCGCGGCATGGACGTCGTGGGTGATCTCGACGTGCACCAGCCGGCTGATCCGGTAACGGGCGGTGTGCCCCGCCGTCGCGCCACGGCGATGCTCGTCGAGTCTAGCGGGCAGGTTCGAGGTCATGCCGACGTACAGCGCCCGGGAGCGGCTGGCGAGGATGTGGACGCAGTAGGTCTTCGGTTCACGCATCGCGGAAGTGCAACAGCAGATCCCTCACCCGGCTGCGCCGGATTCGGGATGACAGGGAGGGGTTGCGCTCGGGATGACAGGGAACAGGGGCGCTGGGGACGAGATGGAACAGTCGCGGAAGGCAGGAGAAAAGCCGTCTTGTGTTCGGAGCGGCGAAAGAGCTGCACGCATCCGGAAGGGCAGGGTGACACAAGGCCGCGCGCCACGAAGCCGGCCGGTCGGATCGCAGGCGTCGAGCCAACGGCCTTGCGTTCCCCCTTCACACCCACCCCCTCGCCGCCAGCGACACCGGGGTGCCGTCGCCGATGATGAAATGGTCCAGCAGGCGGATCTCGACCAGCGCCAGCGCCTGCTTCAGGCGCAGGGTGATGGCGCGGTCGGCGGCGCTGGGTTCGCCGTTGCCGCTGGGGTGGTTGTGGCCGACGATCACCGCGGCGGCGTTGCGGGCGAGCGCGCGGCGGACGACTTCGCGCGGGTGGACCTCGGCGCCGTCGACGGTGCCGCGGAACAGTTCCTCGAAGCCGAGGGCGCGGTGGCGGGTGTCGAGGAACAGCGCCGCGAACACCTCGTGCGGCAGGCCGCGCAGGCGCTGGGCGAAGTAGCGGCCGGCGGCCTGCGGGTCGGTCAGGGCGTCGCCGCGTTCCAGCCCGGCGGCGAGGTGGCGGTGGCCCAGTTCCAGCGCGGCGATCATCGCGCAGACGCGGGCCGGGCCGAGCCCCGGCAGCTTCAGCAGGTCCTGCGGCGAACGCTCCAGCAGCCGGCGCAGCGGGCCGTGGTCGTTGAGCAGGGTGCGGGCGTCGGCCACGGCGTCGCTGCCGCGCCCGCCCGAGCCGAGGAACAGCGCCAGCAGTTCGGCATCGGACAGCACCGCGGCGCCGCGGTGCAGGAGTTTTTCGCGGGGGCGCTCGGTCTCGGGCCAGTCGCGGATGTGCATGGGGCGGTTCCGGTGGCCGGGCGACCAGCGTCGCCCCGCGGCTCGCGCCGCACCGTCGGGCGGCGCCGCGGCATCGGGTAAGCTGTCGGCCTGTTCAGGCGTAGGAAAACCCCGCGATGGCGCTGACCGGTCGACGCATCCTGCTCTGCGTGTGCGGCGGCATCGCCGCGTACAAGGCAGTCGAACTGGTGCGACGACTGCGCGAGGCCGGGGCCGAGGTGCAGGTCGCGATGACCGAGAACGCCCAGCGTTTCGTTGGCGCCGCCAGCCTGCAGGCGGTGTCCGGGGTGCCGGTGCGCGGCACGCTCTGGGACGAGGCCGCCGAGGCCGCGATGGGCCACATCGAACTGGCGCGCTGGGCCGACCGCGTGGTGGTCGCGCCGGCCACCGCCGACATCCTCGCGAAGCTCGCGCACGGCCTGGCCGACGACCTCGTCAGCACGCTGTGCCTGGCGACCACCGCGCCGATCGCGGTGGCGCCGGCGATGAACAACCGCATGTGGCTGCATCCCGCCACCCAGGCCAACGTGGCGACGCTGCGCAGCCGCGGCGTGCAGGTGGTCGGGCCCGACGACGGCGCCCAGGCCTGCGGCGAGTTCGGCCCGGGCCGCCGGCGCGAGCCGCCGGACATCGTCGCCGCGCTGGCGCAGGCCGACGCCGCGCCGCCGGCGCAGGATTTCGCCGGCCTGCGCGTGCTGGTCAGCGCCGGGCCGACGTTCGAGGATCTCGATCCGGTGCGGTTCATCGGCAACCGCAGCAGCGGCAAGATGGGCTTCGCGATCGCCGCCGCCGCCGCCCGCCGCGGTGCCGAGGTGGCGCTGGTGGCCGGGCCG
>JBQCJG010000275.1:0-21050 GCA_051952955.1 Lysobacteraceae bacterium | reverse complement strand
CGCGCTGTACGGGCGCGCGCCGTGACCTTCGCGGTGCCGGCCGACCATCCCGCGCTGCCGGGGCATTTCCCCGGGCGCCCGGTCGTGCCCGGCGTGGTCGTGCTCGACCACGTGCTGGCGGCGATCGAAGAGGCACACGGTGCCGACCACGCGCCGCTCGGCCCGCTGCGGCTGCCGCAGGTGAAGTTCGTGCGGCCGCTGCTGCCCGGCGAGACCGCACGGATCGAACTCGACACGCTGGCGCCGACCGCCGACGGCGCGCCGCGCTGGCGCTTCCGCGTGCTGTGCGGCGATGCGCCCGTCGCCACCGGCGAGGTGCAGGCGTGAGCACCGACTGGAAGGCCCGCCCCGAGGGCGGCGGCCGCTTCGCGCTGTGGCTGATCCGCAGCATCGGCCGCTACGGCGGCCGCGCCGTCGCCCGCCTGCTGCTGTATCCGATCACCCTGTACTTCCTGCTGCGGCGCGCGCCCGAACGCGCCGCCTCGCGCACCTGGCTGGGCCGCGTGCAGGGCCGGCCGGCGTCGGCATGGCAGGTCGCCCGCCACATCCACACGTTCGCCGCGACCATCCTCGATCGCGTGTTCCTGCTCGGCGACGGCGCCGCCTGCCTCGATCGCCGCTTCGACGTCGACGTGCGCGGCCTGGACGACCTGCACCGGCACCTCGACCAGGGCCGCGGCATGCTGCTGTTCGGCTCGCATCTGGGCAGCTTCGAGGTACTGCGCGTGCTGTCGCGACGGCGCCCGGAATACACGATCCGCGTGGTGCTCGACAAAGGCCACAACCCGGCGCTCACGCAGTTGCTCGACAACCTCAACCCGGACGTGGCGGCGACCGTGATCGACGCCGGCCAGGACGGCCCCGCGCTGATGCTGGCGATCCAGCAGGCGGTGCAGGGCGGCGCGCTGGTGGCGCTGCTGGTCGACCGCGCGCATCCCGGTGGCCAGACCGTGGACGCGCCGTTCTTCGGCGAGGAAGCGCGCTTCCCGGTGGCGCCGTGGCTGATCGCGGCCGCGCTGAAGGCGCCGGTGACGCTGGCGTTCGGCCTGTACCGCGGCGGCAACCGCTACGAGCTGCTGTTCGAGAACTTCAGCGACGCGGTCGACATCCCGCGGCCGCGACGCGCGGAAGCGCTGGCGCTGCTGATCCGGCGCTACGCCGCGCGGCTGGAAGACGTCGCCCGCAGCGCCCCGTACAACTGGTTCAATTTCTACGACTTCTGGAGCCGCGACTGATGCCCGCCGCCCGCTCGTCCCTCGTCGCCGTGGCCGCACTGCTGTGCGCCGGCGCCGCATCCGCGCAGACCGCCGACAGCGGCTGGATCCTCGCCGCGATGGCGCGCCCGGCGCCGGTGCGGACCGCGTTCGTCGAACTGCGCGGCTCGCCGCTGCTGAAGGCGCCGCTGCGCCTGAGCGGCGAATACCGCCGCCCCGACGCCGCCACGCTCGTGCGCGAGGTGCGCAGCCCGTACCGCGAGACCACCACGCTGCGCGCGGGCGAGGCCACCATCGCCCGCGACGGCAAGCCGCCGCGCACGTTCTCGCTGGCGCGCGTGCCCGAACTCGCCGGTCTGCAGTCGAGCTTCGGCGCACTGCTCGCCGGCGACCGCGCGGGCATCGAGCGCGCCTACACCCTGCGCGCCGACGGCACCCGCGAGCGCTGGACGCTGACCCTCGCGCCGAAGGACAAGGCGCTGGCCGCGCGCGTCCGCGACATCGTGCTGTACGGCCAGGGCGTCGAACTGCGCTGCATCGAGACCCGCCCGGCGAAGGGCGACCTCCAGCGCACGCTGCTCGCCAGCGCCGCGCAGGCCGCGACCCCAGACCGCGACGCGAAGGCGCTGGAGGCGCTGTGCCGGACGGGGGCGCAGTGAGATTCCATCGACTGGAGCACGCCTTGTTGTTGCGGCAGGGGCATCCCGACCAATGCAGCATCGACTTCGTGGTGGATGGCGTGCCTCTGTCGTCGCTCGTCACTGACAAGGATCTGCGCGGCCGCCTCTCGCCCGATCCCGAGGCGGAATGGAATCCGAAGGTTCTGCAGATTCTGCAGGGAGAGGCGCCAGCGGACGAGGAAGAGGATCGCGTCATGCTCTACCTCTGCGCCGAATGCGGCGACCTCGCCTGCGGCGCGCTGACCTGCAGGATCGTGCGCACTGAAACCACGGTCGAGTGGTCGGACTTCGCTTTCGAAAACGGCTACAACCCGGACATGACGGACCGCGAGTTTTATGCCGGTGTCGGGCCGTTTCAATTCGAGGCAGAACAGTACCGGGCGGCGCTTGAAAGTGCGGTGGCCGCATGACCGCCACCCGCCGCACCGTCCTCGCGCTGGTCTGGCTCGCCGTGCTCGCCGTCGCCGGCTACGTCATTTCGCAGCGCCTGCACGTCAGCGGCGACCTGCGCAAGTTCATGCCGTCGGCCGAGACGCCGGCGCAGAAACTGCTGCTCGACGAACTCGGCGAAGGCCCCGGTTCGCGCCTGCTGCTGCTGTCGCTGTCCGGCGCCGATGCCGAGACGCTCGCCGCGCAGTCGCAAGCGGTCGCGGCGACGCTCTCCGCCGACGATCGCTTCACGTTCGTCGCCAACGGCGGCGGCGATCCGCTGGCCGCGATCCCCGAGCGCCTGAAGCCGTATCGCTACCTGCTGTCGCCGACGCTCGACGCGCAGTCGTTCGACGCCGCGTTCCTGCGCGATGAACTCGATGCGCGCGTGCAGGACCTCGGTTCGCCCGCGGCCGGCCTGATCGAACCGCTGCTGCCGTCCGATCCCACGCTCGAGACGCTGCACGTCGCCGAGGCGCTGCAGGGCGCGGCCTCGCCGCAGCGGCTGCACGGCGTGTGGTTCGACGCCACCGGCCGCGAAGCGCTGCTCGCGGTGCAGACGCGCGCCGCCGGCTTCGATCCCGGCGGCCAGCAGGCCGCGGTCGACGCGGTGCAGGCCGCGTTCGCGCAGGCGCGCGGCGGCAGTGCGTCGAAGCTCGTGCTCACCGGCCCCGGCGCGTTCTCGGTGGAGATCGGCGGCCGCACGCAGCGCGAGGCGAACCTGATCGGCAGCGTCGACACGCTCGGGCTGATCGTGCTGCTGCTGTTCGCCTACCGCAGCTGGCGCACGCCGCTGTTCGGCGTGCTGCCGCTCGCCAGCGCCGGCCTCGCCGGCCTCGGCGCGGTCGCGCTGCTGTTCCCCGGCGTGCACGGCATCACCGTCGCGTTCGGCTTCACCCTGATCGGCGTGGTGCAGGATTATCCGATCCATCTCTTCAGCCACCAGCGCGCCGGCGTGTCGCCGTGGGCCAACGCGCGGGCGATCTGGCCGACGCTGGCCACCGGCGTCGCGTCGACCTGCATCGCCTATGTCACCTTCCTGTTCTCCGGCGTCGAAGGCCTGCGCCAGCTCGCGGTGTTCACGATCGCCGGGCTGCTGGTCGCCGCCGCGACCACGCGCCTGCTGCTGCCGGGGCTGATCGATCCCGCGCCGCGCGATCCCGCCAACTCCGCGCGCCTGCGCCGGCTGTGGTCCGCGGTCGAACGCCTGCGGCGGCCGCCGCGCTGGGCGCTGGCGACGCTCGCGGTCGTCGGCTTCGCCACGCTCGCGTTCGCGCCCGGCCTGTTCTGGCAGAACGACCTGTCGAAGCTCACGCCGGTGCGCCCCGAGGCGCTGGCGCAGGACGCGCACCTGCGCAGTGCGCTCGGCGCGCCCGACGTGCGCTGGCTGCTGGCCGTGCGCGCGCCCGACGCCGAGACCGCGCTGCGCCGCACCGAGGCGCTGCACGCCACGCTCGACGCGCTGGTCGCCCGGCACGTCATCGCCGGCTACGACAGCGCCGCGAAGGTGTTGCCCAGCGCGGCCACGCAGCGCGCGCGGCAGGCGAAGCTGCCCGCACCCGACGCATTGCGCACCGCGCTCGACGCCGCGGTCGCGGCCACGCCGTTCCGCAGCGACGCGTTCGAAGATTTCCTGCGCGATGCCGGGACCGCGCGCACCGCGAAGCCGCTGACCGCGCGCGACTTCGCCGGCACGCCGCTCGCCACCCGCGTCGACGGGCTGCTGGTCGACCACGGCCACGGCGCGGTGGCGCTGGTGTCGATGACCGGCCTCGCCGATCCAGCCCGCGTCGCCGCCGCGGTCGCCGGGCGCGAGGGCGTCGAACTGCTCGATCTGAAGACCGCGTCGGAATCGCTGGTGGTCGCCTACCGCGAGCGCGTGCTGTTCGCGCTCGGCATCGCCGCGCTGCTGCTGGCGGCGACGGTGTGGGCCGCGCTGCGCACGCCGCGCCGCGTCGCCCGCGTGCTGCTGCCGATGGCGCTGACCACGCTGGTCATCCTCGCCGCGCTGCGCGCCTGCGGCGTCGAGCTGACGCTGTTCCACCTGGTCGCGCTGATCCTCGCCGCGGGGCTCGGTCTCGACTACGCGCTGTTCTTCGAACACGCCGGCGACGGTCTCGAAGATCAACTGCGCACCTTCCACGCGCTGATCGTGTGCAGCCTGATGACCTTCCTCGTGTTCTTCCTGCTGGCGCTGTCGACCATCCCTGTGCTGCGCGCGATCGGCGTGACGGTCACGCTGGGCGTCGGCTTCAATTTCGTGCTGGCGCTGCTGATCGCGCGGCATCCGACGGCGGCGTCCGGAGGGGTGGCCGCATGATCCCTGGGCGATTGAAATCGGTCGCGCCTTCCGGCGCTCCTACAGGGCTGGCGTCGTGATCGGGCGTGACGCGATCCTCGCGATGATCCCGCACCAGGGCGCGATGTGCCTGTGGGATGCGGTGACCGACTGGGACGACGCGCGCATCCGCCTGCGCAGCGCCGGCCATCGCGATCCCGCACATCCGCTGCGCAGCGCCGGCCGCCTGCGCGCGGTGCACCTGTGCGAGTACGGCGCGCAGGCGATGGCCGTGCACGGCGGCCTGCGCGGCGCCGCGGCCGGCGGCGCGCCGAAGGTCGGCTTCCTCGTCGCGCTGCGCGACGTGCGCCTGCACGTCGCCCGCATCGACGACCTGCCCGGCGACCTCGAAGGCGAAGCCGACCTGCTCGCCGACAGCGCGACGAGCCAGCAGTACGCCTTCCGCCTGTTCCACGCCGGCACGCTGCTGGCCGAAGGGCGCGCGGCGGTGATGCTGCAACCATGACGACGGATTTCGGCTTCGAGCGCGTGTATGTCGAGCTGGATTGGTACGACGGCCCGCGCGCGGGCATTGCCGACATCCACGGGGTTCCGCACCGATTCAAATCCAACGGCGATGACACCGACGATGACCCGTTCGGAACGTTCTCGGTACGTGTGGTGGAGCCGGATGTGCTGGCGAAAGAGCAGGAACAATGGCGGATTTTCGTCGCATGGAACCGCCGCTACGAAGCTGGCGACTCCTCCGTGCCAAAACACCCCGGGGTCGGTGGCATCGGTTCCCGTTACGATGCCCTCGAAAGCGAACTGGCGCAGGACCGAAACGCGAGTCCGGCGACGATTCGTCAGGCTCGGGCAGAAAAGGAATGGCTGGGTCGCGACGAACGCTATGCGGAAGACGGTCCCGACTACCGCATGCGCTGGACCTTGCTTTGAAAGGCATTGCCATGCCTGCGTCGCATCGGGTGTCATCCCCAACGAGCGCGCTGCGCGAGGAGGGATCTGCTGTTCGACGCACAGCCACGCAAGCAGATCCCTCACCCCGGTGAAGCCGGGGATTCGGGATGACAATTTCAGATGCTGATGGAGAATGACCCGATGTCGACCTCGATCCAACGCCGCGCCCTCGTCACCGGCGGCAGCGGTGATCTCG
This sequence comes from Lysobacteraceae bacterium, assembly GCA_051952955.1. Classification (GTDB taxonomy): domain Bacteria; phylum Pseudomonadota; class Gammaproteobacteria; order Xanthomonadales; family Xanthomonadaceae; genus Lysobacter_I. Next base: position 15,275 of record JBQCJG010000275.1, on the reverse strand, counting down.
GCGGCGCGATCTGCCATGCGCTGGCGGCGCAGGGCGCGCACGTCATCGTCCATGCGAACGCGAACCTCGCGCGTGCCGAAGCGGTGCGCGACGCGATCGTCGCCGCCGGCGGCAGCGCCGAGGCGGTCGCCTTCGACGTCGCCGACGGCGACGCGACGCGCGCGGCCGTGACGGCGCTGCTCGAAGCGGGCACGATCCAGATCGTCGTCAACAACGCCGGCATCCACGACGACGGCCCGATGGCCGGCCTGCGCGACGAGCAGTGGAAGCGCGTCGTCGACGTCTCGCTGCACGGCTTCTTCCACGTCACCCAGCCGCTGCTGCTGCCGATGGCGCGCACGCGCTGGGGCCGTGTCGTCAGCGTGTCGTCGGTGGCGGCGGTGCTCGGCAACCGCGGCCAGGCCAACTACGCCGCCGCGAAGGCCGCGCTGCACGGCGCGACCAAGTCGCTGGCGCGCGAGATGGGCAGCCGCGGCATCACCGCGAATGTCGTCGCGCCCGGCGCGATCGCCGGGCGCATGGCCGACGAGGCGTTCTCGCCGGAGCATCTCAAGCAGATGGTGCCCGCCGGCCGCGCCGGCAAGCCGGAGGAAGTCGCCGCGGTGATCGCGTTCCTGTGCAGCGACGGCGCGAGCTACGTCAACGGCCAGGTGATCGGCGTCGATGGCGGCATGACCTGACCGATCTCCGGTCCGCGATCGATCACTCGATCGGGCGCAGCTGCTCCTCGATCGAGCGCGTGTACGCGGTCACGGTGTCGCCGGTGTGGCGCGTGGCCTTGCGCTCGAACAGCATCAGCAGGCATTCGTCCTCGGCCACCGGCTGGTGCAGCACGCCCTTCGGCACGACGTGGAACGTGCCCGGCTCCAGCACGACCGCGTCGCCGCCTTCGAGGGCCAGCCGCAGGCGGCCCTGCAGCACGAGGAACAGTTCGTCCTCGTCGGCGTGGCGGTGCCAGTCGAGCACGCCGTGCACCTTCGCGACCTTGACGTAGTGGTCGTCGACTTCGCCGACCACGCGCGGCGACCACAGTTCGGTCAGGCCGGCGGCGATGGCGCGCGGATCGATGGCATCGGTCATGGCGAAGGCTCCGTTAGATGGAATGCGGGTCAGGCCGCGGCGTACCAGGTCGGCGCCAGCGACGGCGCCTCGGGTGCGGCATCGTGCGCCGCATCCAGCAGCGCCGCCAGTCCGCCGTCGTCGATCCGCGGATGCGCCGCACGCGCGCGCCGCAGCAGTTCCGCCGCCAGTGCGTCCATGCGCGCGACGTTGTCGCGGATGCGCTGCTGGAAGGCGGCGTTGTCGAGCGTGTCGTGCAGGGCGCGGTTCATTTCGTGGAACCAGTCGATGTCGTACTGGTCGAGCAGGCGGCCGTCGAGCGTCGCCGTGTCGAGCGCGCTGGCGGCGGCGTTGGCCTCGCCCCAGGCGCGCAGCAGCGCCTGCACCGCGAGGTTGAGCGCGCGGCCGCGCTCGAACTGCGGGCGCAGCCGGCCCAGCAGCGACACTTCGGTGAGCTTGTCGCCGCACACCAGCGGCGCCAGCAGCGCCCAGTAGTAGGTGTAGTCCCAGATCACCTTGACCGGCATCACCTGCGCGTCGCCGAACAGCGCGTACTGGCCGCGGTACAGCGTCATCGTGTTCTCGAAGAAGCCGAAGTACAGCTGCTGGTAGATCTCCGCGTACGGGGCGAAGGGTTCGTTCGCGCGGTCGCGGCGGATCATGTCGCAGATCAGCGTGTTGGCGATCGCGATGTAGTCGCTGCCCGGCGAGTAGAACGGATCGAGGAACACGCCGGCCTCGCCGGTCAGCGCCCAGCGGTCGCCGCTGAACACGCGCCTGCAGCCGTGCGAGAAATGGCGCAGGAACAGGAAGTCCTGCAGCCGGTGTTCCGGGCGATCCAGTGCCTCGGCGACGCGCGGCTGGTGTTCGCGCAGCCAGGCCATCGCCTTCTCGTGGGTGTTCATCGTCTCCAGCGGATGCAGGTCCGCGTCGCAGACGATGCCCAGCGAATGCGCGCCGGACGATAGCGGGATCATCCAGAACCAGTAGCCCGGGCCGCACATGTGGTTGGTCGAGCGCCAGCGGTCCGGCGGCGTGCAGCGCGCGCGCCATTCGGGATCGTCCGACCAGTCCATCGGGTCGAGCACGCCGTCGACGCGCCACCACACCGCATTGGCGTCGTGGACCTCGGGCGCGGCGAGGTCGAGCTTGCGCTTGATGAGGCCCGCGCGGCCGCTGGCATCGACCACCCAGCGCGCGTCGGCGGCGTGCGTGGCGCCGTCGTGCTCCCAGGTCACGGTGTGCGCGGCGTCGCCGTCGCGCAGATCGAGGCCGCGCACCACCGCGCCGTCGACGAAGCGCACGCCGAGCCGGCGCGCTTCCTCGCCGAGGAAGTTCTCGAAGCGGCCGCGGTCGATCTGCCACGACGGCGTCGGCAGGATCTGGCTGACGCCCAGTTCGGTGCAGCGGTCGACGTCGCGGCGGCCGTCGCTGAAGAAGAAGCGGAAGCCGAACTTGCGGATCTGTTCGCGCTCCAGGTGCTCGCGCAGGCCGAGCATGTTCGCGAAGTAGTGCGCGCCGATCTCCACCGTCGACTCGCCGACCTTGTGCGCGGCTTCCGGCACCGGATGCGCGCGGCGTTCGAGGACGAGCACGTCGATGGCCGGGTCCTGCCGCTTCAGCTGCAGCGCGAGCGTGAGTCCGGCGAGGCCGCCGCCGAGGAGGATGACGTCGTGGGTGCTGGTTTCAGGGGTCATGGCGATGTGCGGGAAGCGAATTCGCCCGTCGGATCCTCGACCACCGGCCGCGTGGCGCGGGTGCAGCGGTATTCGCGGATCACGTGGCCGTGGCGCCCCACCTGCACGACGACGTGCGAGGTGATGCGCCACAGGTCGTGCAGCGGGCGGAAGTGGCTCTTGCGGAATTTCTCGACGGCGCCGGCGCCGGCGTAGCGCGATTCGATCGGCACCGACACCACGCCCATGCCGAGGCGGCGCGCGGCGCTGATCAGGATCTGCGCCTCGAACACGAAATCTTCGCCGGGCACATCGTCGAGCGCGGCGACCGCGGCCGGGTACAGGCGCTGGCCGCTCTGCGTGTCGGCGATGCGGTAGCCGCAGCCCCAGGCGATGCCCCAGTCGCCGAACTCGTTGGCGAGGCGGCGATAGGTCGGCTGCTGCGCGCGCTTGCGCAGGCGCGCGCCGACGACGATGCACCGCGGATGCCGGTTCGCGGCGGCGATCAGGCGCGGGATGTCGGCGGCCAGGTGCTGGCCGTCGCCGTCCATCGTCAGCACCGCGGCCGCGCCCAGGCGCAGCGCTTCGCGGAAGCCGTCGCGCAGGCTCGCGCCCTTGCCCATGCGCCGCTCGTGGCGCAGCAGCGTCACCGGCAGGTCGGCGATCTTGTCCGCGGTGCCGTCGTCGGAGCCGTCGTCGATGACGATCACGCGATCGCATTCGGCGAGCGCGCCCTCGACCACCTCGCGGATGCGCAGCGCCTCGTTCAGCGCCGGGATCACGACGACGACGTTGCCGCGGTCGAAGGCGACGGACTCAGTCATGCGCACGCTCCGCATGGGCGAGCTCCGCATGGGCAAGCTCCGCATGGGAGAGCTCCAGGCGCAGCGCGCGGCCCGGGCCGGCGTGCAGCGTCGCGGTCGCCGCGCCGGCCGCCAGCGCATCGAACAGCGGCAGCATCGGTGCCATCGGATTCGTCGCGCAGCGCGCGCCGAGCGCGCCCGGCGCATCCGCGTCGCCATCGACCAGCGTCGCGCGCAGGCGCGGACCCGGCGTACCGTCGTCGCGCGCCAGCACCAGCGCGCCGCCGAGCAGGCCGTCGACCGGATGGATCGATCGCAGCGGCCCGACCGCGCCGGTGTCGTAGCCGACCAGCAGCACCGCGTCGGCGCCTTCGGCGAGTTGCGCCAGCGCTTCGACCAGGCCTTCGGCGAAGCTGGCGTCCCAGGCGCTGATCGCGGTCGCGGCGCGGGTGCAGCCGGCGCCGATGGTCCAGTAGCCGGCGGCGGCGTTATGCACCGAGTTGTGGAACTTCGTCGGCGAGATCGCGCGCGGATCGGTCGCGAGCGTCGCGCACATGTAGTCGGTGATCGGCAGGTCGCCGTGGGTCGAGGCGAACACCGACGGCAGCGACGCCGGATCGCGGCCGGCGGCGTGGCAGGCGGCGAGCGCGACGTCGAGCGCGACCGCGACGGACTCCGGCGCGCGGCGGCGCTCGTTCGGCGGCAGCAGCTGCGGCGACGGCTTCGCCGGCGCGGCGTCCGGCAGCGTGCCGTCGGCGACGAACGCGCGCGCGGCGTCCCACGACGGCAGGCCGTTGGCCCAGAACGCGACGGCCTCGATGCGGGCAGAGAGCGCGCTCATCGACGGTCGCCTTGCGGCGCCGGCACGCCCGGGCCGGGCGGCGTCGGCGCGGACGGGCGCTCGATGCGCATCTGCGGATCGGCGTAGCTGGGGCCGATCGGGGACGCGACCGCGCCGCTGCGCTTGTCAATGGTGAAGCCCCGGATCGCGGCCGCGCCGCGGCCGTGCACGCCCTGCACGAGCCAGCGCTCGCCGCCGTCGGCGATGCCCGTGAAGGTGCCGCAGCCGACATGCCGATCGAAATACGCGAGGGCGATGCGCCGGGCTTCCGCGGCGTCGATGCCGTCGGCCGCATCGACGGCGAGCGCGTCCGACCGGTCGCGGGCATCGGGAACGCCGGTGCCCTGTGCGCAGGCGGCGCCGGCCAGCGCGAGCGTCGCGACGGCAGCGGATGCGCGGACGACACGATGCAGCCGGGCGCTCACGCCGCACCCCCGAACACCAGCGAACAGTTGTTGCCGCCGAAGCCGAAGGAGTTGTTCATCGCGTAGCCGATGCGGCGCTCCGCATTGTCGAAGCGGATCTGCGGGCCGCAGGCGGGATCGGGCTGCGCCTCGCCGCCGGCGTCGTCGCCGAGCATGCCGGGCAGCAGGCCGCGTTCCAGCGCGAGCAGTGCGAACACCGATTCGACGATGCCCGCCGCGCCCAGCGTGTGGCCGGTCCAGCCCTTGGTCGAACTCGCGTGCAGCGTCGCGGGGAACAGCGCCGCGACCGCGGCGGCCTCGACGCTGTCGTTTGCCGGCGTCGCGGTGCCGTGCAGGTTGAGGTAGCCGACGGCGTCGCCGTCGAGGCCGGCGCGGGCGAGCGCATCGCGCATCGCCAGCCGCGCGCCGAGGCCTTCGGGATGCGGCGTCGACATGTGGTGCGCGTCGCTGCTCTCGCCGTAGCCGCAGAGCCGCAGTGGCACGTCTTCATCATCGGCGAGGCGTTCGAGGATCGCGTAGCCGCCGGCCTCGCCGAGGTTCAGGCCGTCGCGGCGCGCGTCGAACGGCAGGCAGCGCCGCGTCGACACCAGCCCCAGCGAGTTGAAGCCGAACAGCACGCTGCCGCACAGCGTGTCGATCCCGCCGACCAGCGCGGCGTCGACGAGGCCGGCGTGGATCAGCCGCGCCGCCTGCGCGAACACCTTGGCGCTGGACGAGCACGCGGTCGCGACGGTCGCGCACGGACCGCGCAGGCCGGCGATGCGCTGCACGAAGTGGCCGGGCGAATGCGGCGTGTGCAGCAGCGGCGTGCGCAGGTCGGCCGGGAAGGCGTCGCCGTCGAGGCGCGTGTAGGCCTCCTCGCTGGCGCCGATGCTGGCAGTGGAAGTGCCGATCACCACCGCGACGCGCTCGGCCCCGTGGCGTTCGCGCAGGGCGGCGACGGCCTCGGGCAGGCCGTCCTGGTGGAAGGCGAGCCAGGCGAGGCGGTTGTTGCGGCAGTCGAGCGCGGCGAGGTCCGCCGGCAGGCGCACGTCCTCGATCCCGTCGACGCGGCCGATCCACGTGTCGAGCCGCGCGTCGGCGGTCGCGCCGCTGCCGAAGTCGTTGCGGCGCAGGCCGCTGCGACGATCGCGCAGCGCCCCGGCCTGGGCGTCGCGGCCGCGGCCCAGCGCGGTCGTGGCGGTATGCGCGCGGATCGCCAGCGGCGCCATCGGCGAGGGAGGGATCGCGGCAGGAGCCGTCGCTGCGGAAAGGGACACCGCGTCGCCCGTGTTCGGAGAAGGCCCCGGATTATAGCGGGCGGGTCGTGGCGCCCGGGCCGTCGCGGTATTCTGCCGCCTGTCGGTCGTGGCCCGGGCCCCTGCCACGCCGACGCCACTCCCGATGTCCTGCCGACTCCGCGACATCCATGACGCGTCTGGATCACCGCCGCCGCCTGCTGTTCGACCGCGACGTGCTGCATGCCGGCGCGGTCGCCGCCGCCCTGTGCGTGTTCAGCGCAGGACTGGTGTACGTCGGGTATTTCGCCCATGTCGTGCGGATCGCACGACGCGCGCCCACGCAGCCCGCGCAGGGCGACACGCTGCTGCTGTTCGGCAAGCACGCGCCGGACGGCCGTCTCGATGCCGACTTCACCGCCCGCGTCGCCCGCGCCGCGGACGTGTGGCGCACGCGCCCGCCGCGCACGATCGTGCTGCTCGGCGGCAGCGCGGCGGGGCATCCGGCCGAAGCCGACGTCGCCCATGCGGCGCTGCTCGCCGAAGGCGTGGCCGCCGACGCGCCGCTGCGGCTGGAGAAGACCTCGCGCGACACCCTGCAGAACCTGCGCAACGCCCGCAGCCTGCTCGCCGCCGAAGCGCACGACGGCCGCGTCACCCTGCTCAGCAACCGCTACCACCTCGCGCGCTGCGCCCTGTTCGCCCGCCAGCTCGGCTTCGACTGGGAACTGTGCGCCGCCGAACCCGCCCTGCGCTTCACCCCGACCATGCTCTGGCGCCTCGCCGGCGAAGCCGCCTACGTCTGCTGGATCGACCTCGGCACCCGCTACGCCCGCCTGATCGGCCACCGGCGGATGGTCGAGCGGATGCGGTGAGGCGAGCTGACTGGGGATAGCACAGGCCCTGCCCGCGCCGCCTCAGTCGGTCATCAGGTCCGTCTGCCTCCCGTCCTGCTTGCGCCGGCGCCGTCGTAATGCGGCATCTTCGTGTCGCTGTGCAGGGTCGGGTCGAAGGCGCTGCGGCCGGGGAACAGCAGGCGCAGCGCTTCTCGCCGTAGGCGCAACCGCCGCAGGTGGAGGAGCTCCGCAGCGTCGCCTTGTGATGGTCGTAGTCCTGCATGTGGCGGTCGCCGCCGGTGACGTCCTGCGCGGGCCAGTCTTCGTGTGGAAGACGCTGTTCCGGTGGCTCTCGGTGTAGCGGGTAGCGGTGTCGCCGGACATGCAGGCGACGACCAGCGGCGAATCGGTGGTCGGGTCGCTTTCGCCGCTGATCGACGGAGAGGTCCGGCAGGTCAGTCGACGTGGTCGGCGATCGCCCGGGTCACTGTGCCGGCACGCGCCGTGTCGTGGCATGCGTGGCATGCTGTCCGGCGTCGAGCCCGGGGAGAGCGCCGATGCGCCGGATCATCCTGTCGTGCCTGCTGTTCGCGATGCTGCCGCTGTCGAGTCCTGCGAATGCTGCGCCGGTCGTCGGCACGAAGGTCGGTGACGCGGCGATGCGCCGCGCCGCCATCGAAGGCAGCGTGCGCGTGCTCGTGATGCTGCGCCCGCAGGTCGCGGTGCCGGCACTGTCGCCCGATGCCGCGTCGAAGCGTGCGGCCGAAGCCGAGCCCCGCCCGGTGCTGCATCCGAAGGTGCGCGCGCAGGTCGACCGCGTGCTGTCGTCGCTGCCGCGACGAGCGCAGGCGCGCGTGCTGCGCCGCTTCGAACGCATCCCGGCGGTCGTGATGGAGGTCGATGCGACCACGCTGGCGACACTGGCGCGCGATCCGCGCGTGCTGCGGGTGGACGTCGACACCGGCGGCGGCACGGCGTCGGCGCCGGACGAATCGACGGTGCTCAACCAGGTGCACCAGCTGCCGGAACTCGGCTTCTCCGGCAGCGGCATGAAGGTCGCGGTCGTCGATTCGGGCATCGACACCGACCACGCCGACTTCCGCGGCCGCATCGTCGGCCAGCAGTGCTTCTGCGCGGCCAACTGCTGCCCGAACGGCACCGCGACCCAGTCCGGTGCCGGCGCGGCGGAGGACGACCAGGGCCACGGCACCAACGTCGCCGGCATCATCGGCGGCGACGGCACGGTCGCGCCGCGCGGTGCGCTGCCGGCGGTGTCGCTGGTGGTGGTGAAGATGATCGATCGCAACGGCCGCTTTTCGTCCACGGCCGACGTGCTGTCGGCGCTGGACTGGCTCGCCGTGCAGCATCCCGACGTCGACGCGGTGAACCTCAGCATTGGCACCGACGCGCTGTTCGACGGCGACTGCGACGCCGACGCCGCGTGGACGCAGGCGCTGGCGGTCGCGGTCGCCAACCTCCACGCGCTGGGCGCGGTCGTGACGTCGTCGGCCGGCAACCAGGGCAACGCGAACGCGATGAGCGCGCCCGCCTGCCTGCGCGGCGTGGTGTCGACCGGCGCGACCTGGGACTTCAGTGGTGGCGCGGTGACCTTTCTCGGCTGCACCGAGGCGTCGACCGCGCCGAAGCAGCTCGCCTGCTTCTCGAACCGCAGCGCGACGACCGACCTGTTCGCGGCCGGCGCGTTCGTGCGCGCGCCGGGCTTCAACGGCGGCACGTCGAATTTCGGCGGCACCTCGCAGGCGGCACCGATGGTCGCGGCCTGCGCGGTGGCGCTGAAGCAGGCGGTGCCCGCGTCGACGGTCGCGCAGCGCATGGATGCGATGACGCTGTCGACGCAGCGCATCGCCGATCCGGCCGTCGACCGCCGGTACCCGTTCCTCGACTGCCGCGATGCGCTGCGGCTGCTCGATCCGTCGATCTTCGCGCCGATCCCGCTGCGCGGTTCCCAGCCGAAGCATCCGCCGCCGGCGCTGCCCGCGTCCGGCGGCGGATGAGTCGCGTATCGCTCAGCGCTTCGCCTTCTGCGCCGGGATGAACTGCTCGCGCACGGCCTTTGCGAGCAGGTCGGGCGGCAGCATGCCCTGGTCGATCACGAAGTTGTTGAAGGCGAGGCGATCGAACCTGTCGCCCAGCGCCATTTCCGCTTCGGCGCGCAGTTCGAGCAGACGCGAATAGCCGTAGAGATAGGCGCCGGCTTGGCCCGGGGCGTTGAAGGTGTAGCGGTCGAGTTCCTGCCGCGCCATCGCCTTCGACAGGCCCACGTCCTCCATCAGCACCTTCTCGGCGCGGGCGCGGTCGGTCATGCCGAGGTTGAGCATCGGGTCGAGCATCGCGCGCGCGGCGCGCATCAGCCGGAACTGCAGCGCGATCAGCTGCCCGTCGACCGGCTCGTACGGCACCATCTCCGCCTCCGCGTACAGCGCCCAGCCTTCGACGTTCACCGAGTTGAACGCGAACAGCGTGCGCGCCAGCGACACGCCGCGCTCGACCATCGCGGTGAACTGCAGCTCGTGGCCGGGGCGGCCTTCGTGCGCGGACAGCGTCCACGCCACCGACGGGAAATTGAAGTCGTCGTACTGGTCGGCGGCGCCGGCGGCCGGGTTCGCCAGCGGCAGCACGAACTGGCCCTGCTGGCCGGTGTTGCCGATCAGCGGCGCCGGCAGGAAATGCGGCGCGGGCTGCTGCGCGTTCTCGGCCTCGGTGCCCAGGCGCATGATCATCGGCCGCTGCGGCACCTCGACGATGCGCTCGCGACGGATGATCGGGTCGATCGCGTCGATCACCTCGCGGTAGCGCGCCTCGAGCTTGTCGTTCGGGATCGTGTCCTTCTTGAGCGCGCGGATCACGTCGCGGTAGTCGGTGGCGTCGATGCCCTTGGCCTTGGCCACGATCGGCGCGAGTTGCTGCATCGCCGCGCGCGTTTCCATGAACTCCAGGCGGGCGCGCTGCATCAGCGCTTCCGGCGCGATGTCGATGCCGACCTGCTTGAGCTGCAGCGCGTACAGTTCGCGCGGCAGCTGGGTCTCGCTGCGCGCCTGCGGCAGCACGGTGCCGCGCGCCCACGCCAGGAACTCGGCGGTCTGCGTGTCGAGGGCCTTCAGCGCGGCGTCGCCGCCCTTGATCCTGTACTTGTCGAACAGCTTGCGGATGCCGGCGGCGTAGGTCTGGGCATTGTTCAGCGCCTGCTCGACCTCCAGCTTCGACGGCCGCAGCAGCGCACCGTTGCCGGCGCGTTCCTCGTAGCGCTGGCGCGCCAGCACCATGACCGGCGTGGTGCCGGGCGTCTGGCCGACATAGGCCTTGAGGCGGGCGAGCGCCTTCGCGCGGCGATCGGCCGGCACCTGGTCGGAGAGCAGGCCGCTCATGCCGCCGAACACCAGCTGCGGCGCGTCGATGAACGGCAGCACCATGCGCTCGTTCACTTCGCTGGATTCGATCGTGTCGTTGGCGGCGCCGATCATGATCTCCAGGTCCTGGCGCACGTTCGGGTCGCGCTCGACCTGCAGCTTCTGGCGCAGCGCGATGCGCGCCTCGTCCAGCGCCTTGCGCGCGCGCGCGCCGACGTCGGGACCGAGGTCGGCGACCTTGTCGTCGTAGCCGGGCACGCCGAAGAACGTCGCGGATTCCGGCTGGAAGCGCAGCTGGGCGTCGAGCAGGATGCGGGCGTAGCCGTTGCTGGTCTCGACCCATGCCGGCGCGGTGCGTGCGGCCGGGGCAGGGGAAGCGGCGGGCGTGGCCGCCTGGGCGGACAGCGCGACGGCGAGGGCGCTGGCGAGCGCGGCGGCGAGCAGGGTCGGTTTCATCGGGCGAATCTCCACGGAGGTGCGGGAACGCTACGCCCCGGCGGCGGGCGCGCCCACCGTCGAAGGTCATGCGTCGCGTGCGTCGAAGGTCATGCGCAGGATCGGCACCGCCAGTCTGTCTTCCGGGCGACGCAGGACCTGAGACCCGTGCAACCCCGTGCGGCGCAGCGGGGCGTTGTCGTGTGCGGACGATCGCGTTGCCGCGGTCGCCCGCCATCCCGTCCGACCTCCAGAGGAGCCGTCCATGTCCGTTCCGTCCCGCCCCGCGTTCCGCCGTTCCGTTGCCGCCGCGATCGCCGCCGCCGTCCTGTGCGTGGCCGGCGCCGCCCCGGCCGCCGATTCCCGCGCACCCGTCCCGCCCGCGACGGCCACGCCCGCACCCGCCGCCACCGCGCCGACGACGCCGTCCACCGGCACGCGCATCCGCCAGGACGCCACGCGCGACCTCGACGCCGTGCACGTCATCGGCGCGGTGAACGATCCGCAGGATGCCGCCGCGCCCGAGGACACGAGCGTGCCCGAGCTGCCGATGGCGACCGACGTCGGCCAGCGCTGATCCATCCGCATCGATGCCGGCCTGCACTGCGGGCCGGCGTCGATGCGTGCACGGTCTTCAATCATCGCCGGCCGCGCGGTGGCGGATGCCGACCGCATCGACCACGCGCAGGTCGCGGATCGTGGCGTTGAGCGTGGCGGCGATCCCGGGATCGCCGTCGCCGACCAGCAGGGCGATGTGGCCGGCGTCGAAGCGGCCCAGCGCGGCGTCGTAGCTGGTCCAGCGGGTGCCGTCCCAGACCTGCACCCAGGCATGCGGCGCGAACACGTGCGGCACGCCGCTCATGCGTCCCGAATAGCTGATGCCGTGCGCGATCCGCGCCGGGATGCCCACCGCGCGTGCGCTCGCCGCCAGCAGCACCGCGAACTCGGTGCAGTCGCCGCCGCGGTTGCGCAGCGCGGTCGCGGCGTCGTCGTAGCGGCGGAAATCGATCGGTCCGGTCATGTGCGCGCGCACGGCGGCCGTGAGCGTCTGCATGCGCGTGCGCACCGACAGCCCGCGCGCGTGGGCGCGGGCGAACGCGCGCACGGCGCGGTCGTCGCTGCGCACCCATGCGTTCGGGCGCAGGTAGCGCTGCAGCGTATCGGGCGTCGGCGCGGGTTCGTCGCCGCAGTCGGGGCAGATCGACACGACGACGGCGTCGGCTTCGACCTGCGCGCGCTGTTCGCCGGTTTCGGGCAACGACGTGTCCGGTCTCGTCGCGAAGCGCAGCCGGTAGCGGATCTCGCCCGCCAGCGCCGCGGGCGGCAGCCGGTAGGGCGAGGCGGTCAGCAGGCTCTGCAGGAAGGCGCGGGCTTCGTCGGCGGTGGGTGGCGGGTCAGCGGCGATCGCGGGACCAACCGCGAGCAGCGCGCCGAGCAGGGCGAGGGACAGCGACGAGCGGCGGCGCATGGCGATATTCCCCGGGCGGACCGCTTCGCAAACGCGCGGCCGCGGTGCCCGGGGTTGCCCGCGTCGTCGCTCAGAATTTTCCGTTCGGCACGGCGGGGCCGATCGCGGGCTCGGGCGTGTCGTCGTCATGACCGGCCTCGGTGGCGTCCGAGGTCCCGAGCCGCCGCTCGGCCGGCAGGCCCGGCAGCAGGTCGATCGGTCGGGCGCTGCCGTCCACGGTCACCGCCAGCGTGCCGAACTTCCAGACGCCGAGCCGGCTGCGGGCTTCGACGAAGAGCATCGCCTTGCCGCGCGGACCGGCGATCGGGATGTCGTAGCGCGCATGGCCGCCCCCGTTCGCCGTGCGCACCTCCGCCGACATCCACCACGACGGCTCGATCGGCGTACCGAGCGCGGCTGCCACCGATCGATCGCGGCGCGCGTGCTCGAGCGCCGTGCGATAGACCTCGTGGTCGCGCATCACGCCCAGGATCGTCGCGACGAGCGCGAAGCCCAGCGCCGCGCACAGCACCAGCCCGGTGATCGCCAGCGCCGGCACCGCCCATGTCCAGTGCCGCTGCCACCAGCCCGGTCGCGCCGGTGCCGCGGGATCGCGTGCGGGCGTCATGCGCGGCGCCGTCAGGGCATCAGGCAGCGATCGAGGAACGCTTCCGTCGTGCGGTAGCGATGCAGCGCGTCGCTGCCGCGCAGGCCGTGCTTGGCGCCGGGGTAGGTCATCAGCTGGAACGGCGTGCCCTGCTTCTGCAGCGCGCTGATTAGCTTCGTGGAGTTGAGGAACAGCACGTTGTCGTCGGCCATGCCGTGGACCAGCAGCAGCGCGTTCGGGCGCAGGCCGCCGACGTGCGAGAACACGCTGGCCTCGCGGTAGCCGGCGGCGTTGTCCTTCGGCAGGTCCATGTAGCGCTCGGTGTAGTGCGTGTCGTACAGCGCCCAGTCGGTGACCGGCGCGCCGGCGACGCCGCAGGCGTAGTCGTCGGGCCGTTTCGCCAGCAGCATCAGCGTCATGTAGCCGCCGTTCGACCAGCCGTACACGCCGATGCGCGCCGCGTCCACCCACGGCTGCGCGCGCAGCCATTCGACGCCGGCGTGCTGGTCGTCGACTTCCACCGTGCCCTGCCTGCCGTACAGCGCGCCGCCGAACGCCGCGCCGCGCCGCGGCGTGCCGCGGTTGTCCAGCGTGAACACCACGTAGCCCTGCTGCGCGAGGTACTGGTTGAAGAAGTGGTCGCCGCGGCCGGGCCAGCTGTCGGTGACGGTCTGCGCGGCGGGGCCGCCGTAGACGTAGACGACGACCGGATAGCGCTTCGCCGGATCGAAGTCCGCGGGCTTGATCAGGCCGTAGTGCAGCGGCGTCCTGCCGTCGGCGGCGAGCAGCGTGCCGAACTCGACCGGCCGCTGCGCCGCGAGGTATTTCGCATAGGGATGGCCGGGCTTCGCCGGATCGTTGTCGACCAGGTTCGCGACGAACGTGCCGTCGGCGCGGTGCAGTGCGATCTGCGGCGGGGTACGCGCGTTCGACCAGCTGTCGACGTAGACGCTGGCGTTCTTCGCGAAGCTGGCGGCGTGCATGCCGGGCTCGGTCGACAGCGTGCGGATCGCGCCGCCGGCCAGCGGCACGACGTGGATCTGGGACTGGCGCGCATCGGCCTTGCCGTCGGCGGTGCGGCCGGCGCTGAAATACACCAGCCCCTTCGCCTCGTCGACCGCCAGCAGCGCGTCCACCGGCCAGTCGCCGCGGGTCAGCGGCTTCATCGACGTGCCGTCGGCGCTGGCGAGGTACAGGTGCTCGAAGCCGCTGCGCTCGCTCATCCACAGGAAGCGGCCGTCCTTCAGGAAGCGCAGGCCGTCGTGCAGCGGCACCCAGGTCTTCGCGGTCTCGGTGACCAGCGTGCGCTGCCTGCCGTTGGCGAGTTCGGCCTCGACGAGTTCCAGCCTGCGCTGGTCGCGCGACTGGCGCTGGAAGGTCAGGTGCCGCGGATCGCGCCAGTCGACGCGGGCCAGGTAGATGTCTGCGTTCGCGCCGAGGTCGACCCACTGCGGCTGCGCGCCGTCCTTCGGCGCGATCACGCCCAGCGTGATGGTCGCGTTGGTATCGCCGGCGGCCGGATAGCGCTGCTCGACCACGTCGGTGCGGTCCGGATAGACCTCGTAGCGCTTCTGCACCGGCACCTTCGATTCGTCGATGCGCGCGAACGCGATCGCGGAGTCGTCCGGCGCCCACCAGTAGCCGGTGTGGCGGTCCATTTCCTCGTCGGCGACGAACTCGGCCACGCCGTTGCCGACGGTGTCGCTGCCGTCGCGGGTCAGGCGGATCTCGGCGCCGGTGGCGAGGTCGATGGCCCACAGGTCGCGGGCGCGGATGAAGCTGACGAAGCCGCCCTTCGGCGACACCCGCGGGTCGGTGGCGAAGCCGGTGCCGGTGGTCAGCTTGCGCACCGCGGCCTTGCCGGACTTCGACAGGTCGTACAGGTACAGCTCGCCGCCGAGCGGGAACAGCAGCGTCCTGCCGTCCGGCGACCACTGGTAGTCGACGATGCCCGACAGCGCCGAGGTGCGCTGGCGCTCGCGGCGCGCCTTCTCGGCGTCGCTCAGCACTTCCTCGCCGGGCAGCACGTCGCTGCTGTCGACCAGCCGCGCGACCTGGCCCGAAGCGACGTCGAAGGCCCACAGGTCCAGCTTGTTGCGGTCGCTCTCCTTGCCGCGCAGGAAGGTGATGCGCGAGCCGTCCGGCGCGATCTGCGGCTTCAGCAGCGTCGGCCCCGACAGCGGCGCGTCGCCGGTGATCGCTTCGAGCGTGAGCCGCTGCGGCGGCGGGGGCGTGGACGGTGCGGCGAGGGCGGAGGTGGTGGCGAGCATGAAGGCGAGCAGGCTGGCGGACAGGCGCATGGCAGGACCCGGGATACGGCAGGCCCGCAGCTTAGCCGCAACGGGTTCGGCTTGCCCGTCCCGCCGATCCTCTCGTGCAGCGGGACCGCTGCACCGCTTTCGCCAGGCGGGCGGCATCGATGTTCGAGGGCGTCTCCCGTGGGAGCGGCGGGATTCCCGCCCCGCCCGGGGAACCCGGTCTGCCCGCCCTCGCCGCCTCCCGGGGTTCCCCCCCCAAAGACCACCCCTTGCGAACGCCCGGGCGGACCACCAAACCGGCCG
>JBQCJG010000274.1:0-7077 GCA_051952955.1 Lysobacteraceae bacterium | reverse complement strand
CGCGCGCTGCAGGCCGGCGGCGATCGCATCCACGCCGTCGCCGGCGTGCTCTCGGGCTCGCTGGCGTGGCTGTTCCACCACTACGACGGCCTGCGTCCGTTCTCGGGCTTCGTGCGCCAGGCGCGCGAGGCCGGCTACACCGAGCCCGATCCGCGCGAAGACCTCAGCGGCGAGGACGTGCGCCGCAAGCTGCTGATCCTCGCCCGCGCCGCCGGCGTCGCGCTGGAGGCGGGCGATGTCGCGGTCGATTCGCTGGTGCCGCCGGCGCTGGCCGCGCTCGCGGCCGACGACGTCGACGCCGCGCTGCCGCAGCTCGACGCGCCGCTGCGCGAACGCTATGCCGACGCGTACAAGCGCGGCGAGAAGCTGCGCTTCATCGCGCGGCTGGAGGACGGCCGCGCGCGTGTCGGCCTAGAAGCGCTGGCGGCCGATCATCCGCTCGCCGGCGGGGCCGGCACCGACAACCGCATCGCACTCTGGTCCGACCGCTACCGCGCGCAGCCGCTGGTGATCCAGGGGCCCGGCGCCGGTGCCGACGTGACCGCCGCGGCGATGCTGGACGACGCGCTGGCGATCGCGCGCGCGTGCGCTTCGCGCAGCGCGTAGCACGTAGCGCCCTTGGCCGGCGTCAGCCGGCGATGCCGTCGCCGATGGCGCGGGCCGGGGTCGTCCGCTGGGCGGCGAAGAACGTCTCCAGCGGTTCCGGCCGGTGCAGCGCGAAGCCCTGCGCGAAGTCCACGCCCAGCGCGCGCAACGTCACGCAGGTGGTGGCGGTCTCGACGTGCTCGGCGATGGTGCGCTTGTCGAGCACGTGGGCGATGTCGGTGATCGAACGCACGATCGCGGTCGACAGCGCCGAGTCTTCCAGCCCGCGCACGAAGCTGCCGTCGATCTTGAAGTAATCGACGTCGAGCGCACGCAGGTAGTTGAACGAGCAGAAGCCGGTGCCGAAGTCGTCCAGGGCGAACCGGCAGCCCAGCGCGCGCAGCTGGTCGATCAGCGACTGCGCTTCGGCCAGGTCGCGCACGGCCGAGCTTTCGGTGATCTCGAAGCACAGCTTGCCCGGCGGCACGCTGCTGCGGCGCACGCGATCCAGCAGGAACCGCCGGAACGGTTCGTCGACCATCGACGCGGCGGTCAGGTTGATCGCGCAGCGGCGCAGCCCGGCGACCGCGTCCGGCCGGCGTTCGAACCAGCCCAGCGCCAGTTCGACGACGTGGCGATCCAGGCGAACGCCGAGGTGGAAGCGCTCGGCCGCCGGGATGAACACGCTCGGCGTCAGCACCTCGCCGGTGTCCGGATCGCGCATGCGCAGCAGCAGCTCGATCGCGCGGCCGTTGACGGGTTCGTCGCCGAGCGGCGAGATCGCCTGGCAGTACAGCTCGAACCAGCCGTGTTCCAGCGCATCGCGGATCCGCACCGCCCAGCGCATGGCCTCGTTGCGCGCCTCGAGTTCGCCGGGCGAACTGCCGACCACGCAGATGCGGTTGCCGCCGAGTTCCTTCGCGGCGAAGCAGGCGCTGTCGACCAGCGACAGCAGGTCGAACAGGTGGGTGCGTCCGGTCGCGAAGGTCGACACCCCGAAGCTGGCGGTGACCTGCAGGCCATGGTCCTGCCAGCCCACGCGGTAGCGCTCGATCGCCGCGCGCGCGGCTTCGGCGCGCTGCTGC
Organism: Lysobacteraceae bacterium; assembly: GCA_051952955.1. Taxonomy (GTDB): domain Bacteria; phylum Pseudomonadota; class Gammaproteobacteria; order Xanthomonadales; family Xanthomonadaceae; genus Lysobacter_I. Next base: position 5,407 of record JBQCJG010000274.1, on the reverse strand, counting down.
ACGGCGTCGGCGTCGCCCTGCAGGAGCAGCGCGAATTCGTCGCCGCCGATGCGGAAGACCTGGCCGTCGGGCCCGACCTGCGTGCGCAGCAGCGAGCCGATCGCCTGGAGCACCGCGTTGCCCGCGGCGTGCCCGGCGGTGTCGTTGATCACGCTGAGGTGGTCGAGGTCGAGGTAGGCCACGCCGCCGATCGCGTCGCGCGGCTGCAGCGCGCGGCCCAGCGCATCGATGAACGCCGCGCGGTTCGGCAGCCCGGTGGCGGCGTCGGTGGTGGCGCGCAGCAGCGCCCGGCGATTGGCCTGTCGTTGCTCGATGACCGCCGCCAGCAGCATCAGCGGGATGAACGCGAACACGCACAGGAAGACCAGCAGCAGCGCGGCGTCGAGCGGCGCGGCGGGCGCGCGGAAGCCGGCGAGCCCGAGGCCGGTCAGGCTGGTCAGCGCGACCACGCTCAGGCCCGTGCCGAGGATGGTCCACGACGGCGGGAAGCGCAGCGCGGTCCAGACCAGCAGCGCCAGCGGCAGCGTGCTGGTGCCCAGGGCGTACAGACTGTCCTGCAGGCTCAGCAGGCAGAACACGGCGCCGAACAGCGTGGCGCAGCACAGCCACAGCAGGCGCTCGAACCGGCGCGGCTCGCCGGGCGGCAGGCCGCCGGTGATGTCGCGCGGGCGCGCCTGGGTGATCAGCAGCACCGACGGCGTCAGCGAGACGATGCCCAGCAGGTCGGCCATGCTCCACTGCGCGAAGGTCGGCCAGAACGCGCCGGCATCCACCATCCCGGTCGCGAGCATGCCGCTGCCGCCGATCAGCGCCGCCAGCACCGAAGCGACCACCGCGCCGCAGAGCAGCGCCAGGCCATGGCGGACCGAGATGCGCACCGGGCCGTCGACCAGCGCGCGGAACGCGCGTTCGCCGGCGAACGTGCCCAGCACGTTGCTGGCCACCGAAAACGGCAGGAACAGCGTCGGCGCCGGTTCCCACAGCAGATCCGCCAGCACGACCGGCAGCGGGATGAACAGGACCCAGCGCGGGCCGTAGCGGAGAGCGGCGGCGTAGGCGACGCCGGCCGCAGGCCAGAACAGGGTGACGTCCTCGGGCGTTCGCATGAACACGCCCGCGTACCAGACGCCGAGCAGGTACAGGCCCGACAGCCACAGCACTCGCAGCACGACGATACCTCCCGGTGATCGCGGAACGGAGCGGGCGAGACGGTTCGACGGCCCCACGGCACGTCGACGGGGGAGTACGGCTCACCGTTCAGGATGCGCCAAGCCGGGGCCGCTGCCAAGCCATGTCCGGGTGGCGAGGCCCCCCCTCGTCCATTGGTCGATGCCGCCCGATGGCGACGGGCGCCGGCCGCGCAGGCCACCGAGGCCGGGCCGGCCGCGGCGGCATCAGCACTCGCTGCCGTGGACCGCCCGCCCGCCGCGGCTGGTCTCCTTGTACTTGTCCTGCATGTCGCGGCCGGTGTCGCGCATGGTGCGGATCACCTTGTCGAGGCTGACCTTGTGTTCCCCGTCGCCCCGCAGGGCCATGCGCGAGGCGTTGATCGCCTTCACCGCGCCCATCGTGTTGCGCTCGATGCAGGGGATCTGCACCAAGCCCTTGATCGGGTCGCAGGTCAGCCCGAGGTTGTGCTCCATGCCGATCTCGGCGGCGTTCTCGATCTGCCCCGGGGTGCCGCCGAGCGCGGCGGTGAGGCCGGCGGCGGCCATCGAGCAGGCCACGCCGACCTCGCCCTGGCAGCCCACCTCGGCGCCGCTTATCGAGGCGTTTTCCTTGTAGAGGATGCCGATCGCGGCGGCGGTCAGCATGAAATCGAACACGCCCTGCTCGTTGGCGCCGGGGCAGAAGCGGTCGTAATAGTGCAGCACCGACGGGATGATGCCGGCGGCGCCGTTGGTGGGCGCGGTGACGACGCGACCGCCGGCGGCGTTCTCCTCGTTCACCGCCAGCGCGTAGAGGTTCACCCAGTCGAGCACGGTCAGCGGATCGCACATCGCCGCTTCCGGCCGCGACGACAGCTCCGCATGCAGGCTGGGCGCGCGCCGCGCGACGTGCAAACCACCGGGCAGCGTGCCGGTCTCGCGGATGCCGCGGCGCACGCAGGACTGCATCGCGTCCCAGATCTCGCGCAGGCCGGCGCGGATCGTCTCGTCGTCGCGCCAGGCGCGCTCGTTGGCGAACATCAGCGCGGCGATGCTCAGCCCGCTGCGTTTGCATTCCGCCAGCAGTTCGGCGCCGCTGCGGAACGGATGCGGCAGTTCGGTGGTGTCGGCGACGATGCGGTCCTCGGCCGCTTCGTCCTGGTTGACCACGAAGCCGCCGCCGACGGAGTAGTAGTCGCGGGTGGCGATCTCCGCGCCCGCGGCGTCGTAGGCGGAGAAGCGCATGCCGTTGGTATGGAACGGCAGCTTCTGGCGCTTGTTCATGATCAGGTCGCGCTTCTCGTCGAAGTCGATCGCGTGCCGGCCCAGCAGGCGCAGCCGCTTCTCGCCGCGGATGCGCGCCAGCGCATCGGGAATGAGGTCGGGATCGATCGCGTTCGGCCAGTGGCCTTCCAGGCCCATCAGTACGGCCTTGTCGGTGCCGTGGCCGCGTCCGGTCAGCGCCAGCGAGCCGAACACCTCGGCGCGCACCCGCGCGACCTGCGCGAGGTCGCCGGCCTCGTCCAGCCAGTGGGTGGCGAAGCGGCAGGCGGCGCGCATCGGCCCGACGGTGTGCGAGGAGCTCGGACCGATGCCGATCTTGAACAGGTCGAAGGTGCTGACGGCCATGCGGCGGCTCCGGGAAACGGTGCGCGGCGGATGCGGCGCGGCGGGCGCTAGTCTATGCCGCATCACTCCTGCGACAGGGACGGCGGCGTATGGTGGCCCGCGAACCGGGATTCCTGCTGTACCAGCGCGACGATTGCCATCTGTGCGATCGCGCGATCGACGTGCTGGCGCAGGCGCGCCTGCCCGACTTCGACAGCGTGTTCGTCGACGACGACGCGACGCTGGAAGCGGCCTACGGCCATCGCCTGCCGGTGCTGCGCCGTGACGACGGTGCCGAACTCGACTGGCCGTTCGATGCGGCTACGGTGGCGGACTGGGTGGGCGGCACGGGCGTGTGCAAATGAACGCGCAACAACGCCTGCGGCACACGGCCGCCGCGTGGCGGCGGTTCGCGGCCGCGAGCCTGCTGCCGGCGATGCTCGCCGGCGCCGTGGCCGCCGGACCGAAGACACCGGCCGCGTCGCCCGCGCTCCTGCGCATGCACGACGACTTCGTGCTGGCCTTCGTCGACAGCCGCGGCTTCGGCATGCGCCGGCTGCCGGCGATGGCGCCGATGCTGCACAAGGCCGTCGACGGCACGCCGTGGTTCGTCGCCGACCTGCAGCTCATCGGCGTGGCCAGGCACGACCCGCCGCGCGCCTTCGGTGGCGGCCTGTCGATGGACGTGTTCCATCGGCCCGACGAACGCGCGCCGCTCGATCGCGGTCCCGGGCGGCCGATCACGGCCGAGGAACGCCGGGCGCTGCGTGCGCTCGACGCCGGCGAACGTCTGATCGTCGTGCCGGACGGCCAGGGCCTGCGCGCGACCGGCGCGATCCGCGCCGGCGACGAATGCACCGGCTGCCACACGGACAAACGCGCCGGCGACCTGCTCGGCGCGTTCGTCTACCGCCTGCAGCCGGTGACTGCCGGCGCGCAGTGCCGTGGAGTCAGTGCGCGGCCGGCTTCGGCGCGGCGGGTGCCGGCGCGGCGGGCTTCGGCTGGAAGATCACCTTGGTCGCGATCTGGATCTCGTTCGGGATCACGCCGGTGTCGGCCCAGTCGCCGCTGCCGACGCCGAAGTCCAGCCGCTTCACCACGGCGCTGCCGGCGAGTACCGGCTTCGCGCCCGGCGTCCACGTGAAGGTCAGCGTCACCGGCTTCGCGACGCCGCGCAGCGAGAGCACGCCGTCGGCCGCGTACCTGTTGCCGCCAAGGCTGCGGAACTTCGTCGCGGTGTAGCGCGCCTGGGGGAACTTGCCGCTGTTGAAGAACGACCCGCCGCGCAACTCGGTGTCGTAGTCGGGATTGCCCGCGGTGGCGCTGGCGAGCGGGATGACGACATCGAGCTTCGCGGTGGCGAGCTTCGCCGGATCGAACGAGAACGCGGTGCCGAAGCCGGGGAAGCGGCCGTTGAAGGCTTCGCCCTGGTACTTGCCGCTGAAGGTGAGGCTGGAGCCGGCGGCCTGGGTGTAGTCGGCGGCGAAGGCCGGCGCGGCGAGCGCGACGGCGAGGACGAGGACGGACAGCGAAGTGCGCAGCATGGGCAAAGCTCCTGGACAGGTCATTCGGCGGTGGTGTCGCCAACAGAGGCGGCCGGAGGGGCAACGGTTGCGGCGGGCGCACCGCTCTTCAGCCAGCCTTTCGGCAGCATCCGCGCGAGGGTGGCGTCGCCCTGGAACAGGTGGTGGTAGAACGCGGCGCCGGCGTGCATCACCACCAGCAGTGCCAGCCCCCAGAACATCAGTTCGTGGGCCTCTTCGGCCAGTTCGTGCACGTCGTGGTTGCGGTCGACGATGTGCGGCAGGTTCACCAGGTGGAACCACTGCAGCGGGAAGCCCGCGGCCGAGTTCAGCACCCAGCCGCTGAGCGGGATCGCGAACAGCAGCGCGTAGATCGCGAAATGGGTCAGCCCGGCGATGCGCAGCTGCCAGGTCGGCGTGCCGGCGACGTGCGCGGGCGCACCGGCGTACAGCCGCCACAGCAGGCGCAGCGCCACCAGTCCGAGGATGGTGATGCCGACGGACTTGTGCAGCGCGTAGGTCTGGATCTTGCCAGGTCCGTTGGGCAGGTCGCCCATGGTCAGGCCGAGGTAGGCCATGTAGAAAATCAGGGCGGCGATGGTCCAGTGCAGCAGCTGGCTGAGGGCGCCCCAGCGTTCGGCGGTGTTCTTCAGGGTCATGGCGGTGGATCCGTGTCGGGTCGGGGCGAGGCCGGCGGGGCTTCGGCAGGGTCGGGGTCGGGAACGTCCGCAGGAACAGAGGCGGCGTCGGGCGATCCGGTTGCGTCGTCGTCGCGGCCGTCGGCGCGGGCGCGCACGGCCTCGGCTTCGATCCGCAGCTCGACCGCGTCGCCGATCACCGACGGCCAGGCGTCGATGCCGAAGGCCTTGCGGCTGAGCGTGGCCGTGGCCGAGAACCCGACCGTGCGCCGGAACGGCGGCAGCGGATGGCGCTTGAGCGCGTTGAGCGTCACGTCCAGCACGACCTCGCGCGAGACGCCGTGCAGCGTCAGCATGCCGCGGACGCGGGCGTGGTCGGGCGCCAGCGGCTCGATCGTGGTGGAGACGAATTCGGCGACGGGAAAACGGGCGACGTCGAGCAGATTGCCGGCCAGCGCCGCGCGGTTCCAGGCCGCATCGCCGAGGTCGG
>JBQCJG010000273.1:0-7884 GCA_051952955.1 Lysobacteraceae bacterium | reverse complement strand
ACGCGGTGCCCGCCCGCGCCGACGGCCTCGGTCGCGCGCTGGATCACGGGCATGACGACGTCCCAGTCGCCCTCGATCTCGGTGAACATCGACGTGGTGCGGTTCGGCAGGCCCGACTCGCGGACGATGCGGACGGCCTCGGCGACGGAGTCCGCGACGGACTCGCCGGCACCGAGCGGGGCGACGGAGAAGGCGAAGACGGCCATGGGTCCATCGTGGCACGGCCCCGCGCCGCGGGCCGGGGCGCCGGGCGCGCCGGCGGCGACGCCGCGGCGATCGAGCGCCTGGCGGAGTGGCTGCGGACCGGCTCGCCGATGGCGCGGGTCGACGCCGTCGTCCGCAGCGCGCCGGCGGACGCGGACGTGCGGGACGCCGTCGCCGGCGCGGGTTTCCGGGTCGGCTGACCCCGTCGCGGGCCGGCTCCGGGCCGATCGCCTGCAGGACTTCATGACGACATGCCGTCCGGGCATTGGACCCGATCGGCAGGGGCATGGCATCAATCCCTACGAGCCCGATAGGAATTGACCCGCGTGCTGACCATGAAGGCCAAATACGCCCTGCGCGCCCTGACCGAGCTGGCCCGTGCCGGCGAGTTGCGGCTGCAGGCGCATGAACTCGCCGAGCGCACCCGCGCTCCGGTCAAGTTCCTCGAATCGATCCTGGTCGAACTGCGCGCGGCCGGCTTCATCGACAGCCGGCGCGGCCATCGCGGCGGCCACCTGCTCGCGCGTCCCGCCGACCGGGTCATGGTCGGCGACGTCATCCGCGCGATCGACGGCCCGCTCGCGCCGGTGCGCTGCGCCAGCGTCACCGCCTACGAACCCTGCCGCGACTGCCCCGACCCGGAGCACTGCGCCCTGCGCGCACTGATGCGCGAATCGCGCGACGCGCTCTCGCACGTGCTCGACCGGCGCAGCCTGCGCGCCTTCGCCGAAGCGGAGGCGTCCTCGACCCAGTCCCCGGAGCCCGTGCCCGCATGAAGCAGAGCGATCCGAAGCCTGCGTCCCGGGCCGGCCTGCCGCGCACCATCGCCGACGTCCCGCCGGTCGGCGCGCCGCTGAACGAGCACGAGCGCGCGGTCATCGCCGCGCTGCGCGAGATCGCCTTCGGCGAAGTCGAGGTGGTGGTGCACAACGCGCGCATCGTGCAGATCACGCGCAGCCAGAAATTCCGCTTCGGCGAACGCTGAAGTCCCTTCCGCCACGCGCCGACCGGACCGCCGGACGCGCGACCCCTCGAACATGAAGAAGATGATGGAGTCGACGATGTCCAGACTGCCCACGCGCCCCGCGCCCCGACTGCGATCGGCGCTGCTGGCGTTCCCCCTGCTGTTCACCGTGCTGTCCGCGCAGGCGCAATCCACCACCGACCAGGCGCTGCTGCAGCGGCTGGAAGCGATCGAACGCCGGCTCGGCCTCGCCCCGGCCGCCGACGGCGACGCCGCCGCGGTCGCCGACCTCGACCAGCGCCTGCGCGTGATCGAGCGCAAGCTCGAACTGCAGGCCGAGGACGCCGCGGCCAAGGCCGCGCGCGATCCGGTCGTGTCGCTCACCCCCGCCAAGGGCCTGTCGGTGAAGTCGCCCGACGGCCTCGAAGTGAAGCTGCGCGGCCTCGTGCAGGCCGACGCCCGCCACTTCATCGGCGACGACACGGTCCCGCAGAACGACACCTTCCTGCTCCGCCGCGTCGAGCCCACCCTCGAAGGCAGCTGGGGCCCGCTCATCGGCTTCCGCCTGCAGGCCCAACTCGCCGGCGACACCGCCACGCTCAACGACGCCTACGTCGACCTGAAGTTCGACCCGCGCGCCACCGTGCGCCTGGGCAAGTTCAAGGCACCGTTCGGCCTCGAACAGCTGCAGCCCAGCGCCAGCCTCGCGGCGATCGAGCGCGGCCTGCCGACCGAACTCACGCCCGCGCGCGACATCGGCGTGCAGCTGCAGGGCGAACTGGCCGAAGGCCGCGTGAACTACGCCGTCGGCGTGTTCAACGGTACGCCCGATGGCCGCGACACCGTGGCGTCGAATCCCGACGACGAATTCGAATACGCCGGCCGCGTGTTCTGGGAGCCGTTCCGCAACGCCGCGAACGCGTGGTCGGGCCTGGGCCTCGGCGTCGCCGCCAGCACCGGGCAAACCTACGGCACCGGCAACAACCTGCTGCCGCGCTACCGCACGCCGGGCCAGGCGCAGTTCTTCGGCTACGCGGCCAACGTCGCCGCCGACGGCACCCATCGCCGCTTCTCGCCGCGGGCGTATTTCTACCGCGGCCGCGGTGGCCTGCTGGGCGAATACGTGACCTCCACGCAGGCGGTGCGCGTGACCACCGGCGCCAACGCCGGGCGCCGCGACGACCTCGAACACAAGGCCTGGCAGGTGACCGGGCAGTGGGTGCTGACCGGCGAGGACACCGGTTACCGCGGCGTCGCCAAGCCCAATCATCCGTTCACGCTGAACGAGCCCGGGCTCGGTGCGTTCGAACTCGTCGGCCGCTACGGCGTGCTCGACATCGACGACGACGCCTTCCCGCTGTTCGCCAGCGCGTCCGCGTCCGCCAGCGAAGTCCGCGCCTGGACGATCGGCCTGAACTGGTACCTCAACGCCAACCTCAAGCTCGTCACGAACTACACGCAGGCGTCGTTCGACGGCGGCGCCGCCGGCGGCGCCGACCGCGAGGACGAGAAGGCCGTCTTCACCCGCGCACAATTTTCGTTCTGATCCGGAGCCATGACCATGTCCACGACCCTCCGCAGCGTCCTCTTCGGATTCGCCGTCGCGCTGGCGGCCGCCGCCTCGCCGTCCGCGCACGCCGGCGACAAGGAGCTGCTCAACGTGTCCTACGACCCGACGCGCGAGTTCTACGCCGACGTCGACGCGCGCTTCGCCGACGTGTGGAAGCAGCAGACCGGCGAGACGCTGAAGATCCGCGCCTCGCACGGCGGCTCCGGCAAGCAGGCGCGCGCGGTGATCGACGGCCTCGAGGCCGACGTCGTCACCCTCGCGCTGTCGGCCGACATCGACGCCATCGTCCAGAACGCCAAGCTGCTGCCGGCGGACTGGCAATCGCGCCTGCCGTACAACAGCACGCCGTATTCCTCGACGATCGTCTTCCTGGTGCGCAAGGGCAACCCGAAGAAGATCGCCGACTGGGGCGACCTCGCGCGCCCGGGCGTGGCGGTGATCACGCCCAATCCGAAGACCTCCGGCGGCGCGCGCTGGAACTACCTCGGCGCCTGGGCCTGGGCGTCGAAGCAGTACCGCGACGGCGACAAGGTGCTCGACTACATGACGAAGCTGTTCCGCAACGTGCCGGTGCTCGACACCGGCGCGCGCGGCGCGACCACCACCTTCGTCGAGCGTGGGATCGGCGACGTGCTGATCGCCTGGGAAAACGAAGCGCTGCTGACGCTCAACGAGGCCGATACCCGCGGCAAGTTCGAGATCGTCGTCCCCAGCCTCAGCATCAAGGCCGAACCGCCGGTGGCTTGGGTCGACAAGAACGTCGCCAAGCACGGTACCCGCAAGCAGGCCGAGGCCTACCTGCGTTTCCTCTACACCCCGGAAGGCCAGCGTTTGGCCGCGAAGCACTTCTACCGCCCGGCCGAACCCGACAAGGTGCCGGCCGCCGACCTGGCGCGCTTCCCGAAGGTGACCCTCGTCACCATCGACGATGCGTTCGGCGGCTGGAAGAAGGCGCAGGCCGCGCACTTCGGCGACGGCGGTTTCTTCGACCGCATCCAGCAGGCGGCGCGATGACCGCGGCCGCCGCCGACATCGCCCCCGCACCCATCGCCAGGCCGACGCCGAATCCGCTCCCCGGATTCGGCGTCGGCCTCGGCCTTGGCATGGCCTGGCTGGGCGCGGTGGTGCTGCTGCCGCTGCTCGCGCTGAGCGTGCGCGCGGCGCAGCTCGGCGGCGACGGCTGGCTGCGCGTGCTGCGGGACGAACGCGTGCAGCAATCGCTCAAGCTCAGCTTCGGCACCGCGCTGGTCGCGGCGCTCGTGTCGTTGCTGGCCGGCACGCTGATCGCCTGGGTGCTGGTGCGCTACCGCTTCCCGGGCCGACGCCTCATCGACGCGCTGGTCGACCTGCCGTTCGCGCTGCCCACCGCGGTCGCCGGCATCGCGCTGACCGCGATCTACTCCGCGAACGGCTGGGTCGGCCGCATCGTCGAGCCGATGGGCCTGAAGATCGCGTACACGCCGGTCGGCATCGTGCTGGCGCTGGTGTTCATCGGCCTGCCGTTCTCGGTGCGCACCGTGCAGCCGATCCTCGAAGCGCTGGGCCGCGAGTCCGAGGAAGCCGCGGTCTCGCTCGGCGCCTCGCGCTTCACCGCGCTGCGCCGGGTGGTGTTCCCGGAACTGCTGCCGGGCCTGCTGACCGGGTTCTCGCTGGCGTTCGCGCGCGGGCTCGGCGAATACGGCTCGGTGATCTTCATCGCCGGCAATCTGCCGTACAAGACCGAGATCGCGCCGCTGCTGGTGACGATCCGCCTGGAGGAATACGACTACAACGGCGCGATCGCGATCGCGGCGCTGCTGCTCGCGGCGTCCTTCGCATGCCTGCTCGCGATCAACGCGATCCCGTTGCTGTTCGCGCACGAGCGCAGGAGGCTTCGTCGTGGCGGATGACCTGGATTCCCTCACCGAGCCGGGATGGCTGCGCTGGCTGCTGATCGCGCTGGCGATGCTGGTCATGGCCGTGCTGGTGCTGCTGCCGCTGGCCATGGTGCTGACCGCCGCCTTCGGCGCCGGCTTCCGCGCATGGTGGGACGCGCTGGCCGAGTCGGACGCCGTGTCCGCGCTCAGGCTCACGCTGTTCACCGTGGCGATCGTGCTGCCGATCAACGCCGTGTTCGGGCTGACGATGGCGTGGGCGGTCACCCGCTTCGAGTTCCGCGGCAAGCGGCTGCTGCTGGCGCTGCTGGACCTGCCGTTCGCGGTGTCGCCGGTGGTGGCCGGCCTGTGCCTGGTGCTGCTGTTCGGCTCGCACGGCTGGTTCGCCGGATGGCTGGAAGCTCACCAGGTGAAGATCCTGTTCGCGCGGCCGGGCATCGTGCTGGCGACGCTGTTCATCACTTTCCCGTTCGTGGTGCGCGAACTGATCCCGCTGATGCAGCAGCAGGGCGCCGAGGAAGAACTCGCCGCTCGCTCGCTCGGTGCAGGTGCCTGGACGATGTTCTTCCGGGTGACGCTGCCGAAGATCCGCTGGGGCCTGCTCTACGGCGTGCTGCTGTGCGGCGCGCGCGCGATGGGCGAGTTCGGCGCGGTGTCGGTGGTGTCGGGCCATATCCGCGGCCTCACCAACACGCTGCCGCTGCACATCGAGATCCTGTACAACGAATTCGATACCACGGCCGCGTTCGCCGCCGCCTCGCTGCTGTCGGGCATGGCGCTGGTGACGCTCGTCGCCAAGTTCTGGCTGGAATGGAAGCACGGCGACGCCATCGCCGCGTCGCACGGGAAGCATTGATGCATCGGTCCGACATCGAAAACCCGCGGATTCCGCACTCGGCGCCCTCGGCGCCGATGCCGGTCCTGCCATGGCCGGGGTGCGTCCCGGCGCGACGGGATGGGACACAAGGCGACGCGATCGCCGTCTTTCAGGGGAAGCATTGACATGCAGTTGCGCATCCGCGGTTTGAGCAAGCGTTATCCCGGCGTCGCCGCCCTCGACCGGGTCGATCTCGACATCGCCTCGGGCGAACTGATCGCGCTGCTCGGCCCTTCCGGCTCCGGCAAGACCACCCTGCTGCGCGTCGTCGCCGGCCTGCTGTCGCCCGACACCGGCAGCGTGCTGTTCGGCGAGCGCGACGCCACGCGGCTGAGCCTGCGCGAACGCAACGTCGGCTTCGTGTTCCAGCACTACGCGCTGTTCCGGCACATGACCGTGGCCGACAACATCGCCTTCGGCCTGCACTGCCGGCCGCGCGCGCAGCGTCCGCCGCGCGCCGAGATCGCGCGCCGCGTCGAGGAACTGCTGACTCTGATCCAGCTGCCCGAACTCGGCGGCCGTTATCCCGACCAGTTGTCCGGCGGCCAGAAGCAGCGCGTTGCGCTGGCGAGGGCGCTGGCGATCGATCCCAGCGTGCTGCTGCTGGACGAACCGTTCGGTGCGCTCGACGCCAAGGTCCGCGTCGAACTGCGGCGCTGGCTGCGCAAGCTGCACGAGCGCACCGGCCAGACCACGCTGTTCGTCACCCACGACCAGGAAGAGGCGCTGGAACTGGCCGATCGCGTCGTGGTGATGCGCCAGGGCCGCATCGAGCAGGTCGGCACGCCCGACGCGATCTACGCGGCGCCGGCGTCGGCCTACGTGTTCGGGTTCGTCGGCCGCGGCAATGCGCTGGAAGGCGGCGTGCGCGACGGCGTGTTCTCCACGCACGATGGCGCGGTGACGCTGCCGGCGCCCGAATGCGAGGAAGGCGAGGCGGTCGCGCTGCTGCGCCCGCACGAGCTGCAGCCGGCCGACACCGGCACGGGCATCCTCGGTACGGTGGTCGCGCTGCACCGCCGCGCGGACCGCACCACCGTCGAACTGGCGGTGGGCGAGGGCACGCAACCGTTCGAATGGGACATGGCCGACGCGCCCGGCGTGCCGACGCCGACGCCGGGCCAGCAGTTGCGGCTGCAGCCGCTGCGCGTGCGCTTCCTGCGCCGGACGGCGTGATCGACGGACTTCGGCGCGCACCGCCGGCAGCGGCGCCCGCACGTCGTTGCGATCAGCCCGGGCCGGGTCGCGCCATCGCGCGACCCGCGCGCCATTCGCGCTCGTCGACGACGAGGTCCGCTTCGGCGAGCCATTCCAGGATCGAGCGCACCGTCACCACCGGATAGTCACCGGACAGTCGCGTCGCGACCGGATGATCGGTGAACACGAGATTCGCCGAGAACAGGCCGCCGAGTACGCGCTTCGTGTACGGGACATGGACGCGGCCGGGCCGATAGCCCAGCGCCTGCGCGATGCGCCACGCCTGCGCGCGATCGTGCACGTCATCGCGCGTCGCTGCGACGAGATGGTCCAGCACCCACGCGGTCGAATTCTCGTAGTCGTCGCTGCCGGGCCGCGCGATCAGGTTGTAGCGCGGCACGAACAACGGGTCGTCGTGCAGCGCGACCAGCGTCACCGCCAGCCGCTCCGCGACGTCGGACCGCAGCCAGGTGATGCGCGCGTCCTGGGTCACGAGATCGTCGGCGAAGAAGTTCACCAGGCCCTGCGCGTACAGCGCCGAGCGCTCGCTGCCGCAGTCGTTGAGCAGGTGCACGACGGTCCAGCGCCCGTCGGCGTGGTCGCGCACCGCGAAACCGGCGTGGCTGTAGCGCAGGCCCTGCTTCGACAGGTCGCGGCCCACCCGCGACACCAGCGCGACCGGCGCATCGGCCGCGTCGAGGGCCGCGACGACGGTGCGCGCGGTGGCCGCCGCATCGGCGATCGCGCGCGGCGATGGCGTCGTCGCGTCGCAGGTCGTGCCCGCCTGCGCGTGCGCCGCGACCAGCGCCAGCGCGCCCGCGAGCGCCCACGCCCGCAGCCGCCCGCGCATCACGTCAACGCCCGCGAGTGGACGTGCGTGCGCGTGGCGTCGTCGGCGATGAAGCACAGCGCCTCGTCCGCGGCCATCAGCAGCCAGCCGCCGCTGACCGCCACCGCGTCCACGGCCTTGCCGGTGGCGATCGCCAGCCGTTCGACCGCTTCCGCGGACAGATGGACCACGAACGAGGCGCCGAGCCCCACGCCCGAGACGGTGATCGCCGCCACCCCGCCGACGACGGCGACGCCGGTGATCACGAACTTGCCGCCCTGCGCCAGCGCATCCAGCACCGCCACCGGCACTTCCGCCGAGGCCATGATGCTGGCCTGCGACTGGCGTGCCGACGCGCTGTGATGCGCG
>JBQCJG010000272.1:0-2221 GCA_051952955.1 Lysobacteraceae bacterium | reverse complement strand
GAGCGCCTGGCGATCGAGTCCGGCCTCGTCGCCGCGCGCGGGGAACAGTGCGCGCAGCGCGTCCGCCAGCGGCGGCGACGCGACCGTTTCGATCGTCGCATCTGCGCGCTGCGCCAGCCGATCGGCGAGCCGCTGCTCGTAGCGCGCATAGCGCCGCAGCGCCACCCGGCCATGCGCGAACGACAGCAGCGCAGCGGTGCGCGCCGCGGCATCGCCGTCGACATCGACCTGCGGCGAGACGCGCAGCGCCTCGGCCCAGGCCGCGACGTCGGGCAGCGTCGCCGGCACGTCCAGCGCCGCCAGCAGCGCGCCGGCATCGGCCAGGGCGAAACTGCTGTGGCCCAGCGCGACCGCGCGCATCGCCAGCGCGCCGGCCAGCGCGACCGGCGTCGACGCGTGCAGGCGTTCGCGCAGCAGAGTGGCGAACGCGGCGTCGACCGTGCGCAGCGCGCCCTCGGCATGGAGATGTCGCAGCGCGCGCGCGGCGATGGCGTCGCGGTCGTCCGCGCTCATCGCGCCGCCTCCACCGCTTCGCCGTCGAACAAGGCATCCAGCGCCGCGAGCAGCGCCGGCGCCACGCGATCGACGTGCACGCCGCGACGCGAGGTTTCGCCGTCGCTGTCGTCGTGCGGATCGATGCCGCGCAGGAACAGGTAGACCGCGCCGCCGAGCATCGTCGCATCGTCGTAGCGCGCGCCGTGGCGCAGGCGCAGCCAGCGCCGCAGCGCGACGAGGTAGATCAGGTACTGCAGGTCGTAGTCGCGCACGCGCACCGCATGGCGCAGCGACTCCGGCCCGTAGCCGGGCAGGCGGTTCGTCTTGTAGTCGAGCACCCAGTGGCGGCCGTCGGCGTCGCGGTAGACGAGGTCGATGTAGCCCTGCATCAGGCCCGCGAGCGTCATCGGCAGCGGCCGCTGCGCGCGCGGATGGCCGTGCGCCTCGAGCAGCGCGACGATGGCCTCGATCCGCGTCGGCTGCAGGCGGAAGTGGAACGGCATCTCGCGCACCTGCCGCGCGGCGGGCAGATCGCTCAGTCGCACGCCGCCGGGCAGCGCGACGTTCACTGCCCGCGACACCAGCCGCGCGGTCTGCGCGAGGTGCGACGCGGTCGCCGCGAGCCCCTGCCGCAGCAGCGCATCGGCGACGAGGGTGCGCTGCGACGGCGGCACCTCGTCGCCGGCGAACAGCATGCCCTGCGCCGCGGCGTCGCGACGCCACGCCGCCATGTCCGCGCCTTCCAGCACGTCGTGCACCGCGTTGCCGAAGCCGGTGCCGCCGAGCGCATCGGCCTCGGCCTCTTCCTCGACGACCGCGCCGGCTTCGTCGATCGCGCCGCGCGGCGCGGCCTCGTCGGCGCTGCGCGCATGCAGCGAGGAAAAGCTGTGCAGGCGCGGCGCATCGGCGAACCGGCGACGCGCGATGCGGACGCGCACGTCGGTCTCGGCGGTCGCGCCGCTCGCACCCTGTCGCGCGGCGGGCGCGGCATCCGGATCGAACGGCCGCACCACGATGCTGCCGGCCGACGCCTCGGCCAGCGCATCGAGCCGCGCCCGCATCGTCGCGTGGTCCAGCGCCGTCTTGCCGGTCACCGGCGCACCGTCGTGCAGCAGGTGATGCAGCGGCGTCCTGTCCGTGCTGGCGTTGCGGCTCCACACGACGTGCAGCGCGTGCTTCGCGCGGGTCAGCGCGACGTACAGCTGGCGCTGCGCTTCGGCGCGCTCCTCGCGCTCGACGTCGGCCTCGATCGCATCCGCGTCGGCGGACTCCAGCACGCCCTTCGCATGCCAGGCCCGCGCCGGATGGCCGCCGGCGTCGTGGAAATCCTCGTACGACAGTCCGCGCGCGCCGCCGCGTCCCTGCCACGCCGGGAACGGCAGCACCACGACCGCGTATTCGAGGCCCTTGCTCTTGTGCACCGTCGCGATCTGCACCAGCCCGCTGTCGGATTCGAGTCGCAGCTGGCGCGCTTCGTCCTTCGCGGCGAGCGTGCGGTGCCGCGCGAACCAGCGCAGCTGTTCGGCCGGGCCGTGGCGATGCGCGGACTCGGCCTGCAGCAGTTCGGCGAGGTGCAGCGCGTCGGTGAGCCGGCGCGTGCCGCCGACCTCGCCGAGCCAGCGCGGCGCGGCATCGACCACGAACGGCAGCAGCGCCGGCAGCGGCCCGCGCGTGCGCCAGCGTTCGACCGCGGCGGCGAACTGCGCGGCGACGGCTTCGGCCGCGT
>JBQCJG010000271.1:0-7593 GCA_051952955.1 Lysobacteraceae bacterium | reverse complement strand
TGCGTGGCGAGGGTCATGAACGGCGCCGGCAGCGGGTGGCTGGTGCCTTCGATGGTGACCTGCTGTTCCTGCATCGCTTCGAGCAGCGCCGACTGGGTCTTCGCCGGCGCGCGGTTGATCTCGTCGGCCAGCAGCAGGTTGGTGAAGATCGGGCCGCGGCGGATCGCGAAGCGCTCGGTCTTGGGGTCGTAGACGGCGTGGCCGCTGACGTCGCTGGGCATCAGGTCGGGCGTGAACTGCACGCGGCCGTGGCCGCAGCCCAGCGCCTGGCCCAGGGCGCGGACCAGCAGCGTCTTGCCGAGGCCGGGCACGCCCTCGATCAGCACGTGGCCGCCGGCCAGCAGCACGATGAGGATCTGGTCGAGCACGTCGTCCTGGCCGATGAAGGCCTTGGCGACTTCGTCGCGCACGGCGGCGGCGCGGGCGACCAGCGCTTCGCCGACGATGGGCTGCGGCGCGGCCGCGGTGGAGGTCGGTTCGGTCATAGTCGGTTCCTCAGTTGCAGGAGTCGGGCGGTGCGCGACACGAAGTCGCGGGCGTCGCCGGGACGGGGATAACGGAGCGCGGCCTCGACCTCGGCGGCCGGCAGGCCGGTGCGCCGGGCGATGGCCTCGATCTGCGCCGGGCCGTCGAGCGCGGCGGCGAACGGATCGCGCCGGCGCAGGCGGGCCATGAAGGCGTCGTGCACGGCGGCGTAGAGCAGGTTGCGGCGACCGTAGCGCCACAGGTGGTCGCCGCTGGACTGCACGTGCTCCAGCAGCGAGCGCCGGTCGGGCGCGGGCGCGGGCCGCAGCGGCCCCA
Organism: Lysobacteraceae bacterium; assembly: GCA_051952955.1. GTDB lineage: Bacteria > Pseudomonadota > Gammaproteobacteria > Xanthomonadales > Xanthomonadaceae > Lysobacter_I. The sequence goes on along the minus strand of JBQCJG010000271.1, from coordinate 6,792 downwards.
GGCGCTCGGCGCGCATCCACAGCCACAGCAGCAGCGCCAGCGTGGCCGCCACGATCGCGCGCCAGCCCTTGTCCCACAACAGCGCCCACAGCGACGGCATCTCGGCGCTGTAGATCAGGTGGAAGGTGCCGCCGGCGTTCCAGTTCGGCGCCAGCAGCTGGCGCGCCAGCGCGGGGTGCGCGTCCTGGTCGAAGCTGTCGTTCTGGAAGAAGTCCAGGTCGGCCAGCACGTCGACGCTGCCCTTGCCGTGGAGGACGCGGGCGTAGGCGTATTCGGCCTTGTCCTCGTCGCCCCACGTGGCCGCGACCTCGGTGTCCTCGTCGGTGAAGTAGAACCGGCGGCCGAAGCAGAACTCGCGGTGGTGCTCGAACTTGCCGACCTGCAGCCCGTGGCACAGCGGGTCCGCGTCCATCGCGACGATGTGCAGCGCCGACAGCACCGGCACGTCGGCGGCATTCAGCGCGATCCCCGGCGGCGGCGTGCGCAGGATCAGGTGGCCGCCCTCGGCGACCCAGGCGAGCAGCGCCTGCGCGTCGGCCTCGCCCAGCGTGCGCGGATCGCCCAGCAGCAGCATCGTGTCCGCCGGCGCCGGCGGGTGGCCCTGGCGATCGATGCGCTGGCGCGCGTCGACCTTGCGCCCTTCGGCGAGCAATGTCTTCTTCAGCGCGTACAGCGGGTTGTAGGCGGCCTCGCCCTTCGGCGGCAGGTCGATCGTCTCGGTGACGCGCTCGAAGGTGCGCAGCCACCACCACGTGAACAGCCCGATCAGGCTGGCCGCGAGCAGCACGACCAGGCCGATGCGCAGCGTCTGCGCGCCGCGGCTCATGCGGCCCACCGGAAGCGCTGCGCCAGCGTGCCGACGAGGGTCTCGAACTCGTCGGCCGCCGGGAGGGTGTGGCCGTAGGCGGCGTACTGCCAGACCCGGACCACGCGCTGGAACGCCTCGCGGTCCTCGGCCTCGGGCAGGCGGCGCGACAGGCGCAGGCAGTCGGCCTCGGTGGCGCCCGGCGGCGGGTGCGCGTCGATGCGCGCGACCATCGCCTCGACGCTGGCGCGGTACCGCAGCGCCAGCGCGCGCCGCGGCTGGCCTTCGGCCCACAGCCGGCGGGCGACGGTGGCGACGTCGGGCGGCAGCGGTTCGGCCTCGGCCAGCGCATGGGTGTCGACCGGCGGCGGCTCGGGCGCGGGCAGCGCGGTGGCCGCCGCCAGCCACGGCCACCATCGGTTCCGGGTCACGAACAGCACCACCACCAGCACGCCCAGCAGCAGCCAGAGCGCGTTCTCGACCAGGAAGCCGGCGATGGCGGACAGCGCCTTCATCCAGCCCGGCATCTCCCGCTCTTCGGGCTCCGGCGGATCCTCCGGATTGCGCCGCTGCCAGCTGCTGCGCTCCATCGTCGGCCGCAGCATCGGGTCGCAGTAGGCCTTCGCCGCCGCGCGATCGAAGCCGCGGTGGTCCACCGCATCGTCGCCGAAGATCTGCTCCAGCGTGCGCGTCTCGAATTCGGGCCGGGTGTCTTCCATCGATTCGGCCGCGGCGTCGGCGGCGTCCTTCGCCTCCTTCGCGAGCTTCTCGGCGGGCTTCTGCTTCCCGGCCGGCTTCGTCGCGGGCGCCGCGGTCTTCTTCGGCGCGTCGGGGCAGACGTTCGCGCCATCGGCGGCCCGTGCGGGCCATGCCGCGGGCAGCAGCAGCGCCAGCGCCAGCAGCACCGCGCCGGCGGCGGTGGCCGCGCCTTCGAGCCGCCGGCGCAGGCGCCGGAAGGCGATCTCCAGGTCCCAGGCTTCCAGCTGCGTGCGGCGGTTGAGGTACAGGCCGAAGCCGGCGCCGACGTAGAACGGCTCGACGAACGACATCGCCAGCCAGTCGACCAGGTTGAGCGCGAACTGCGCCCACGCCGGGATGCCGTTGCCGAAGTCGGCCTGCAGCCCCTCGAACACCTGCGGCAGCATCTGGTCCGGCACGAACAGCAGGCTCAGCATCAGCAGCGACAGTTCCAGCGCCAGCACGAACAGCACGCAGACCGAGATCAGCAGCATCGCCGAACCGGCGACGCCGCCGGCGATCACCCGCCGGCGTTCGGGCAGGCGGGCGCGATCGGCGCCTTCCAGCAGGTCCACCGGCAGCGTGGCCGCGCGCATCGGGCTGAACCGGCGCCAGGTCAGGTGCCCGCGCATCGGCCGCCAGCCCCAGCGCAGCTGCGCGCGCAGCGTCTCGCCGGCGCGCGGCGCGGCGCCGAACACCGCGCGCGACAGCACGTACAGCGGGATGCGGTCGAACACCGGCCGCAGCCACCACAGCAGCAGGAACGCGATCCAGAGGTGGTCGAGCCACCACGCGACGAGGTTCAGCAGCGCGAACGCGAGGCCGCTGACCAGCAGCCACGGCCCCCAGATCGCAGCCGCGTGGCGGCGCACCAGCGCGGTGCCCAGCTCCATCGCCTCCCACGACGAGCGCGGGCGCAGCTCGACGGTCAGCGACTCAAGGCGCATCGACGCTCCCCGGCGGCGGCGCCGGCGGCGCACCGCGGCCGCCCAGTCCCAGCCACAGCAGGACCAGGCTCCACAGCGTGCCGCCGACCCCGAACTTCACCAGCGCCGGGATCCAGCCGATCGACGACCAGAACGCTTCCACGAACGCGGCGAAGACCAGCATCGCGAAGATGCCCAGGCACAGCCTGGCGCCGGTGCGGCCGGCCTCGATCAGCGCATCGACGCGACGCCGGCGGCCCGGCGCCACCAGGGCGAGGCCCAGGCGCATCCCGGCCGCGCCGGACAGCACGATCGCGGTGAGTTCCGGCGCCGAATGGCCGGCGACGAAGCGCCAGAACGGGTCGCCGTGGCCCACCGCCTGCAGGTGCCCGGCGGTGCCGCCGATCATCAGCCCGTTCATGATCAGCACGTACACGCTGCCGACCGCGAACAGCAGTCCGCTGGCGAACGTGCGCAGGGCGATGCCGACGTTGTTCACGATGTAGAACCCGAACATCGCCAGGTCGTCGCCGCTCTCGCGGCCGAGCCGGCGCTGCGGGTCGGCGGGGTCGTACATCTGCTCCATCTGCGCCGCGTCCTGCGGCGACATCACCGTGTAGACCAGCTCCGGCTGCAGTTGCACCGCCACGAACGAACCGGCCAGCGGCACCGTGAACAGCAGGAACGCGGCGAGCAGGCAGCCGCGCAACCCGCGCACCAGGCGCGGGAACTCGGCGAGGAAGAATTCCAGCGCGCGCCGCCACTGCGGCGGCGCGGCGCGGTAGAACACCGCGTGGCCGCGCTGGGTCAGCCCCTGCAGGCGCTCCACCACCTGCGGGCCGTAGCCGCGGCTGCGCGCCAGCGCCAGCTGCTGGCACAGGCGGCGGTAGCGCGCCGGCATGTCCTCGTCGCGCAGGCCGGACCACGTCGACTGCGACGCGCGCGCGGCGCGCGGGCTGTCGCCGCGGGCGACCAGCCAGGCCTCGAAGGCGTCCCATTCGGCGTGGTGGCGGGCGATGAACGCCTCCTGCCGCATGACCGCGTGCTTCATGCGCGCCCCAGCAGCCAGTTGGCGACGGCCTGCAGCCGCAGCACGCCGATCGCGCCGCCGGTGCCGACCGCCGGCGCGGCGATGTCGGCCAGTTCCTCGCGGCGTTCCTGGGTGAGCTGCGCGGCGCGCTCGGAGAACGCGATCACCGCGGCCTGTTCCTGCGGCTGCAGCGGCTGCTGCGGCGCCTGCGCGCCTTCCACCGGCGTGCGCAGGTGGACGCGTTCGCGCGGCGCATGCACCACCATCGTGCGCGCGACCATGTCGCCCAGCCGCCGGCCCCACGGGTCGGCGTAACTGGCCACCAGCCCGACGCCGTAGCCGATCGGCAGCATGTCCACGGTGCGCAGCAGGTTGCGCACGATCGACGCCAGCCAGCCGATCGGCGCGCCGTCCTCGGCGATCACCCGCAGCGCCAGCGCGCGCTTGCCCGGGGTCTGGCCGTCCCAGAGCGCTTCGAACAGGATCGGATAGCCCCAGAACACGACGAAATAGGCGATGAGGTACAGCCCGTACCCGGCGCTGCCGAGCGCGCCGAGCAGCATCGACACGACGGTGAGGATCGCCATGCGCACCGCGCAGTCGATCAGCCAGGCGACCGCGCGCGGCACCGGCCCGGCGGCGGGCAGGCGCAGGGCCACGCCCTCGGGCGTGTAGACGGGACGCACGGTGTCCAGCTGCGGCGCGACGACGCTCATCGGATGCGCACGACCCCCGCCCGCATCCCGTTGTCCCCGCGTGCTGCCGCCATCCCGTCCTTCCCGGATCCCGTCTTCGCTCGTCGCGAGCGGCGCCTACTGTACCGTGCCGGGCCGTGGCTGCGACCGTTTTCCGCGCGTTCGGTCACACTGGCGGCCGCCCTCCGAACGCCATCGTCCATGGACTGCCGACCCGGCTGCGGCGCGTGCTGCATCGCGCCGTCCATCGCCACGCCGCTGCCCGGCATGCCCCACGGCAAGCCCGCGGGCATGCCGTGCGTGCATCTGGACGACGGCTTCGGCTGCCGCCTGTTCGGACGCCCCGAACGCCCCCGCTTCTGCACCACGCTGCAACCCGAGCCCGGCATGTGCGGCGCCTCGCGCGAGGACGCGCTGTCGCTGCTCGACCTGCTGGAGGCGGCGACGCGGCCGTGACCGTCGCGCGAGCGGATCAGAGCGGCTTGCGCCTGTCGTCGCGAAGGCCGACCAGCAGCGCGGTGCCGTCGGCGTCGACCCGCAGTTCGCCGTACCGCGCCGGGGCGTAGCGCGCGCCCTGGCCTTCCGGGAAAAACCACGCGTTGCCGGCGATGCGGATCTCGAACCAGTCGCGCTCGCGGAAGCGCACCGCGACCTCGCCGGCGGCGACCGGCCGCGGCGCCGGCTGCACGCGCAGGAAGCGACCGACGTCGTCGGCATCGACGGCGAACACGGCGTAGCCGTCGTGGCAGCCTTCGCGGCCGCAATCACGATAACCCGGGGACAACAGGTAACGGTCACCGAGGCAACGCAAAGCGGCGGCCGAGTTATTGGGAACAACGGAGCTGCAACGCCAACCGGCGTGCAGCGCATCGAGGATGCCGTCCTGCGCCGCATAACTCAGCGCCATGTAGTCGCCCTGCATCAGCGCGCGCGGATCGACCGGCGCGAGCGCCAGCAGCAGCGGGCGACCTTCGGCGCGGATGCGCTCGCGCTTCACCACGCCGTGGTTGACCACGGCCAGCGCCAGCAGCAGACCGCCCCAGAGCAGCGCGTTGCGCAGCCGGCTCATGGCGTCGCCTCCACCGGCAGCGCGCGGCGCGCGGCGACGCGTGCCAGCAGCAGGAAGGCGCCGGCCGCGAGCAGCCAGCCCGATTTCTCCAGCAGCGTGGTGTCCAGCTGGAAGTAGAACCGCAGCAGGTAGGCGCCGATGCCGACGAGGCCGACGACCAGCAGCACCGGCCGGTGCAGCGCGAAGCCGACCAGCGCCAGCGTCGTCGCCAGCGTCACCCCCGGCGCGCGCCAGCAGGCCAGCGCCAGCACGCACGACAGCACGATCAGCGCCATGCGCGTGCGCGGCGCGACGTCCGCCTGCCGGCGCAGCAGCCAGCGCGCGCAGACCGGCAGCAGTGGCAGCAGGAGCGCGTCGCCGAGCGGACGCAGCCATAAGGCCCACGCGCCAAGGTCTTCGAAGTGCCTGGCATCGAGATTGATGAAGCCCACCGCCAGCAACGCCACGAGACTCAGCGCCCACGCCAGCGGCGACAGCACCGACGCGGCACGGTCGTGCGCCTCGCTGCGCACCCATGCGCCCAGCGCCAGCCACGCCAGCAGCGGCACGGCGACGACCCGCAGCGCCGGGATGCCGTCGCTGCAGGCGCCCAGGACGCCCACCGCGAAGATGACGCCGCACAGGAACCGGTGCAGCGGCAATCGGCCGAACGCGTGCATCGCCAGCGCGATGGCGGCGACCATGGGCCACATCCACGGCATCTGCGCAGTGCCGGTCATCGGATTGGCGATCTGATCCAGTCCGAGCCCCATCAGCAGTTGCCCGCCCAGGCTGGACGCGACCGCCAGTTGCTCGATGAAGACGCGCCCGCGCGCCAGATGCATCGCGCCCAGTGCGAACACCGCACAGGCAGCACCCAGGGCGAACATCGCCCACGATTGTTCGCGGTACCAATGCAAGCCGTCGGCGACGAACCCGATCAGGAACATCGCCGCGACCCACGCCGCCGTGCCGGACAGCAGTGCGACGTACCACGGCGTGTCGCCATGTGCCGGCGGCTCGCCGACCGACTGCCCCGCCTCGCGCAGACGGGCCCACAGTCGTGTTTCGCGAATCGTTGCGCTCATGCGTCGGCCCCGCCGCGCGCGAGCCGCCGCAGCACGATCACGGCCAGCGTGGCCTGCGCCATCACCGTGACGCCCATGAAGAGATACACACCGCTCCAGGGGTCGCGCTCCAGCAGCGCCTTCCCGAGCGCGCAGGTGACCACGCCGATCGCGCCCAGCATCAGCATCGCCAGCAGCGGCACGTCGCGGCGTCCGCGGAGAGCGACGGCGCCGACGGCCAGCGTCGCCGCGGCCCATGTCGCGACGGCGAGCGCGCGCATCGCGAACGGCATGTCGCGCGGCGCTTCCACGATGTGCAGCATCGCCGACCACGCCAGCAGGCCGATCGCGGCGACGACGAGCAGCCGCGCGCCCAGCGGCGCGACGAGGTCGGGACGCCATCGCGCCACGCCCGCCCAGACCGCGGCCAGGGCGAGATCGAGCAGGCCCAGCGGCAGCGCGGTGCCGGCCTCGGGCAGCCAC
>JBQCJG010000270.1:0-3096 GCA_051952955.1 Lysobacteraceae bacterium | reverse complement strand
CTTTTGGGGCCCCGGCACGACGTCACCAGGGGCCACCCCGGTGGGGGCTAAAACGTCGCCGGCGTGAGTTTATTTGCGCGCGGGGCGCGGCCCCGCCGCCCCCGTCGCGAATCAATCACCCTCGCGAAAGCGAGGGTCCCGCTTCCCGAAGCCCGCCCGCAACGGCGGGCTTCGTCGTTTCCCGAGGAGCCCGCCATGCCGAAAACCGTGTATTGCTGGCGCTGCGACATGGCACTGCCCATGCTCGACGAGGACGAGTGGGCGCGGCTTGAGCCATTGCTTGACGGCGCCATCGGAAACATCCAGCGCTATCGGCGGCAACATGATGTCGGGCTCGATGCCGTCCCGATCCCCGAGATGTACTGGGCCGCGTCGGAGATGTTCGCGAAGCTGACCGGCGTGACGAACATCGCGCCCGAAGCCCTCTGGCACCACCGCCTCTCCCTCTACGGCCCGCCCTGCGCCGCCTGCGGCAAGCCGCTCCGCACCCCGCAGGCGAAGCTCTGCGCGGCTTGCGGCCATCCGCGATCGTGACCGCGACCGAACCCGCGGTCAGGCATCCCGCCCGGTCATCCGGGGATGCGACAATGGCGCGATGAGCTACCAGCCCGTTGCCGAATCCGCCGCCCCCGTCCCCTGCGACCTGCTGATCGAAGCCCGGCACGTGGTGCCGGTCGAGCCGCACGGCGTCGTGCTCGACCACCATGCGGTCGCGATCCGCGACGGTGTCATCCTCGCGGTGCTGCCGATCGCCGAGGCCCGCGCCCGCTACGAGGCGAAGCAGACCGTCTCCCGCCCCGACGGCGCGCTGATCCCGGGCCTGGTCAACGCCCACGTCCACAACCCGATGACGCTGATGCGCGGCGTGGCGGACGACCTGCCGGTGAAGGTGTGGCTGCAGGAGCACATCTGGCCGATCGAGGGCGCGGTGATCGGGCCGGAGTTCGTGGCCGACGGCATCGCGCTGGCGATCGCCGAGATGCTGCGCGGCGGCACGACCTGCTGCAACGAGAACTCCTTCTTCCCCGACGTGCAGGCCGCGACCTACAAACGCCACGGCTTCCGCGCGCGCGTCGGCCTGCCGGTGATCGACTTCCCCACCGCGTGGGCGAAGAGCGACGACGAATACTTCGACCGCGCCGGCGAGGTCCACGACCAGTGGCGCCACGACGCGCTGGTCGCGACCGCCTTCGCGCCGCACGCGCCGTACACGGTGTCGGACGAGAACTTCGCGCGCATCCGCATGCTCGCCGACCAGCTCGACATCCCCGTGCACCTGCACACCCACGAGACCGCGCAGGAAGTCGAGCAGTCGCAGCAGCAGCACGGCCAGCGCCCGATCGCGCGGCTCGATCGCCTCGGCCTCGTCAACGACCGCCTGATCGCCGTGCACATGACCCAGCTCACCGACGCCGAGATCGCACTGTGCGCCGCGCGCGGCGTGAGCGTCGTGCACTGCGTCGAATCCAACCTCAAGCTCGCCTCGGGCTTCTGCCCGGTGGCGAAGCTGCTCGCCGCGGGCGTGAACGTCGCGATCGGCACCGACGGCTGCGCCAGCAACAACGACCTCGACATGTTCGGCGAGCTGCGCACGGCCGCGCTGCTGGCGAAAGCGGTCGCGCAGGATGCGGCCGCGTTCGACGCCGCCGCGGCGCTGCGCGCGGCGACCCTCGGCGGCGCGAAGGCGATGGGCTTCGACGCGCTGGTCGGCAGTCTGGAGCCCGGCAAGCAGGCCGACCTCGCCTGCGTCGACCTGTCCGCGCTGGAAACCCAGCCGCTGCACCATGTCCTGTCGCAACTGGTCTACGCCACCGGCCGCCAGCAGGTGAACGACGTGTGGATCGCCGGCAAACCGAAACTGCGCGACCGCGTGCTGGTCGACATGGACCTCGACGGCATTCTCGCCAATGCGCGGCAGTGGCAGGAACGGATCGGGGCGGTGACGGTAGGTCGCTGAAATGCCTCGGCATCTGCCCATCGACGATGTGATCGCCGTGCTCGCCCGTGGCGCGTCCGTGGAGCAGTTTCTCGGGCTGCGGGAAGATGACACTTCCGCCAAAGTGATCTGGGTGGAAATTCGCCCTGTTCATGATGGTTTCGAGACACACCGATTCGATGTGACGGATTACGGCGCGCCGGATCGTCTCGATCTGTCTGCCTGGATCGATGGCGACGCAGAGCAAGAATCCTTCCATTTCGAAACGCCCAAGGACGCAATCGAATCCGCCATGAAAGACTGGGGGGCAGATCCGCGGAAGTGGGTGAACCAGGGCGTCCTGCAGGACGAATATCGTGACGCCATCCTCAAGCGTTCGGAAATTGAAAATTGAACAGTGATGCCATGTCCACGGAATCGAACAACTTCAGCCAGGCCGAACTCGACAAGTTCAACGCGCTGGCCAACCGCTGGTGGGACCCCGAAGGTCCGCAGAAGCCGCTGCACGCGCTGAATCCGCCGCGCCTCGGCTACGTGCGGGACCGCGCGGCGCTGCGCGGTGTGCGCGCGCTCGACGTCGGCTGCGGCGGCGGGCTCCTGAGCGAGGCGCTGGCGCGCGATGGCGCCGACGTGACCGCGATCGATCTCGCGCCCGATCTGATCAAGGTCGCGAAGCTGCATCGCCTCGAATCCGGCGTGCAGGTCGATTACCGTCTCAGTGCGGTCGAGGCGCTGGCCGACGAGATGCCCGGCGCGTTCGACGTCGTCACCTGCATGGAGATGCTGGAACACGTGCCCGATCCCGCCGCGGTCGTCGCCGCCTGCGCGACGCTGCTGAAGCCGGGCGGGCGGCTGTTCCTGTCCACGCTCAACCGCACGCCGGCGGCGTTCGCGCTGGCGATCGTCGGCGCCGAATACGTCGCGCGGATGCTGCCGAAGGGCACGCACCACTACCGCGACTTCATCCGCCCGTCGGAACTCGGCGCGTGGCTGCGCGCCGCGGGTCTCGTGCTCGAAGACGTGAGCGGCCTCGTCTACGACCCGCTGCGCCACAGCGCGCGCGTCGGCGGCCGCACCGACGTGAACTACCTCGCCTGCGCGGTGAAGCCTTGAGATGTCGGCGCAGGTCGATGGCGACCGGCGGTTCTCCCTCCCCTTCA
>JBQCJG010000269.1:0-11961 GCA_051952955.1 Lysobacteraceae bacterium | reverse complement strand
TGGCTCGGCACGCCGCGGAGGCTGAGCGCTTGCTGGGTCTCGGGGCCGAGCACGAAGATGAGGTCGTTCCTGTTCGTGAGCTGGCTGTGGTGGATCACGATCGACTTGCTTTCCGCGGCGTAGCCGCCGCCGGCGCCGCGCGACGGCAGCGTGTTGTCGAATTTCTCCAGATACCCTTCCTGGACCGCGTTGATCATGCGGTTGCGCAGGTCGGGGGAGGCATTGATCGCGTCGACCAGCGGGTTGCGCGTCATCGTCGACGGCAGTGTCCGCGCATAGTCCGAAAGCATCACGTTGAGGGCGTCGCGCGCGTCTTCCCGGGTGTCGTACTTAGGCATGGTCGCCTCCCGAGACGTCGACCAGCAGCGCGGCGACGCAGAGGTGGTCCGGGTGCCCGGCGTTCTCCGCCCGCACCTGCATGCGGATCTCGACCGCGTCGCGGCGGAAGACCACGCCGTTCAACGCGTCCCGCGGCCCGAGATCGAAGGTCGCGACGTATCCGGCATTGCGCAGTTCGGTGGCGTAGGCGTCGAAGTCCAGCGCGCAGACCGGCGAGAAGTCGTCGAACCGGCCGGTCTGGTCGTCGAACGAGAACAGCATGCGCGGGGCGTGATCCGTGTCCGCATCCGAAGGCGACAGGGTCCGCAGCGTGTAGTGCCAGCGATCGTCGATGCGGTTGCCGATGCCGTAGGCGCCGGAGCCGTCGGGTGCGTGCACGACGGGCACGCCCAGCGCGCGTTCGATGCCGCGGGGCGAGAGATCGTCGGGGCCGTGGAGACCGGCCATCCAGCGCAGGATACGCCGGCCGATGTCCTCGGGCGTGGTCGGGAGGGCGGGGGACGCGTTCATCGACGGGTTCCTTGGGTCGGATCGGTCGGGGCGGAACGGCGATCGGCTCGTTTCCGCTGCGCTCGTTATAAGCGAACGGCGGCCCCGCCGCCACTTCCGCCCGGCCGGCCGTGCGGTCGCGCGGGGGGCTGCTATCCTCTCCGCCCCGACGCCTCATCGCGCCATGCGCGCGGCGCGTCACCGGATCCGCTTCGCCCTCCCCATGAAGACGCTCGGTACGTTCCTCCTGCTCATGACCTCCTCACTCTCCACGCCCGCCGCCGATCTGCCCGCTCCGCCCGATGCCGCGAAGCATCCCCACCGGGTCGAGGCGCCGCACGGCGCGGTCCGTCAGGACGAGTACTACTGGCTGCGCGACGACAAGCGCAAGGACAAGGCGGTGCTGGGCTACCTGAAGGCCGAGAACGCCTACGCCGACCAGGTGATGGCGCCGCTGAAGCCGCTGGAGGACGCGCTGTACGGCGAGATCGTCGGCCGCATCCAGCAGGACGACGATTCGGTGCCGTTCCGCGAGCGCGGCTGGTGGTACTTCAGCCGCTTCACCCGCGGCCAGGACTATCCGGTCTACCTGCGCGCGAAGGCCGCCGCCGACGGCAGCCGCGGCCCCGACGAGCACGTGCTGCTCGACGTCAACGCGATGGCGAAGGGCAAGGATTACTTCAGCGTCGGCACCTGGGACATCAGCCAGGACAACCGCCTGCTGGCGTGGGCCGAGGACACCAACGGCCGCCGCCAGTACACGATCCGGATCAAGGATCTGGAGACCGGCGAGGTCTTCGCCGACACGATCCACGGCGTGTCGCCCGACCTCGTCTGGGCCGACGACAACCGGACGCTGTTCTACGTCGAGAACGACCCCGAGACGCTGCTCACCGTGCGCGTGAAGAAGCACGTGCTGGGCACGCCGGCGCAGGACGACCCGGTCGTCTACGAGGAGCACGACGACAGCTTCTACATGGGCATCGGCCGCACCCGCGACGATGCGTACCTGTGCATCTCGGTCGAAAGCACCGTCTCCAGCGAGACGCGCTGTGCGCCGGCGTCGAATCCCGAGACCTTCGTCGTGCTGGCGCCGCGCGAGCGCGACGTCGAATACGACGCCGACCACTTCGGCGGCCGCTGGGTGATCCACACCAACGCGCCCGACGCGCAGGGCCGGCCCGCGCCGAACTACAAGCTGATGACCGCGCCCGACGGCGCGACCTCGCGCGATGCGTGGCAGGAATGGGTGCCGCACCGCGACGACGTGTTCATCGACGGCTACGAACTGTTCGACGGCTTCACCGCGATCGAGGAACGTTCCGAGGGCCTGCAGCGCATCCGCCTGCTGCGCGCCGACGGCGAGGAGTTCGTGAAGGCCGACGAGCCGGCCTACGCGATGGAACTCGAGACCAACGCCGAGCCCGGCACCGAGTGGCTGCGCTACGGCTACACCTCGATGACCACGCCGGACACCACCTACGAACTCAACGTGCGTACCGGGGAGCGCCGCCTGCTCAAGCGCCAGCCGGTGATCGGCTACGACCCGGCGCAGTACGTCACCGAGCGCGTGTGGGCCCCGGCCCGCGACGGCACGAAGATCCCGGTGTCGCTGGTCTACCGCAAGGGCTTCAGGCGCGACGGCACCGCCGCGCTGCTGCAGTACGCCTACGGCAGCTACGGCCTGACCAGCGATCCCGAGTTCAGCCTCACCGCGGTCAGCCTGCTCGATCGCGGCATGGTCTACGCCATCGCCCACATCCGCGGCGGCCAGGAGATGGGCCGCAAGTGGTACGACGACGGCAAGCTGATGCACAAGATGAACACCTTCACCGACTTCATCGACGTCACCGACTACCTGGTGCGCGAGGGCTATGCGGCGAAGGACCGGGTCGCCGGCTACGGCGGCAGCGCCGGCGGCCTGCTGATGGGTGCGGTGTCGAACCTGGCGCCGGAGAAGTACCGCGTGATCCTGTCGCAGGTGCCGTTCGTCGACGTGGTCACCACGATGCTCGACCCGACCATCCCGCTGACCACCAACGAATACGACGAGTGGGGCAATCCCGAGGAGAAGGCCGCGTACGACTACATGCTGTCGTACTCGCCGTACGACAACCTGCGCGCGCAGGCCTACCCGGCGATGTTCGTCGGCACCGGCCTGTGGGATTCGCAGGTGCAGTACTGGGAACCGGCGAAGTACGTCGCCCGCCTGCGCGACCTGAACACGTCCGATCGCCCGGTGGTGTTCCGCACCAACATGGACGCCGGCCACGGCGGCAAGTCGGGCCGCTTCCGCCGGTACCGCGAGCAGGCGCAGATGTACGCGTTCCTGCTGGACCAGCTCGGCGCGACCGAGCGGGTGGAGTGATCGCGCTGCGCGGGCCGGGCGCATTCCGTCCGGCCGGCGCGGCGGCTACACTGCGCCCATGAACCGACGCCTCGTTCCCGCTTCCGTCCTCCTCGCGCTCGCGCTGTCGCTGTCGGGCTGCGGCAACAAGGGGCCGCTGGTGCTGCCCGACGCACCGTCGCAGGAGACCGCGACGCCGCCGGCCGTCGAGGCGCCCGTCGTCGAGCCCGCGCCCGCGGAGGCTGCGCCGGCCGATGCCCCGCCTGCGGACGCTGCGCCCGCGACGCCGGCCGCCACCGACGGCGACGTCAAGCCGCCCCGGCGCTGAGCGATGTCCGGGCCCGGCGTGCCCCTGCGCTTCACCAAGATGCACGGCGCCGGCAACGACTTCGTCGTGCTGGACCTGCGGCCGCATGCCGGCCAGCCCGCGCCGGTCGCGCCCGATGCCGCGCTGTGCCGCGCGCTGGCCGATCGCCACGTCGGCGTCGGCTGCGACCAGATCCTGACCATCGAACCGCCGCGCACGCCCGGCGCCGCCGCGGCCTACGGCATCCGCAACGCCGACGGCTCGACCGCGGGCCAGTGCGGCAACGGCGCGCGCTGCGTCGCCGCGTGGGTGCTGCGCGACAGCGTGCAGGTCGATCCCGAACGCTGCCTCGTCGACCACTTCGTGCTCGACAGCCCCGCCGGCGCGCATCCGGTCGACGTGCTCGACCTGCACCACTATCGCATCGGCATGGGCCGCCCCGACTTCACGCCGGCGCGCGTGCCGCTGCTCGGTTTCGAGGCCGCGCAGGACGCGTATCCGCTGATATTCGGCGGCGAGATCGTCGACCTCGGCGCGGTGTCGATGGGCAACCCGCATGCGGTGCTCGTCGTCGACGACGTCGATGCCGCGCCGGTCGCGACGTTCGGCCCGGCGGTGCAGGCGCATCCGGCGTTCCCCGATTCCGCCAACGTCGGCTTCGCGCAGGTGGTCGCGCGCGACCGCATCCGCCTGCGCGTGTACGAGCGCGGCGTGGGCGAGACGCTGGCCTGCGGCAGCGGCGCCTGCGCGGCGGCCGCGGTGCTGATGCGGCGCGGCCTGGTCGATCGCGAGATCGCGGTCGAACTGCCCGGCGGCACGCTGCGCATCGCCTGGCCCGACGACGACGCGCCGATGGCCATGTCCGGGCCGGCGACGTTCGTGTTCGAGGGCGAGTGGTGGGCATGAGCGACACGCGCGACGCCCTGCCCGAGAACGACACCCGCGCACAGCGCACACGCGAAGACCAGGCACCGGAGCCGGCCATGTACGACAAAGAGAAGATCGGCGCGCACGAGATCGCGGCCTGGCTGCGGCGCCATCCGAATTTCCTGCAGCAGTTCCCCGACCTGGCGCTCACCCTCGTGGTGCCGCGCGAACAGGGCCCGGCGGCGTCGCTGGCCAGCTACCAACTGGAGATCCTGCGCGACAAGAACCGCGAGCTGTCGCGGCGCCTGCACGAGCTGTTCGGCAACGCGCAGGAGAACGAACGCCTCGCCGTGCGCACGCACCAGCTGACGCTGGCGCTGATGAAGCAGCGCACCGCCGCCGACACCGCGCGGGCGATGGCCGCGAGCCTCGCCGAGGATTTCAGCGGCGACCTGGTGCGGATCGTGCTGCACGCGCCGGTCGCCGGGCTGGACGATGCCGAGTGGCTGCGCACGCTCGCCGCCGACGATCTGCGGCTGGCGTCGTTCCGCGACTGCCTGAAGGACGGCGAGCCGATCTGCGGCCGCCTGCAGCCGGAGAAGAACGCCGTGCTGTACGCCGATCGCGCCGAGGACGTGCAGTCCAGCGCGCTGCTGCCGCTGCCGGGGCTGGGCCTGATCGCGGTCGGCAGCCGCGATCCCAACCGCTTCTTCCCCGGCCTGGGCACGCTGTTCCTGCGCATGATGGGCGACGCCTTCGCCGCCGCGATGGGTCGTTTCGCGGGCTGACGACGCCACCGGCGATGGCTGCGGACTCCGTCAACCTCGCGCTCGTCGTCGCCGCCGCGCTCAGCGCCACGGCGGCGCTGCTGCACGTCGGCTGCATCGTGTTCGGCGCGCCGTGGTACCGCGTCTTCGGCGCCGGCGAACACATGGCGACGATGGCCGAGCGCGGCGAATGGCGACCGACGCTGGTCACCGGCGTCATCGTGCTGGTGCTGTCGGCGTGGGCGGCGTACGCGCTGTCCGGCGCCGGCGTGCTGCCGCGCTTCCCGCTGCTGCGCACCGCGCTGTGCCTGATCGCCGGCGTGTACACGCTGCGCGGCGTGGCCGGACTGGTGGTCGCCGCGTCGGGGCGCATGCCGAATCGCCGCTTCTGGTGGTGGAGTTCGCTGGTCTGCCTCGTGTTCGGCCTGACCCATGCGGTCGGCCTGGCCCAGCGCTGGCCGCAGCTGTGAGCGACGCGGCGAACATCGCGGTGAGCACCGCCGTCGCCGACTTCCTGTCGCACCTGCAGGTCGAGCGGCGCATGTCCGCGCACACGCTCGACGCCTATCGCCGCGATCTCGATGCGTTGTCGGCGTGGGCGACGGCGCAGGGCATCGCCGATCTCGCCGCGGTGCACACCGAGCAGCTGCGCGCGTTCGGGGCCGCCGAGCACCGTCGCGGGCTGTCGCCCAAGAGCCTGCAGCGCCGGCTGTCGGCCTGCCGCAGCTTCTATGCCTGGCTGCTGAAGCACGGCCGCATCGCCGCCAGCCCCGCCGCCGCGCTGCGCGCGCCCAGGGCGCCGCGCAAGCTGCCGCAGGTGCTGGACGTGGACGAAGCGGTGCAGTTGGTCGAACTGCCGACCGACGCGCCGCTGGGCCTGCGCGATCGCGCGATGCTCGAACTGTTCTACAGCTCCGGCCTGCGCCTGAGCGAACTGTGCGCGCTGCGCTGGCGCGATCTCGCGCTGGCCGACGGCCTGGTCACCGTGCTCGGCAAGGGCAGCAAGCAGCGCACGGTGCCGGTCGGTTCGCACGCGGTGAAGGCGCTCGACGACTGGCGCCGAGATTCCGGCGGCCAGCCCGACGGCGCGGTGTTCCCGGGCCGCGGCGGCAGGCCGATCACGCCGCGCGCGGTGCAGATCCGCCTGCGCGCGCTCGCGCAGCGGCGGGGCCTGTTCAAGCGCGTGCACCCGCACCTGCTGCGGCATTCGTTCGCCAGCCACGTGCTGGAATCCTCCGGCGACCTGCGCGGCGTGCAGGAACTGCTCGGCCACGCCGACATCGCCACGACCCAGATCTACACCCACCTCGACTACCAGCACCTCGCCAAGGTCTACGACGGCGCGCATCCGCGGGCGAAGCGGAAATCGTGAGCGCGACGCGGCGGTCGTTGGCGGCCCAGCTCGACGGTGCCGCCCTGCCGTGTTTTTGTGGGTCCGATGTGCGCATCTCTCCGCAGCGGCATTCAGGAAGCCGCGGCCGGGTACGCGGGGCTTCGCCGTATAGTCTCCTGTCCCCCACGCCAGGATGATCGCCATGCCGGCATCGCCCCCGCCGCGTCGCTTCGCCGCCACCGTGCCGGCCTGCGCGCTGGCGTTCGCCCTGTCCGCCTGCGCGCATCCGTCCGCGCCTCCCGCCCCCGGTTCCACCCACGAGGACTCCACCATGTCGCCCCAAGCCCCGGCCGCGAAGCCGCTGTCGCCCCGGCTCGATGCCGAACGTTCGCTGCAGAAGCTGCTCGACCTGCTGCGCGGCGCGCACCGGATCGAGGACATCGACGGCGCCGCGCTGACCCGCGCCTTCGGCGTCGATTTCGCCAGTCACGACGGCCGCCTCGGCTTCGGCGAGCAGATCACCGCCGACTGGTGGACCTCGATCGAGCTCGATCCGAAGGCGCCGTACGGCCCGCGCTTCGAGTTCGCCTTCCGTCCGAACGACCCCAACGCCTATCCGTCCGCCAGCGACCTCTGCGCACTCGACTTCGACCGCTTCGCCGGCGAACTGGAGAAAGCCGGCTTCAAGCGCGAGACCTACCGCGGCGAGCACGACCGGGTGATCCACGACACGTTCACGCGCGATGCGCTGAAGGTCACCGTCGAGACCCGCGGCGAGAACGACGACGGCCCCGAGAAGATCGCGCACGCCTGCGTGAAGACCGTCTTCGCCGAATAAGCCCTGCGGCCTCGCCCACCCGCTCTCCCGATCCCGTTTCCGCCGGCGCGCCCTGAGCTGCGCCGGCCTCCAGGAGCACCTCCGCCATGCCGCTCAGTGCCGCCGCGCAGACCCAGGTCGATGCGTTCAACACCTCGTTGACCCCCGACCAGCGCACCAACTTCGCCAGCGCCCTCAGCCATTCGCCGGCGCTGGTCGACCAGATCAACGCCGCCGTCGCCTCCGGCGACCTCAACGGGTTCTCGCTGCTGCCGGCCGGCACCCACGCCGGCGGGCAATACAACCCGACCGCGCGGACCATGGAGATCCCGGCCTCGATCATCAGCACACCCGCCGGCGGCCGCTACAACGCCGGCGAGCTGACGTTCGTGATGGGCCACGAGATCCAGCATGCGATCAACCGCCCGACGCAGGCGGCCGCGGACGCGACGCTCGCCACCGAGGGCAACCGCATCGGCCAGAGCGCGTCCCTGCACCACGACTACACCGGCGTCATCGCCACCCGGCTGGCCGCCAACCGCGTCGACGAAGCCAGCGCGCACCTCGCCGGCTACAACGCCACGGTCAGCATGGTCCGCGCCAACGGCAATGCGAATCCGTCGCTGGAAGACATCTACCGCGCCAATCCCTCGCGCATGCAGGACTTCATCGCGGTCACGCCCGGCACGCCGTCGTCGACCTACGCGCTGCGCCCCGGCCTGACCGCGAACGCCGACATGAGCCTGCCCGTCAACGCCGCCAACACCGAGGCGATGGGCCGGCACTTCTTTGACAAGCCGGCGTCGGCGTCGCGTCTGGGCGCGAACGGCGATTCCAACTACCAGAACTACTACGCGACGAACCTGGTCAGCTTCGCGGTGCAGGTGGAGCGCGCGAACGCGCCAACCCATGCCGCCGCCGGCCGCAGTCCGCAGCTTGAACTCAACATGTCGACGCTGGGCATCAGCGAGGCGCAGATCGAGCGCAACGGCCTGAACCTCGGCGCCGCCGGCGGGCGCCAGCCGTACGTCGACATCGGCACGACCCCGCCGACGCCGGGCAACCTCGACCACACCGCGACCACGCACCGCCATGTGCCGATCACGGTGCCCGACGTGCAGGCGCCGCCCGCGCCTGTGCGCGCGCCGGAGGGCGACCATCCGGCCGTGCGCCATGCGATGGACGCGCTGGACCGCTCGCCGAACATCCCGGCCGATGCCTTCGGCGCCGATCGCCAGCGCGTCGCCGCCGGCGTCGCCGCGCACGCCGCGGCGCAGGGCATCACGCCCGACCACGTCGTGTTCAACGACCGCCGCACCGACCTGATCGCGGTGCAGGGCAGCCTGTCCGACCCGTCGGCGAAGATCGCCACGCCGCTGCCGGTGAACGACGCGCTGCGCACCGACCTGCAGCAGGCGATGGCGAAGATCGACGCGCCGCAGCCGAACGGCCAGACGCAGACCTTCGCGCCGCCGGCGCAGGACGCCGCCCAGCAGGACGCGAAGCCCCGCCTGCAGTGACCGCATGACCGGACGCGCCCCGCGCGCGTCCGGGCTGGCGCACGCCCGCCGCGACCGGTAGCGTGCGCGCATGTCGCCACGCCCTGCGTCCACTTCCGCCGGCACCGTCCTGGTGCTCGGCGGCAACGGGTTCATCGCCGGTCACGTGATCGCCGCCCTGCGCGGCGACGGCTGGCGCGTGCTGCGCGGCGTCCGCGACCCGGGCCGGCCGCTGCACGACGACGAGCGCGTCTGCGACTTCACGGCGATGACCGCGCCGGCGCACTGGCGCGACGCGCTCGCCGGCGTCGACGCCGTGGTCAACGCCGCCGGCATCCTGCGCGAGACCGGCCGGCAGACGTTCGACGCGATCCACGTCGACGCGCCGCTGGCCGTGGCCCGCGCCTGCGTCGACGCCGGCGTGTCCCGCTTCGTGCAGATCTCGTCCGTGGGCGACCCGGCCGACGGCGCCTTCGTCGCCAGCAAGCACCGCTTCGATGCCGCGCTGCTCGCGCTGCCGCTCCCCGCGGTGGTGCTGCGGCCGGCGCTGGTGTACTCGCCGGCCGGCTCGTACGGCGGCACCTCGCTGCTGCGCGCGCTGGCCGCGCTGCCGTTCGGCGTGCTCGTGCCCGGCGACGGACAGTGGCCGCAGCAGCCGGTGGCGGCCGAAGACCTCGGCCTGCTGGTGGCGCGCGCGGTCGCTGGCGAGGCCCGCGGCATCTTCGACGTCGGCGGCCCGCAGCGGCTGCCGCTGCGCGATTACCTGCTGGCGTGGCGACGCTGGCTGCGCCTGCCCGGCGCCCGCGTCTGGCGCGTGCCGGCGGCGCTGGCCGGGTTCGGCGTGGCGCTGGGCGAGGCCGTCGGCCGCGGGCCGATCGGCGGCACGACCTGGCGCATGCTCCGCCGCGGCGTGGTCGCCGGCGACGATGCGCTGCCGCGGCTGCGCGAGGCTTTCGGCTTCGTGCCGCGCCCGCTCGACGCCGTGCTCGCCGCGCATCCCGCGCAGGTGCAGGATCGCTGGCACGCGCGGCTGTACGTCGTCGCGCCGCTGCTGCAGGCGGGCGTCGTCGCGCTGTGGTTGCTGTCGGCGTGTGCGGGCTTCGTCGCGCCCGTGGCGGACATCGAACGCCTCGCCGCCGGTTCGCCGCTGGCCGACGCCGCGCCGGTCGCGCTGGCCCGCGGTAGCGCCGGGCTCGACCTCGTCCTCGGCTTGTGGCTCGCCAGCGGCTGGCGGCCGCGCACCTGCCTCGCGCTGATGCTGGCCAGCGTGCTCGCCTACACGCTCGTGTTCGGCCTGCTGCTGCCGGTGCAGTGGCTGGACCCGCTGGGCGGCCTCGCCAAGAACCTCGTCGTGCTGCCCGCGCTGGCCGCGCTGTGGGTGCTGTCCGATCGGAGATGAGATGGACTACTTCACGCTGAAATGGCTCCACATCCTGTCCTCGACGCTGCTGTTCGGCACCGGGCTGGGCATCGCGTTCTTCCTGTGGATGGCGCACCGCCGCGGCGATGCGCGCGAGATCGCCGCCACCGCGTCGACGGTGGTCGTCGCGGACGCCTGCTTCACCGCGCCGGCGGTGGTGGTGCAGTTCGCTAGCGGCCTGTGGCTGACGCAGATGGCCGGCCTGCCGCTGTCGATGTTCTGGCTGAAGACCGCGCTCATGTTGTTCGGCGTGGTCGGCGCCTGCTGGCTGCCGGTGCTGTGGCTGCAGTTGCGCGCCCGCGACCTGGCCCGCGACGCGGCCGTCGCCGGCACGCCGCTGCCGCCGGCCTATTTCCGCGCGATGCGCTGGTGGTTCTGGCTGGGCTGGCCGGCGTTCCTCAGCGTGCTGGCGATCTTCTGGCTGATGGTGCACAAGCCGGCGTGAGCAGTGGCGCCCGTGTTGCTTCCCGGTCCATGCATCGCGCGCAGGGCACGAGGGCATGTTTCCGGACCAGGCGTCTGTGCAAACCCATCCCCACCCCGGCCCTCCCCTTGAAGGGGAGGGAGAACCGTGCAGACCTCCGGAGCCGCTCGACGCGGGCGGCAGACAGGCATGGCGCCATTGCGAGTGGCATGAAAAGCGCGACGCCTTGAAGCCCTCCCCTTCAAGGGGAGGGTTGGGTGGGGATGGGTTGAACGTGGCCCGGTCCGATGGCCGAAACGTTTCGCGCCGGCGTCTCCGCCGGGGACCGGATCAGGAGGTGCGTCGTCGGCCGGCAGGCATGCCGCAGGCGTCGCGGTAAACTGCGGCCATGAACAGCCCCGAACGCGATCCCGCGGCCGACGCCGCCCCCGACACCACCCACTTCGGTTTCCGCGACGTGCCCGTCGCCGAGAAGCAGAAGCTGGTCGGCGAGGTCTTTTCCTCGGTCGCCGGCAACTACGACTTGATGAACGACCTGATGAGCCTGGGCATCCATCGGGTGTGGAAGCGCTACTTCGTCGCCACCGCGCAGGTGCGCCCGGGCGACCGCGTGCTGGACCTCGCCGGCGGCACCGGCGACATCGCCGCGCTGCTGAAGGATCGCGTGGGCGAAGAAGGCGAACTGGTGCTCGGCGACATCAACGGCGCGATGCTGCGCGTCGGCCGCGACCGCATGACCGATCGCGGCAATGTCCGCGGCTTCGAGTACGTGCAGTGCAACGCCGAGACGCTGCCGTTCCCCGACGGCAGCTTCGATCTCGTCACCATCGCCTTCGGCCTGCGCAACGTGACCGACAAGGACGCCGCGCTGCGCGAGATGCACCGCGTGCTGCGCGTCGGCGGCCAGGCCCGCGTGCTGGAGTTCTCCGAAGTCACCGCCGACTGGTTCAAGCCGATCTACGACTTCCATTCGTTCAAGGTGCTGCCGCGGCTGGGCAGGCTGTTCGCGAACGACAGCGACAGCTACCGCTACCTCACCGAGTCCATCCGCAAGCATCCGCCGCAGGACCAGCTCAAGGGCATGATGGACGCCTCCGGGTTCGAGCGCTGCTCGTACAAGAATTTGTCCGCCGGGATCGTGGCGATCCATACGGGTTACAAGCTCTGATGGCGTGCGTCGCGACTCGATCCCGGCGCGCGATACTGCTCTTTTGAGGGTGATCGGGTCGCGACTCACGTCGCTCCTACGAATAACAACCGCCGCGGTGGGATGGAACGAAAGCCGTGGCCTGACCCGAGATGGCGACGAGGTCGATGCGCGGCACCACGCCCCGGCCTCTGTAGGAGCGACG
>JBQCJG010000268.1:0-4030 GCA_051952955.1 Lysobacteraceae bacterium | reverse complement strand
CGCCGCGTTGGAACGCGCGCCAGGCGTCCTGCCGGGCTTCGGCCACAGCGGCCGCGTCCAGTCCCTTCGGTGCGGCCTGGCCTGCGGCCTTGATCAAGGCCGCGGCACGCTTGTCGTCGGGGAATGGTTCGCAGTCGCCGGCGTGCAGTTTCGGCCAGGCCTTCTTCAGCGCATCGCCGGCGTAGGCATAGCCCTTGGCATCGTGGGGAAAGGCGGCCCAATCGGACTTGGCCATGTGCTCGGATCCTCGCGTTGGAAGCCTTCAGCATCCCGCGAGTCCATCGACGAGGCAAGCCCCGCGCGCCGCGCCGTGCGCATGCCTAGTGTGTTTGCTCTGCGGGCGCTGGGCATGCTCAGTCTGTCCTCTGCCGGATCGACCGGCATCCCCGCAACGGAGTCCCTCCATGGCACGCAAGAAGATCACCCGCACCGTCCCGAACGCGAACGCGCGTCATTTCTGGCTCGCCGGCCTCGGTCTCGTCTCCATGGCCGGCCGCACCACCGTGTCCACGGCGGCGCAGGCGGCCGACAACGTCGCCCAGGCCCGTCGCCAGGCGAAGGCGATGGTCGAGCAGGCCCAGTCCCGCCTCATCGAAGGCGCCGGCGAACTGCGCAGCCGCGTCGAAACCGGTGTGGCCCAGGCCGGTCTGAAGCTCGACGAGGCGCTGTCGCCGCTGGTCGCGAAGTTCGTCCCGGGCAAGGCCAAGCGTCCGGCCCGCCGCGGCCGCAAGCCGGTGGTGAAGAAGACGGCCCGCCGCCCGGCCCGCAAGCCGGCCACCACGCGCCGCGCGCGCAAGGGCTGAGTCCGCGCGGTTCCATCACTGCATGGAAAAAGGGCGCCGGAAGGCGCCCTTCTTTCTTTGGCGTCGACGTCGACGCGGTGCGCATCCGATCAGGGGATCGGGCAGTGGTTCGCGGCGAGGCAGTCCTCGTGGCGCGCGTAGCACTCGGCGTACGAGACGCCGCTGGAGCGGCACTTCAGGAACTGCGTGTAGCAGGTGTTCGAGGTGCGGGCATCGGCGATCGATGCGGCGACCATCAGGGTGAAGCCCGCGCACAGGGCGGCGATCTTGGCGTGTTTCATGCTGTGGATCCTCCTTTTTCCTTTGGCTCCCCTGTCTGCGCACCATCAGGCCGCGTGGCGGGTCGTTTTCCTGCCTCAGGCCGCACTTCGGCGTTTTGCCGGTGCTCAATCGATGTAGGCGCGGATCAGCGTGTTGAGATGCACGCGTTCGGCGTCGCGCAGGAACGGCGCCAGCAGCATCATCACCTGGACGATGCCCTGGCGGATCGCGACCTGTTCGTCGCGGTCGCCGCGGGCCGAGGAATAATTGAGCCAGAAGGTCGACAGCACGAGGACGTTCGTCGCCGCGGCGTCGAGTTCGTCGGCGGATGCGCGCATGATTTCCGCCTGCGTCAGGCCGCGCATCACCGCGCGGGCGCGTTCGTCGGCGCGCTTGAGGATGCGCGCGAAGCGCAGGCGCAGCCGGCGGTTGCGGCTGAGGATGTCGACGAGGTCGCGATACAGGAACCGGTAGTCCCAGATGCACTCGAACACGAGGTGCAACTGCAGCCAGATGTCCTCCAACTCGGGCAGCCGCGCGCCGGGCGACGCGAGCGCGTTGTCCATGCGCTCCTCATAGCGCTGGAACAACTGCTCGATGATGTCGTCCTTGTTGCGGAAGTGGTAGTACAGGTTGCCCGGGCTGATCTCCAGCTCGTCGGCGATATGGTTGGTGGTGACGTTCGGCTCGCCCTGCGCGTTGAACATCGCGAGGGAGGCATCGAGGATGCGTTGGCGGGTCTGCTTCGCCATCGATCGTGCGGGGCCGGCCGTCGTGCGACGGCCGCCCGCGTCAGCCGGCCAGCTTCTTGACGAGGTCGATGTACTTCTTCTTCGCGTCGTCCTGCGCGGTGCCCTTGAGCTTGGCCCAGGCTTCGTACTTGGCGGTGCCGACGAAATCGAAGAAGCCGGGCTTGTCGCCGTGCACGTCGCCTTCGGCGCCCTGCTTGTAAAGGGCGTACAGGCGCAGCAGCGTGTCGTTGTCGGGGCGCTCCGCCAGGCCCTGGACGTCCTTGGCGGCTTGCTCGAATTTGTTCTGCAGGTCGGACATGCGTGCTCCCCTCCGGTCAGGTCGGCATGACAGCATGGCCCGGAGGGCGGGTCAACCGGGGGCGAGCCACGGAACCGGCTGCCGCCCGTCCCGGCCGGAACGGGCACGAGGTGGCCGCACGGCACGCCGCGGCCGCCGATTGTCCTCGCACGCCGGGTCTGGCAAGTTAGGTTCCCGGCTGCGCCGCGGCCGTCTGCATCTGATCACCATTCTCGTGAGGGCGAGGACATGAGTTATTTCGTCACCGGTGCCACCGGGTTCGTCGGCCGTTTCCTGGTCGGCAACCTGCTCAAGCGCAAGGGCACGATCCACGTGCTGGTGCGCAAGGATTCGCAGAAGAAATACGATGCGCTCGCGAAGAAGATGGGGTGGGATCCCAAGCGCGTGATCCCGGTGCACGGCGACATGACCGCGCCCAGGTGCGGCCTCACCGCGGCCCAGCTCCGCACGCTCTCCGGCAAGGTCAAGCACTTCTTCCACCTCGCCGCGATCTACGACCTGACCGCCGATGCCGAAAGCCAGCGGAAGGCCAACGTCGACGGCACGCAGAACGCGCTGGACCTCGCCGCCGCCATCGGCGCGGGGTGCTTCCACCACACCAGCTCCATCGCCGCCGCCGGCCTGTATCCCGGCATCTTCCGCGAGGACATGTTCGACGAGGCCGAGGGCCTGGACGATCCCTACCTGCGCACGAAGCACGATTCCGAAGGCCTGGTGCGCAAGGAGAAGCGCGTCAAGTGGCGCATCTACCGCCCGGGCATGGTGGTCGGCCATTCGCAGACCGGCGAGATGGACAAGATCGACGGGCCTTACTACTTCTTCACGCTGCTCAAGAAGATGCGCGAGGTGCTGCCGCCGTGGATGCCGATGCTCGGCATCGAGGGCGGGCGCATCAACGTGGTGCCGGTGGACTTCGTGGTCGACGCGATGGACCACATCGCGCACAAGCCGAAGCTCGATGGCCACTGCTTCCACCTCGTCGACCCCGATCCGATGCGCGTCGGCGAGGTGCTGAATACCTTCGCCCGCGCCGGCCATGCCCCGGAGATGACCATGCGCCTCGACGCGCGCATGTTCGCCTTCATCCCGGGCGGCGTGCGCGGTGCGATCGGCAGCCTGCCGCCGGTGAAGCGCTTCGTCGGCATGCTGCTGCGCGACTTCAAGATCCCGAAGGCGGTGATGAAGTTCATCACCTATCCGACCCGTTTCGACAACCGCGAGACCGAGCGCGCGCTCAAGGGCAGCGGCATCGCGGTGCCGAACCTCGACACCTACGCCTGGCGCCTGTGGGACTACTGGGAACGCCACCTCGACCCGGATCTCTTCATCGACCGCACGCTCAAGGGCAAGGTCCGCAACAAGGTGGTGGTCATCACCGGCGGTTCGTCGGGCATCGGCCTGGCCAGTGCCCAGCGCACGGCGGAGGCGGGCGCGATCACGATCATCGTGGCGCGCGGCGAGGAGGAACTGTTCAAGGCCCGCGACGAGATGAAAGCCCGGGGCGGCAAGGTCTTCGCCTATACCGCGGACCTCGCGGACATGGCCGATTGCGACCGTCTGGTGGCGACGATCCTCAAGGAGCATGGCCACGTCGACATCCTGATCAACAACGCCGGGCGTTCGATCCGCCGCTCGATCGAACTGAGCTACGATCGCTTCCACGATTTCGAGCGCACGATGCAGCTGAACTACTTCGGCTGCCTGCGCCTGATCATGGGCTTCATGCCGACGATGATCCAGCGCCGCAAGGGCCACATCATCAACATCAGCTCGATCGGCGTGCTGGCCAATTCGCCGCGGTTCTCGGCGTACGTCGCGTCCAAGGCCGCGCTCGACGCCTTCAGCCGCTGCGCGCAGGGCGAGCTGTCGGGCAAGGGCATCAGCTTCACCACGATCAACATGCCGCTGGTGAAGAC
>JBQCJG010000267.1:0-5108 GCA_051952955.1 Lysobacteraceae bacterium | reverse complement strand
TCGTTCCGTTCCGCTGCGCTCCCGTCGGCTTCCCGGCTTGTCCCCGCCCGGCCCGAGGCGGGCGTCCCCTCTCGAACAAAAGGAATCGCGCTGAACATGCCATCCACGCTGGCGCTCGGCCTGATGGTCGCCGCGGCCGTCCTGTCCGGCCGCGCCGATGCGGCACCGGTCCCCAACGGCGGCGGCGCCGGCTACCACGCCCAGGTGTTCTACACCGATGGCCGCGCGGCCGGGATCTCTCCGCGGTCGACCTGGAACGAATGCAACCAGCAGTTGAACGCGACGATCCAGTACGACACCACCCAGCGCGGCTACACCGTGGTGAAGGTCGTGCCCTGCCACTACACCGGCGGGCCGTTGAGCGGCATCGATGCCTACGATCATCGCCAGGACTTCGCCTTGCCGATCCGGCCTTCGACGCCACGCGAATCGGCGGTGCAGTCCGCGTTGCTGCTGGAGCGCATCCGCAAGCTGCGCGAGGCCTATCGCATCGATGCCTGCGAGGCGTCCCTGCGCACGATCCTCGACGCAGCGGCGAAGTAGCGCTGCCGCTGCTTCAACCGCTGCGCCGCAGCCCCAGCAGCACCAGCTTCGCGGACACCCTGTCCGCGAAGCCGGCCGGGGTGGCGTAGCCCATGCGCGCCAGCGCTTCGCGTTCGGCGTCGTCGGCGGCCGCGCCGGCGAGCAGCGCCCTGGCGATCGTCGCGAGCTTCGCGCCGCGGGTCGCGGTCTGCGCCTTCAGCCACAGCAGCGCCTTCGCCAAGCGCTGCTCCACCGGCGTGAAGTCGCTGCCCAGCGGATAGTCGGGCAGGGTGCCGTCGGCACGGAACGGCGCCAGCGCCGCGGCCAGGCGTCCGGGCGTGTTGCGGCCCGGCATGCGCAGGCGCAGCAGCGACTCGCCGAGCTTGCCGGCCGCGTTCGCCTTCGACAGCAGGCCGCGCTGGAAGCGGCCGTCGGCCACCGCCGCCATCGCCGCGATGCAGTCTTCGTCGCAGGCGCCGCGCAGGTCGGCGATGCCGTACTCGGTGACGTACACGTCGCGCAGGTGGCGCGGGATCGTGGTGTGGCCGTAGTTCCAGACCACGCTGGAGATCGCCGGCCGGCCGGGTTCCTCGCGCACCGCGCGCAGCATCAGCACCGAGCGCGCGTCGTGCAGCGCGTGCGCCATCGCCACGAAGTTGTACTGCCCGCCCACGCCCGACACCACGCGGCCGTCGTCCAGGCCGTCCGACACCGCGGCGCCCAGCACCGTCGCCATCATGCAGGTGTTGAAGAACCGCGCCTCGCGGCGCTGCACGCGCTCCAGCGACTCGCGGCCGCCGTAGAGTTCGTTGACTTCGCCGACGCGGCGCATGCCGATGCCGCTGCGCGCGTCGTCGTCGAGCGTGCGCAGCCAGTCGTAGAACGCGTGCGAACCGAGGTAGAACGCGCCGTGCAGGAATTCGCCCTCGCGCGCGACGCGGGCACGGTCGGCGTCGCTGGCGCTGCCGTCGGCGATGCGCCGCATCAGCGCCTCGTCGTCGACCACGCGACGGCGCAGCACGCCGGCCTGCACCAGCGCGCGGAAGCCTTCGTTGATCATCTCGCTGCAGCCGTACAGGCCCTGCTCGAACGGACCGAGCCCGCCGCTGGCGATGACCGCCGGATGGCGTTCGAGCTCCGGATCCAGCGCCTGCAGCACGCGCCGGTACGCGGCGTTGTCCGTGTGGCGCAGCACCAGCGCGTGGCACAGCGCGTCGGCCAGCGCGCCGATGCCGATCTGCAGCGTGCCGCCGTCGCGCACCAGCGCGCTGGCGTAAAAGCCGATCGCGTACTCCGCATCGGCCACCGGCTGCCGAGGCAGCGCGAACAGCTTCGGATACGGGCCGGGCGGCGTCACCACCACGTCGAAGAAATCCGCGTCCACCGCGGCGCCGCTCTCGATCCACGGCAGTTCCGGATCGATCTCGGCGATCAGCAGCGGCCGCGCGCCGCCGCGCGCGGCGATGGCGTCCAGCACGTCGAAGGTCAGGTCGGTGTTCGACGACAGCGACAGCCGGCTGCCGTCGGCGTTCGCCGCCACCTTCTGCACGATGCAGTTCACGCCGCGCTCGGCGACGGTGCGCGCGACGTGGGTGTAGTTGAGGCTGGCGTAGCGGCGCTGCGCCTGGCGGGACCGCAACAGCGCGCCGGACTGCACGTAGAACTCCTCGATCTCCACGTGCGCCGGCAGCGCGTCGCGCTTCTCCGCCTGCACGTAGGCCAGGCGCGGGAAGTCGTCGCCGAAGTGGCGCGAGAGGAACGGGTCGAGGAAGCGCCGCTGCAGGTCGCTGGTCGCCGTCGGCGTGTCCAGCGACAGCGCGGTGTAAAGATGGAACGGCCGCGACGGGTCGCGTTCGACGCGCGCGTACAGCGCGTTGAGCAGCCGGTGCGGCTTGCCGATGCCCAGCGGCGCGGCGACGTGCAGCGGGCCCCGGACGGTGGCGAGCAGGGTCTCGACGGCGTCGTCGAGCGAGGCGAGGCGATGCGGGCGGGTCGGGTCGGTCATGCGGCCATGATCGCGGAGTTGGCCGCGGTCGTCTTGTCCCGGCGCAATCCGGTGGCGCGTCCCGTCGGGCAGGGCGGTGACGGTCACGCATCTCCGGCGCCTCGTGGCGTCATCGAAGGCACATCCGCATCGAACCCATCCCCACGCAAACCCTCCCCTTGAAGGGGAGGGCTTCAAAGCAGGGCACTTTCGGTTTCCACCGGAGTGCGCTGCAAGGCGCCGTGTTTGTCTTCCTCCCCTTCAAGGGGAGGGCCGGGGTGGGGATGGGGGGCGGTTCGCAGGGATCGCGTCCCGAGAAACAGGGCACTTGACAGCATCGTTTACGGGTGTAATCTGAAATTCGATTACGGACGTAAACGAGTGCGCGCGACCATGCAGATCAGTGAAGCGGAGTCCGTGGTGATGGACGTCCTCTGGCAGCGCAGCCCGCTGGCCGCCGAAGAGGTGGTGGCCGCGCTGGCGCCGCGCCAGGACTGGCAGGAGGCGACGGTGAAGACGCTGCTCAACCGCCTGCTCAACAAGGGCGCGATCGAGGCGGACAAGGACGGCCGCCGTTATCTCTATCGCCCGCTGCTGCGGCGCGAGGACTGGGTGCTCGACGAAAGCGAGAGCCTGCTGGCGCGGTTGTTCGACGGCCGCGTCGCGCCGCTGGTGGCGCACTTCAGCCGGCATCGCAAACTGAGCGCGGACGACGTCGCCGAGCTGCGCCGGCTGGTGGCGTCGCTCGACGCGCACGACGACGACGGCAAGGGGGAGACCGACGATGGACATGCCTGAGCTGCACGCGTCCGATCTCCTCGGCCTGCTGTGGCGCATGTCGCTGGTGGCGACGCTCGCGCTCGCGGTGCTGCTGGTGCTGCCGCGCTGGCTGCGCGCGCGCTTCGGCGCCGACGTGGGCTATGCCGCGTGGTGGCTGCTACCGGTGTCGCTCGCCGCGCTGGCCCTGCCCGCACGCACCGTGCTGCCGGCGCTGCCGACCGCGCCCGCGCCCGCGCTGCACGCGCTGGTGCAGCCGGTGCTGGCCGCGCCGGTGGAGGCGGCGGATCGCTCGGCGTGGTGGCTGCTGGCCTGGCTCGCCGGCGCGCTGCTGACGGCGGGGTGGCTGTGGCGCGCGCAGCGTCGCTTCGAGCGCGGCCTCGGTGCGCTCGCACCCGATCGCGACGACCTGTGGCGCGCGCAGGCGAATGCGGGCCTGCCGGCGCTGGTCGGCGCGCTGCGCCCGCGCATCGTGCTGCCCGACGATTTCGAACACCGCTACGACGCCCGCGAACGCGGGCTGATGCTCGCGCACGAACGCCTGCACCGGCGGCGCGGCGACCACCTCGCCAACCTCGCCGCGGCCGCGTTCCGCTGCCTGTTCTGGTTCCACCCGCTGCTGCCGCTGGCCGCGGCCCGATTCCGCCACGACCAGGAGCTGGCCTGCGACCGGGCCGTGGTCGCGGCCCACCCCGATTCGCGACGCGCGTACGGCGAAGCGATGCTCAAGACCCTCATGGCCGACCGGCAGGCGCCGCTGGGCTGCCACTGGGGCGTCTCACATCCCCTGAAGGAGAGAGTCATGCATCTCGTCACTCCCCCGCCGCGCCCCCGGGTCCGGCGGTTCGGCGCCGCGCTGGTCGCGACGCTGCTGTTCGGCGCCGGCTTCGCGGTCTGGTCGGCGCAGCCCGCGCGTTCCGCATCCGCCCTCACGGGAACGGGCCGCGATTACCACATCGCCCTCGATCTCAAGGCCGACGACCAGCCGCCCGCGCATTTCGAGGCCGGTGGCCGCTACGGCTCGAAGTTCGACCTGAAGTACCAGGACGGCCGCGGCGGCCACATCGCGGTGGATGGCACCGTGCGCCAGGCCGGCCAGGACCGGTTCGACGTCGCGCTGGTGCTGACCCGCAACGACGTCGTGGTCGGCCGGCCGCGGCTGATCGTCGCCCGCGACACGCCCGGCGTGGTGAAGGTCGGCGACCAGCAGGCCAACGGCCGCTTCGACGGCATCCAACTGACGATGCGTGTCGACGACACGCCGCCGCCTCCGCCGCCCGCACCGCCGGCCCCGCCCGCGCCGCCTGCCCCTCCGGCGCCCCCGCCGGCACTCCCGGCCCCTCCGGCACCGCTGGCGTTCCCCGACCTCCCGACGCCGCCCGATGCCCCCGAGCCGCCGGAGGCGCCGTCGACGTCGCTGTCGGCCGAAGCGGCGGCGGCCGCGGCCGAGGCGGGCCGCGCGGCGCTGGCCGCCGATGTGGCGCGGACGGCGAAGGCCGCCGAAGCGGACGCGGCCGCGGCCGCGGTGAAGGCCGGCAGGGCCGGCGGAGCATCGGCCGCGGTCCGGGCCGAGCGCGCCGCGCGGGCACGCGCTCGCGACGCAGAGGCACTGCCGGTCTGGTCCACGCCGGACACGCCCGAAGCCCGCCGCGAGATCGAGGCGCAGCGCGCCTCGCTGGAGGCCGCGGTCGCGGCGGCCGCCGTGCCGACCCCCGTCGCCGCCGGCCGTGCCCGCGCGCCCCGGCCCCAGGCGAATCCGGCGTGGGCGGTGCCGGAAACGCCCGCCATCCGTCGGGAGATCGAAGCGCAGCGCGCCGCGTTGCAG
>JBQCJG010000266.1:0-5283 GCA_051952955.1 Lysobacteraceae bacterium | reverse complement strand
CGAAGGCGAGGAAGAGCGCGAAGATCATGTGTCGTCCCTCCGCATCGAAAGTGCCGCCTAATCCGCCGACACCGTCCGCGCCGCCGCCCATTCGCGCAGGGCGGCGACCTGTTCGGCCATCAGCACGGAAAGCGGGCGGGTGTTCTTCAGTTCGGCGCGCAGCTGGAAGTCGTTGAGCGGGTGGTTCGCGGCGTGCGCGGTGTACAGCGCGGCGACGACGGCCTGTTCGATCTCGGCGCCGGAGAAGCCGTCGGACGCGCCGGCCAGCGCGGGCAGGTCGAAGTGCTCGGGATCGGCGCCGCGGCGGCGCAGGTGCACGGCGAACAGCTCGGCGCGGGCCTCGGGCGTGGGCAGGTCGACGAAGAAGATCTCGTCGAAGCGGCCCTTGCGCAGCAGCTCGGCGGGCAGGTCCTGCACCTGGTTGGCGGTGGCGACCAGGAACACCGGCTGGCGGCGTTCCGACATCCACGTCAGGAACGTGCCGAGCACGCGGCGCGAGACGCCGCCGTCCTCGCCGCCGGAGCTGGCGAGGCCCTTCTCGATCTCGTCGATCCACAGCACGCACGGCGCCAGCTGTTCGGCCGAGGCCAGCGCCTCGCGCAGGTTCTTCTCGGTCTCGCCGTGGTACTTGTTGTACAGCGCGCCGAAATCCAGGCGCAGCAGCGGCACGCTGAAGCCGGCGGCGATGGCCTTGGCCAGCATCGACTTGCCGCAGCCCTGCACGCCCAGCAGCAGTACGCCGCGCGGCGGGTCCAGCCCGGGCGGCACGTTGCCGTCGACGAACGCGGCGCGGCGCAGTTCGATCCAGCGCTTGAGGCGCCGCGCGCCGATCACCTGGTCCAGCTTCACCGGGTCGAAGGCGTAGTGCAGGTGGCCGCTGCGGTTGACCAGCTCGAACTTCAGCTTCGCCAGTTCCGGCAGGTCGTCGGCGTTGAGCACGCCGTCGCGGAAGATCAGGTGGCGCGCGATGCGGCGCGCGTCGGTCTCGCTCAGACCGCGCAGGTTGCGCACGATCTGCTTCACCGCCTCGGCATCGACCTCCACGCGCTTGCCGCCGTGCTCGCGGGCGTAGGCGACGGCCTCGTCCTTCACCATCTTCAGCAGCGCGTCGCTGGTGGGCAGGTGCGGGCGGTAGCGCACCGCGTAGGCCTCGAGGTCCTCGGGCAGCTCGATCTTCTGGCCGACCAGCACCACCACGTGCGGCAGGCAGTTGCGCCGCTGCAGGATGTCGCGGACCTGGCGCAGGGTGCCGGCGTAGCGCAGGTAGGGCGCGAAATCGAGCAGCAGGTACACGCCGCGCTGCTCGGCCGCGTAGATCGCCTGCAGGGTGGCGCCGGCGTCGGGCGCGACGTCGGCCTCGTCCTCGCGGTCCATGTCGATCCGGCGCAGGCCTTCGGTGATCGACCAGCGGAACAGCGCGCGCCAGACGTGCATCAGCGACTGCCGGAACAGTTCCACCACCCGCGGTTCGTCCGGGGTCTCGATGACGATCAGGGGGGTGTCGGCGCGAATCAGCGCCACCAGGTCTTGCAGTCCGGACATCGTGTGCGTGGCGCCGTGTGCGATTCGTGGACGGCGGGCGAACCGGCCGCGGGAACGGGACCGACACGATAGCAGAGCGCGCCCCGGCGGGAGACCGCGACGGAACGCGTCCCCCTCGGGATGCGGACGGCCATGGCCGTGCGCCCCACGGTGGACGTTTCCGATACCGCGCATGTCCCGGCCGGAGCGCCGACGCCGCAGCGGGCCGCGCATGCTGGAATGCGCACACGAACGGCGTTGCGGGGCGACATGAAACCGGGCTGGATCTGGGGCGAACTGGTTGCGAAGAGCGTCTTCGCCGCATGGCTGCTGGTGGTGTCGGCGATCGGGCTGTTCGCCACGGGAATGGCGGGCGATGCCGGCCCCGGTCCCGTCGTGTACTACCTGATGGCGTCGCTCGCGTTCTTCGTCTGCGCCGGTCTCGTGGTCCTGTGCATGCCGATGCGCGTCCTGTTCTCGGGCGGAAGGGCGGGCCGCTACGCCCTCGTCTGCTTCGCCCTGTCCGTCGCCAATCCGATGGTGTTCGCGTTCGTCGCCATGCGCGCCGACCAGGCGCACGACGCCAGACTGCGCCCGGCTCCGACCGCGGCGCCGACGCCCGTCGAGACCGAGGTCTGCATCACCCAGCGTTCGCGCGATCCCGGGCGCCTGGCGCTGGTCGACCGCAGGATTCGGCCCGGGGATTTCCGGCGCGTGCCGCTCGATCACGTGCTCCAGCCGGACGAACGCCACTGCGAACGGCTGCCGCTGCGGCCCGGCGACGAGATCGAGTTCCAGGCGCGGCGGTTCGTCCCTGCGGAAGCGGTCGGCGGCCGCGTTCCCCGGCCGGGCCGGGTCCAGCCACACGCCGAGTTCCGGCCGACGCCCGGCAGGGCGCTGTGCATCGGGCTTTATCCGCTGTTGACTGGACGCGCCATCGCGCCCGAGGACAGCGATGATCCTGTCTGGCATTTCATCGAGGAGCCCTGCGCTTCGCCGGAGGACGCTCGGGCCGATTGAGGTCCACGCTTTTTTCGCCGCGCCGGTCCGGGCGCGCCGCCGCGGGCGCCCCGCCCGGCGAGCCGCGCCGTGCGCGGATGCGGACCCCTTGCCGCTCAATGCCTTATCGCCGCCGCGCCCGCGCCGCAGGTGCTAAGCTGCGGGCACTTCACTGCGGAGGTGCCGATGAAAACGGTTCTGGTCGCCAGTTCGAAGGGCGGGGTGGGCAAGACCACCATCGCCACCCACCTGGCCGCGCACGCCGCGCTGGGTGGCCAGCGCACGGTGCTGGTGGACGCCGATCCGCAGCATTCGTCCACCCGCTGGGCCGAGCGCCGGGCCGACCTGGACAGCGCAGTCCTGCCGGTCGACGGCACCCGCCGCAGCTGGGCGAAGCACGTGCCCGACGACGCCCAGCGCATCATCGTCGACGCGCCGGCCGGCGCCACCGCGGACAGCCTGGAAGACTTCCTCGAGACCGCCGACGGTCTGGTCGTGCCGGTGCTGCCGTCCACGCTCGACATCGACGCCACCGTCGGCTTCCTCAACGGCATCGCCAAGCACCCGCGCGTGCGCCGCGGCCAGCTGCGCGTGGGCCTCGTGGGCAACCGCCTGCGGCCGTGGACCAACGCCTCGCAGCAGGCCGTCGCCCTGCTCGAACAGTGGCCCTACCCGGTGGTGGCGCAGCTGCGCGACAGCCAGGCCTACGTGGTGCTGGTCGGCCTCGGCCGCAGCCTGTTCGACTACCACTCGCAGAACGTCCGCGACCACCAGGACGACTGGGCGCCGCTGCTGAAGTGGGTGAAGAAGGGATAAGACGCGACGCGATGGCGACGATCACGATTCGTCGCCGGCTGCGGCGCCGGAAGTATTTGTTCTGGATCACCGGCTATCTGGGGCTGTGCGGTGGCGTGATCCTGATCCTGCTGGGCGAAGCTGCGGCGCGCCCGGCGTGGACGTACGCGGGCTGGGCATTGCTGGCGATCGGCGTCATCGCGTCGTATGTCTCGTTCGCCCGGATCCGCTGCCCGCGTTGCAACGGCAACATCGGTCATCTGGGACTCGATGCGCTCTCCGGCCACTGGCTGTGGGCGAAGCCCATGGCGTTCTGCCCGTACTGCAAGGTCGATCTGGATGAGCCGTTCGATGCGTGAGGCAACCGCCGCCGAAGGAATCATCGCGGCATCCTATGCCGCATGCCCGGTAGAGCGGCCTGACCAGCCATCCGGCTGTTGAAGGCTAAGCCGCTGCTTTTGTCTTAAACGACGTGAAAGGCAGCGGCCTGGCTTTCAACAGCCGCAGGCTGGTCAGGCCGCTCTACCGAGCGAAGGCATTCTCACTTCGCCGGCAGCAACCCCGCATCCGCCAGCAGCGCCTTGCCCAGCGCGATGCGCCTCGCGCGGTCGTCGGGTGTCTTAGGCGTGGCGCCGAGGGCGAAGCTGGCGGCGCCGCGCGGGCCTTCGATCCAGCCGATCCACCACACGTTGCCGCTGCCGTCGTTGTCCTGGTGGGTGCCGGTCTTGGTGTAGAGCGTCATGCCGCCGACGGTGTCGTCGCGCATCGCCGCCTTCACCGCCGCGATCGTCTTCGCCGAGAACGGCAGGTCGCCGCGGCGCAGGCGGTCGACGAACGCCAACTGCTGGCGCGCGGTGACGGTGAGCACGCCGTCGTGCCAGGCGCCCTTCGCGTCGTTGCCGATGCGGCCGTTGCCGTAACCGGCCTTCCGTACCCACGTCGCCAGCCGTTCGCGGCCGATGCGCGCGGCGACGGTGCGGAAGAACGCTTCGCTGGAGGTCTGCATCGCCTCGCGCAGCGCCATGTCGCGCTGCCATTCCGGATGCTCGGCGTAGCGCGTGCCGTCCCAGCGCACGATCTCGTCGGCGCTCTTCAGCGCGCCGGTCTCCAGCGCGATCAGCCCCAGCATCACCTTGAACGTCGACGCCGGCCGCAGCGGCACATCGGCGAGCGCGGCGCCGTGGATCACTTGCGCGGGGCGGCCGTCGCGCTGCAGCAGGAAGGTGCCGGCGTGGCCGTAGGCGGCGAAGCGGACCGCGGCATCGGGCGCATGCGCGACGGCCGGCGTTGCGGCCGGCGGCGTCTTCGCCGACAGCGGCAGGGCGACGCCCGCGGCCAGCGCGGCGGCGAGGACGAGGACACGGGACGGATGCGGCATCGGGAAACTCCTGCGGCGGGTGTGCGACGCAGTCTGCGACGCCGCGAGCCGGTCGCCCAAGCGCTCTCGACGTCGCCCCCGTCACGGCCGTCACCCGCGTCACCGCGGCCCGGCGCGCGTGCCAGACTGTGGCGATGACCACCTCCGCGACGCCACGGCGACGCGCACCGGCGAAAGCGCCGGTCGCGCACGAGATCGAGATCGAACTGGGCACGCCCGCGCGCGTGCAGGGACAGGCCGCGCGGCACCAGTCGCTGTGGCTGCTGCTGCGGCTGTGGCTGGCGGCGCAGTCGGGCGAAGGCTGGGTGCGCGAGGCGCAGGTGCGCGAGCGATTCCCGAACGCGCGCAACCTGCGGATGATCGTCAGCCGCGCGTACACCGACTTCGCGCGCTGGGGCCTGCGCGTGGGCTGGGGCACCGATCGCGAACGCGCGCCCGACCTGCTGCCGCTGGCCGGCCGCAACCGCGGTCCGTACTGGCTGGCCGACGGCGAGGCCGCACGATTGCAGTTGCGGCTGCACGGCGAGCCCGCCGACGCGCAGGCGGTCACCGCGTGGCTGGGCGCCACCGCGGCGGCGCAGGCCGCGGCC
>JBQCJG010000265.1:0-6537 GCA_051952955.1 Lysobacteraceae bacterium | reverse complement strand
ACGGAACCGGGACGGGACATGGGCAGGTCTGGCGCGGACAAAGAGCACGAGTGTATCGGCTGGCCGGCGGCGCCCGCCATGCCCGTTAGTCACACTCCGGCCGCGCCGGGTCCGTCGCGCGGCATGGCCATCGGCACGGGCCGGACACGGCGGGCCGGGGCTTATAATCCGCGCCCCAGTAACGTGGACGGGCAGACCATGGCCGCGACGACGATGAAGGCGCTGGTAAAGCGCGAAGCCGCCCGGGGCATCTGGATGGAACAGGTGCCGGTGCCCGCCCCGGGCGCCAACGAAGTGCTGATCAAGCTGGAGAAGACCGCGATCTGCGGCACCGACCTCCACATCTACCTGTGGGACGAGTGGAGCCAGCGCACCATCCGGCCCGGGCTGGTGATCGGCCACGAGTTCGTCGGCCGCATCGCCGAGATCGGCCCCGGCGTGACCGGCTACCGGGTGGGCCAGCGGGTGACGGCCGAAGGCCACATCGTCTGCGGCCACTGCCGCAATTGCCGCGCCGGCAAGCAGCACCTGTGCCCGAACACCGTCGGCATCGGCGTGAACCGCGACGGTGCGTTCGCCGAGTACATGGTGATGCCGGCCAGCAACCTGTGGCCCGTGCCGGACCAGATCCCCAGCGAACTGGCCGCGTTCTTCGACCCCTACGGCAACGCCGCGCACTGCGCGCTGGAGTTCGACGTGGTCGGCGAGGACGTGCTGATCACCGGCGCCGGCCCGATCGGGGTCATGGCCGCGGGCATCTGCAAGCACATCGGCGCCCGCAACGTGGTGGTGACCGACGTCAACGACTACCGCCTGAAGCTGGCCGCCGACATGGGCGCCACCCGGGTGGTGAACGTGTCCAAGGCCTCGCTGAAGGACACGATGACCGACCTGCACATGGAAGGCTTCGACGTGGGCCTGGAGATGAGCGGCAACCCGCGCGCCTTCAACGACATGCTCGACTGCATGTACCACGGCGGCAAGATCGCCCTGCTCGGCCTGCAGCCCAAGGGCGCGGGCATCGACTGGGACCGGATCATCTTCAAGGGCCTGACCCTGCACGGGATCTACGGCCGGCGCATGTACGAGACCTGGTACAAGATGACCCAGCTGGTCCTGTCCGGCTTCCCGCTGGGCAAGGCGCTTACCCACCAGCTGCCGATCGACGAATTCCAGACCGGCTTCGACCTCATGGAATCCGGCCGCTCCGGCAAGGTCGTCCTGAGCTGGAACTGATCCGCGACGGGCGGCACCCGGGACCCGGGTGCCGCCGTCCGGACGGCGCGATCATAAGTCGACGCGCACGCCGATCGACACCGGGTACGAAACGCGCTTGCCGGTGTCGTTGATCGACCCCAGGGCGAGGCCGCCGATGGCCGAATCGTCGCCTTCGAGGTCCGCCACGTAGCGCACGCCGGTCTGCGCGGTGATGCTCACCTTCTCGCCGACCGGGAACAGCAGGCCGAGGTCGACGCCCGCGCTCGCGGACCACTTCGCCTTGGTGAACGGCACGTTGGCGATGGTGATGTTGGCGTCCGGGATGCGGAACGTCGCGCGGATGTCGTCGGTGCGGGTCGCGCCCAGGCGACCGGCCACGAACGGCCGCGCCGGGCCCAGCTCGCCGAAGTAGCGGCGGTAGCCGGCTTCCACGGTCAGCGCCTTGTAGTCGCCGAAGGTGCCGCGCACCGGCAGCGTGGTGGACAGCGCCGGGACGAAGGCGCCACCGACCTGGACCGTGCCCTCGTTGGCCTGGGTGCGGCGGATCTGGCCGAAGACCTCGGAACGGTCGTCGATGCCGTAGGCGAACTCCAGGCCGTAGGACTTGGCCGAGCCGTAGATGTCGTCGTGCCCGCGCGAACGGATGCGCAGTTCGGCGCTCACGCCGGCGAGATCGGGATTCAGCGGACCGAGGTCTGGCACCGCGGCGGTGGCGCCGTCGTGGACGTTGCCGCTCAGCGGCTGGTCGACGCCGCCGAAGACGGACCAGGAAAATGCGCCGGCCTCCGGCCCGGCCGCGAACGCGGCGGGGGCGAACAGGCACAGGAGGGAAGCGGCCATGATCGACTTCTTCATCTTGATTCCTTCAGGGTTCGGGGGACTGCATGCGCATCGGCGCAGCTCCACGGCTACGCCCCGGCCGGCGTCCCGGATGCAGCCGGCACGCCAGGCGGCGAATCGCGTGCGGCATGCATTCAGCTTGTCGGCGATCGCCCCTCATCGCGTCGCCATCCCGAGCCGGGCGGACGGTGGACATGCCGCGGATCGGCGTGGCCCCGGCAGGCATGCCGCACCTGCCTTGACGGGAATTCCGCATCGTCCGACGCAATGAAAACGGGCGCCACCAGGGCGCCCGTCGGGTCTTGCGCGGGACCGGAAGGACCGGTCGCCGGGATCAGCCGCCGATGGAGAAGGTCACCACGACCTTGTCTTCGGCGTTGTCCTTGCCGAACACGTTGTCGGCGTTGCTGTTGGTGCCGACGTAGCCCAGGCCGACGTTGACCGGGCCGAAGTCGCGGTTCACGCCGACGGCGTAGTCGAAGTAGCCGCTCTCGGACGCGATGTCCTTGTCGAGGGTCGTGTAGCCGACGCTGGCGGTCAGGTTCACGTCCTTGCCGACGCCCCAGCTGCCGCCCAGCGCGAGGTAGGTGCTGTCGGTGTCGGTGTTGAGGTAGTCGTTGGTGTAGCCGAGGGTGACGCTGTAGTCCTTGGCGATCGTGGCCTTGCCGACCAGTTCGTTGTAGGCGTAGTTCACGCCGTCCGGCTCGCCGGCGTAGTTGTAGCGCACGAGCTGCACGTCGAGGTTGATCTGGTCGGACACGTCGCCGTTCCAGCCGACGAAGGTGTCGATCTCGGCGTCGGTCGGATCGTCGTGGCCGAAGTCGACGTTCGAGGCCCAGGCGCCGACGTACAGACCGTTGGTCCAGCTGTAGCCCACGCCGCCCTGCAGGGCCGGGTGGTCATCGGTCTGGGAAATGCCGCGGAAGAAGTATTCGGACGTGGCGGCGGCGTTCCAGTTGAGGCCGGAGCTGGCTTCGTCCTGGGCGAAGGCCGCGAACGGCGTGGCGGCCAGCAGGGCGAGAGCGATGAGATGTTTGCGCACGGAATCCTCCTGAAGGAATGGGATGACGGGATCGTTCTTGGGGGGGGAGTGGGTGCGCATTTCAGCGGCACCGGCCCGAGATTAACCCATATTTAACCGGAGCGGGCGGCGGGCACCCGGAGGCGGGAACGGGCTTCGTTCATGCGTGGCACCGACCTCCCCGGCCCGCGCCGGATGCATCGACCGCCCGCGACGGCCTTTCGATGCGGCCGTTCGCGCACGACGATGCGATCGGCCATGCCGCCGACAGGATCGCGTTTCGACCGACGCGATGCGGCAACGCACGGCGCCGCCGCGACCCGCCGCGTACACTGTGCGCCCGTTCCTTCCCGACGCCGCGCACGCCATGACCGACGCCGCCCTGACCCGCCGCTACGCCGACGAACTCGACCAGATCCGCGCCCAGGGTTTGTTCAAGTCCGAACGCATCATCACCAGCCCGCAGTCGGCGGAGATCGCACTCGCCGACGGCCGCACGGTGCTGAACTTCTGCGCGAACAATTACCTCGGCCTGGCCGACCACCCGGACATCATCGCCGCGGCGAAGGACGCGCTCGACACGCATGGTTTCGGCATGGCCTCGGTGCGCTTCATCTGCGGCACGCAGGACCTGCACAAGCAGTTGGAGAAGACGATCTCCGACTTCTTCGGCACCGAGGACACCATCCTCTACGCCGCCTGCTTCGACGCCAACGGCGGCCTGTTCGAGCCGCTGCTGGACGAGCACGACGCGATCATCTCCGACGCGCTCAACCATGCCTCGATCATCGACGGCGTGCGCCTGTGCAAGGCGAAGCGCTACCGCTACGCCAACTGCGACATGGCCGACCTGGAGAAACAGCTGCAGCAGGCGAAGGCCGACGGCGCGCGCACGATCCTGATCACCTCCGACGGCGTCTTCTCGATGGACGGCTTCATCGCGCCGCTGGACGAGATCACCGCGCTGGCCGCGAAGTACGGCGCGCTGGTGCACATCGACGAATGCCACGCCACCGGCTTCCTCGGTGCCACCGGCCGCGGCTCGGCGGAAGTGAAGGGGGTGATGGACCGGATCGACATCTTCACCGGCACGCTCGGCAAGGCGATGGGCGGCGCGCTCGGCGGCTTCACCACCGCGCGGCGCGAAGTCATCGAGATGCTGCGCCAGCGCTCGCGGCCGTACCTGTTCTCGAACTCGCTGCCGCCGCATGTGGCCGCGGCGGGCATCAAGGCGTTCGAGATGCTGTCCGCCGCCGGCGAGCTGCGCGAACGGCTGGGGGAGAACACGCGGTACTTCCGCGAGAAGATGACCGCCGCCGGCTTCGACCTGCGCCCGGGCGTGCATCCGATCTGTCCCGTGATGCTGTACGACGCGCCGCTGGCGCAGCGCTTCGCCGAGCGGCTGCTGGAGGAAGGCATCTATGCGATCGGCTTCTTCTTCCCGGTGGTGCAGAAGGGCCAGGCCCGCATCCGCACGCAGATGAGCGCCGCGCACACCCGCGAGCACCTCGACCGCGCGATCGATGCCTTCACCCGCATCGGCCGCGAGCTGGGCGTGCTGCAGGCATGAAGGCGCTGGTCTTCGAGCGCTTCGGCGGCCCGGACGTCCTGCACCTGCGCGACGTGCCCGATCCGGTGCCGGCCGCGTACCAGGCGCTGGTGCGCACCCGCGCGATCGGCCTGAACTTCGCCGACTGCTATCGCCGCCAGGGCCGCTATCACCTCGCCGGCGACCCGCCGTGGATCGCCGGCTACGAGGCCGCCGGCGAGATCGTGTCGGCGCCGGCCGGGTCCGGCTTCGCGCCGGGGGACCGCGTCGCCTTCGCCGATGCGCCGTACGCGAACGCGGAGCTCGTGGCGGTCGACGTCGACCGGCTGA
The DNA here is from genome assembly GCA_051952955.1 of Lysobacteraceae bacterium. Taxonomy (GTDB): domain Bacteria; phylum Pseudomonadota; class Gammaproteobacteria; order Xanthomonadales; family Xanthomonadaceae; genus Lysobacter_I. The sequence goes on along the minus strand of JBQCJG010000265.1, from coordinate 1,579 downwards.
TCCCGCTGCCCGACGACATCGGCTTCGACACCGCGGCGGCGCTGCTGCTGCAGGGCCTGACCGCGCAGTATCTGATCCGCGACAGCCATCCGCTGCGCGTCGGCGAGACCGCGCTGGTCCACGCCGCCGCCGGCGGCGTCGGCCAGTTGCTGGTGCAGTTGTGCAAGGCCGCGGGCGCACGGGTGCTGGCGCTGGCATCGAGCCCCTCGAAATGCGAGGTCGCACGCGCCGCCGGCGCCGACGAGGCCTGCGGCTACGACACCGACTGGGTGGCGCGCGCGCAGGCTTTCGGCGGCGATGCGGCGAATCCGGGCGTCGACGTCGCGTTCGATTCGGTCGGCCGCACCGTCCACGATTCGCTGCGCGCGGTGCGCAACGGCGGCCACGTCGTGTTCTACGGCATGGCCGGCGGCGATCCCGACCCGGTCGATCCGCGGCTGCTGATGGACGGCTCCAAGTCGCTCACCGGCGGCGACCTCTGGAACGTACTGCGCACCGCCGAGGACCGCCGCAGCCGCAGCGCCGCGCTGTTCGCGCACGTGCGCTCGGGTGCGCTGAAGGTCGCGATCGACGCGCGCTACGCCCTCGCCGACGGCGCCGCGGCGCATGCGCACCTGGAGAGCCGCCGCGCGCTGGGCAAGGTCCTGCTGCTGCCCTGACCCCGCAGATGCGCCCCGCCCTGCGCCGGCTGTTCCTGCGTGCGTTGTCGACCGACGGCATGGCCGCGCTGCAGGACGACGTGTGGGAGACGCGGTGCCTGCATTGCCGCCGCCGGCTGCAGGTGCGCGCCAACGGCGAGGCGCTGGGCCACGCGACGCTGGAACACGTGGTGCCGCAGGCGTGGTTCGGGAAACGCGCCGCGGCGAGCCTCACCGTGCAGGTCGGCGACGATGCCGACGACGCCCGCAACCTCGCCCTCGCCTGCGCCGGCTGCAACCATGGCAAGGGCGTGCGCCACGACGCGCGCGGGCCATCCGATGCCCGCGCCCGGGACGTCGTCGCGCAACTGCTGGCGCACCGGCTCGCGCGCTGGCGCGATCCGCCCGTCGATTAGGCTTCAGCGCCGCTTCGGCGCGCTGCCGCGCCGCGCCGGCCGGGCCTCGGCCTCGGTCCTCGCGGCCGCGGGCGCGCGGCCGGCACGCGCGGGCGGCGTACCCTTCGCGACGCGGATGCCGCGGGCCTTCATCCAGGCGTCGAAATCGTCGGCGGTCATGCGCTGCCCGTGCTGGGTCATCTCGAAACGATTGGTGCCGTGCGGGGCGATCACCGGCGGCGGCAAGGACTTCATCGCGGCGGGCGTGGCGTGGCCGGCGCAGCCGGCGAGCGAAAGCACCGCAAGGGCGGCGGACAGAACGGGAAAACGCAACGCCGGGAGTTTCCTGCAACGGACAACCCGGATTCCCCGCGGCAGTCTAGGCCGCGGCCCGTGCGATCTGCATGAATACGCGAGTGATCCGGCGCACATTTCCGGACATCGCGCGCCATTCGGCACCCTCAGCGCCGCAGCGCCGCGAGGTCGTCCGCATCGAGCCGGCGCCACGCGCCCTTCGCCAGATCGCCCAGCGCGAGGCCGCCGATC
>JBQCJG010000264.1:0-3467 GCA_051952955.1 Lysobacteraceae bacterium | reverse complement strand
CACATCCTGCTGTCGCGTCAGGTGGGCGTGCCGTACATCGTGGTCTTCCTGAACAAGGCGGACATGGTGGACGACGCCGAGCTGCTCGAGCTGGTCGAGATGGAAGTGCGCGAGCTGCTGTCGAAGTACGACTTCCCGGGCGACGACACCCCGATCATCCACGGTTCGGCGCGTCTGGCGCTGGAAGGTGACCAGTCGGAGATCGGCGTGCCTGCGATCATCAAGCTGGTGGACGCGCTGGACACGTTCATTCCGGAGCCGCAGCGCGACATCGACAAGACGTTCCTGATGCCGGTGGAAGACGTGTTCTCGATCTCGGGTCGCGGCACGGTGGTGACGGGCCGCATCGAGCGCGGCATCATCAAGGTGGGCGACGAAATCGAGATCGTGGGCATTCGTCCGACGACGAAGACGACGGTCACGGGCGTGGAGATGTTCCGCAAGCTGCTGGACCAGGGCCAGGCGGGCGACAACGCGGGCCTGCTGCTGCGCGGCACGAAGCGCGACGATGTGGAGCGCGGCCAGGTGCTGTGCAAGCCGGGCACGATCACGCCGCACACGGACTTCGAGGCGGAGGTGTACGTGCTGTCGAAGGACGAGGGCGGTCGCCACACGCCGTTCTTCAAGGGTTACCGTCCGCAGTTCTACTTCCGCACGACGGACATCACCGGTGCGGTGACGCTGCCGGAAGGCGTGGAGATGGTCATGCCGGGCGACAACATCAAGATGGTGGTGTCGCTGATCAACCCGGTGGCGATGGACGAAGGCCTGCGCTTCGCGATCCGCGAAGGTGGCCGCACGGTCGGCGCCGGCGTCGTCGCCAAGATCATCAAGTAAGGATTTGCCCGCAGGGGCGAGCCTTTGCCCGGGCGCATGCCGGGGCATGAGGTCCACTTCCCCCGGAACTTGTTCTTGGGTGTGGCAGTCCCAACTTGAAAGGCAGGCGACAGGCGAGTCGGAAACGGCTCGCCGTCGCCGTATCAGAACACCGGTCAAATACAACTACACGCCAGTAGCTCAATTGGCAGAGCAGCGGTCTCCAAAACCGCAGGTTGGGGGTTCGAGTCCCTCCTGGCGTGCCACTCAGGCGGATCGTTCCGCGTCCGGGCCCCTCGCGGCCCCGCCCCCGGGCGAGCTGGCGCGACGACGCCCCGCGATGCAGGCGACACGCACTTGAACAGCAGAGTCGAACAACCCAAGGCCGGCGGTTCCGCGGGCGATATCGTCAAGTACGCCCTGGCGCTGCTGCTGGCCGTCGGCGGCGTGTTCGCGTTCTACTGGTTCGACGGCCAGTGGCCGACCGTGGCGCGCGTCATGTCGGTCATCGGCGGCCTGATTGCCGGTGCCCTCGTCTTCATGGTCACCCCGAAAGGTGCCCAGACCCGTGATTACCTCGGTGAGTCGCGCTTCGAGCTGCGCAAGGTCGTGTGGCCGACCCGTCAGGAAGCGACGCGCACCACCTGGGTCGTCATCGTCGCCGTGATCGCCATGAGTCTCATCCTCGCCGTGTTCGATCTGATCGTGCAGAAGGGCGTGGAACTGCTGCTGGGGGCCTGATGGAGAACACCGTGAGCAATACCGAGATCCCCAAGCGCTGGTACGTGGTCCACGCCTATTCCGGTTTCGAGAAGTCCGTGGCGCAGGCGCTGCGCGACCGCATCGCGCGTACCGGCATGCAGGACAGGTTCGGCGAAGTGCTGGTCCCGACCGAAGAGGTCGTGGAGATGCGCTCCGGCCAGAAGCGCCGTTCCGAGCGCAAGTTCTTCCCGGGCTACGTGCTCGTGCAGATCGCGACCCATGAGGAAGCGGGCATCCCGCGCATGGACAACGAGAGCTGGCACCTGGTCAAGGAAACCCCGAAGGTGATGGGCTTCATCGGTGGTACCGCCGATCGCCCGCTGCCGATCCGCGATTCCGAGGCCGACGCGATCCTGCAGCGCGTGCAGGAAGGCGTCGAGAAGCCGCGTCCCAAGGTGCTGTTCGAGCCGGGCCAGATGGTCCGCGTCACCGACGGTCCGTTCAACGACTTCAACGGCGTGGTCGAGGAAGTCAACTACGAGAAGAGCCGCCTGCGCGTCTCGGTGCTGATCTTCGGTCGCGCCACGCCGGTCGAGCTGGAATTCGGCCAGGTCGAGAAGGCATAAGCCGCTCGATCCGGCCTCATCCGCCCGCCGCATCCCGCGGCGGGCCGCAACGATGGAGGAGCCCCGCAGCCGCTAGGCGTGCAGGCGCTAACACTCCGGGAGATCCCCAATGGCAAAGAAAGTCGTCGGTTACATCAAGCTGCAGGTGAAGGCCGGTCAGGCCAACCCCTCGCCGCCGGTCGGTCCCGCGCTCGGTCAGCGCGGCCTGAACATCATGGAGTTCTGCAAGCAGTTCAACGCGGCGACCTCCAAGCTGGAGCCGGGCCTGCCGACTCCGGTCATCATCACCGCCTACTCGGACCGTACCTTCACCTTCGTCACCAAGTCGACCCCGGCGTCGGTGCTGCTGAAGAAGGCCGCGGGCATCCAGTCCGGCTCGAAGCGTCCGAACACCGAGAAGGTGGGCAAGGTCACGCGCAAGCAGCTGGAAGACATCGCGAAGATGAAGGAAGCGGACCTGACCGCGGCCGATCTCGACGCGGCAGTGAAGACCATCGCGGGCTCGGCCCGTTCGATGGGTCTCGTGGTGGAGGGCTGATCCCATGGCGATGAACAAGCGACAGAAAGCGATCCTCAACGCGGTCGAGCCGGGCAAGGCCTACGCCTTCGACGACGCGATCAAGATCATCAAGACCGCGACCAAGGCCAAGTTCGTCGAGTCCGTCGACGTGGCCGTGCGCCTCGGCGTCGATGCCAAGAAGTCCGACCAGCAGGTGCGCGGTTCGACCGTGCTGCCGGCCGGCACCGGCAAGACCGTGCGCGTCGCGGTGTTCGTGCCCGCGGGCGCCAAGGCCGATGAAGCCCTGGCCGCCGGCGCCGACATCGTCGGCATGGACGACCTCGCCGAGAAGATGCTCGGCGGCGACCTGAACTACGACGTCGTGATCGCCACGCCGGACGCGATGCGCGTCGTCGGCAAGCTCGGCCAGGTGCTGGGCCCGCGCGGCCTGATGCCGAACCCGAAGGTCGGCACCGTCTCGCCGAACCCGGCGGAAGCGGTGAAGAACGCGAAGGGCGGCCAAGTCCGCTACCGCACCGACAAGGCCGGCATCATCCACTGCACCATCGGCAAGTCCAGCTTCCAGGACGCCGACCTGAAGGGCAACCTCGAAGCGCTGCTGCACGACCTGATCAAGGCGAAGCCGGCCACCGCGAAGGGCACGTACCTGCAGAAGGTGTCGATCAGCTCGACGATGGGCCCGGGCGTGACCGTCGACCAGTCGTCGCTCGCGTTGAAGTGACGCAACGGCGCGCTAGCGCATCGCGCGAGCGCCATTGCCGTTGGGTCAACCCGAGCGCCGCGAGGGATCTGCCTTCGGTCTC
>JBQCJG010000263.1:0-10819 GCA_051952955.1 Lysobacteraceae bacterium | reverse complement strand
CGTACTTCGCATTGGTGGCGCAGGGCTTCCCGCGCCTGGTCACCATCACCCGCGACAACATGATCATCGCGACCTCGCATGAGGAGACGCTGCCCGACGGCATCCGCCTGCGCGTGATGTTCAACGACGACGTCGCCCTCGTGCCCGACCTCGACGCCACCGAACGCATGATCGTGCAGGTGCTGCGGCCGGCGGCCGCGGCGTAAGGCGCAAGGCAAACGCCACTGGCGGCGAGATGGCGACTGTGCCTCGACCGCAGAAGCCGGATCGCGCCGCGTCGGAAGCGTTTCCGCACCCGCAACCTTTCCTGTGGGAGCGACGGAAGTCGCGACGGGTCCATGCAAAGCCTTTCCGAAAGCGGTTGCGATCTGGCCAGCCTGTGGTCGTTGAAAGTCGTCGTTCCCGAACGAGCGTCAGTCCTGCGTTTCGACGCATGCAGCCACTGCGCATCGCATCCGTTGCCGCAGCTTGCGTGAGCCCGAGCGTTTCGCAGGAGCGACGTGAGTCGCGACGAGTCTATGGAAAGCCTTTCCGAAAGCTGGCGCGACTCACGTCGCTCCTACAAAAGCATGGAACGTGGAGGCGGCGAAGTGAGGTGCGCGCCTGAGCGTGCGTGCGCCCCGCGTAATGGGCATGATTCCAAGAGCGATCGGATTCCCATGAAAGAAGCAGTCAGCCTGCAACATGGCAACACGGATATTCCCGAGATCGCAGGCACCACGGTCGAGAACCTGGTGGCGGTGAGAGGGTCTGGAGTTGATCGTGTCCTGCTGATTTACCTTCTGCTCGATGGCAACTGGCTCAAGCTTTTCCTTGATGAGGGCGTGCTGTTCGTCAGTGTCTCCGATGGCCCTGATGCTGAGGATGACCTCGATGCGGGTGACGCTTATATGGATTTTCCAGGACTTCAGGGCATGAGGGGCGAAGAAATAAGGAGGGCATCCGTGAAAAACGGTGCTTTCAGGATTGTATTCAAGTCCGGGGCCGAGTTGATTCTTGAAGCATCCGGAGACGAGGCAACGCTCAAATTTGTGAAGTGAATCTCGCGTCTGGAGTTTCGGTCGGACGCTCATGGGTCCTTGTACGGCACGACGACCAGCAGGTTCGCATCGCGCGCAAGCAGCCATTGGCCATCGATGCGGCGAAAGACGGTGAGCGTGTGCCCCGCGCGTCCGATCGGTGCATCCGCGCCAGGCGGCGTCACGCGCACGGAAAGCCGGCTCCACAGGAATGCCATGTCGCCCGACACCTGCATCTCCATGATCTCGGACGTACTCTCGAACGCCGGACGCGGTGCGCCGGGCGGCACGCGGGAGAGTTCCGCGAACTCGGCCTTGCCCACCGGCGCACGGCCGGGCACGAGGAAGATCGCGTCGTCGGTCATCAGGCTGAGCACAGTGTCGATGTCGCCGGCTTTGGTCGCAGACTGCCACAGGTCGACGAGGGCGCGGATCCGGCGCTCGTCTTCCGCCTTGTCGTCCGTTTGGATCGGGGCCGCTGATCCGGCTTCGGCACTCGACCACGCGATCCTGCTGTGGAGGTAGCCGCCGCTATGGTCGCCGAAATCGGTGACCTGGGCGGTGATGTCCTGCGCGTGCCGCGAGCACGACAGCACGCGGCTGATGTCGCCGCCGCTCCGCGTCGGCGGCCCGCAGTGCCGTCGCAACAGTGCATCGAGCGCGTTCGTCGCCGCATCGAAATCCAGCGCCGTCGTGAACGTGCAGCTCTCGAGGATGAGATCCGGTTCCTGGTCGACCTCGACGCGATGACCGTCGTCGAGGTCGAAGCCGTCGGGAAGTGCAATGTCCTTGAGCAGTTTCATCGGGCGGAAACCTGCGGTGTGCTGACGGAACTCGTGCGAAAGCAGAGGCGAGCCGCTAGGCTGCGGCGATCGGAATGCAGGGTCACATGGTGCCGGGGATGCTGATGATGGTGGCCTGCATGAGCGCGACGGTTTCCCGCGCGGTGCCGTCGTCCGTCCTCACCTCGCCCGTGCAGACCGTCAGCGTCCTGCCCGATTTCACGACGCTGCCGATCGCGAGGAATCGCTCCGCGCGCGCGGGCCGCATGAAGTTGACCTTGAACTCGACGGTCAGCACGTCGCATCCCGGCGCCGCGACCGTCATCGCGGCATAGCCGCACGCGGTGTCGACGAGGCTGGTGAGCGCACCTGCATGCACGTGGCCGTGCTGCTGCGACAGCGCCGGGCTCGACGGCATCGCGATGTGGACTTCGCCGCGACCGACGTGGACGATCTCCGCGCCGAAGGTGTGCATCAACCCCTGTGCCGCGAAGCTCGCGAGGATGCGTGCTTCCGTTTCCGATGCCGCGTTGTCCATGGGACATTCGATCCTGACGGGGCCACCGGCACGGGGCCATGCGGGGAGGCTGCCACGGCCGCTCCCGCGGAGCAACCGGACCGCAGGGCTGCGTGCCAGCTTGCGTGATCCGTACGCTATCCGGCGACAAGGCTTGAGCAGGTTCGGAACTTCAGCGATGCCGATGGCGCCCGGCGTGCGGAATTCGATCGCGCAACACCACGCCCGCGCGATGCCTGGACCGCCTGCCGACGGCAGGGATCGAACCTGTACCCGTCCAATCGAGGCTCCGACGGGATCGGTGCGGCGATGCGCCTACCGATTCCGCCACGTCGGCGAAAGGGTTCGATGCGGTCGTGGGGTCCATCCATGTCGGATCAGGACCCGCCTTGCCAATTCATCGCTGGGCATGGGCGCACCTGCCCGGAAGCGGATGTGTCGACGGACGCGGCGTCAGGGCGCGGCGGGCGCGGGGCGGTGGCCGTAGCTGAGCACGCGCGTGATTTCCCACGTCGTGCCGGTGTCGTGCCAGACGATGGTGAAATCGGCGAGCCCGTCGCACTGTCCGCCGTCGACCTGGCAGAACCGGTGCGTGCCTTGCTCGATGGCGCCGAAGCCCTTGATCGGATAGACGACGAGCGTGCCCGGCACCAGTTCGCGCGTGAAATGGCCGCACACGTACTTCCGCGTGTTCGCGAGCATGTCGGCCCGGTTCCAGGTCACGCCGCCGGTGTCGTGGTAGAACTCGACGTTCTCCGAGAAAAAGCCGGCGTGCCTGTCGAGCTGGCCCGGCTGGTCGCAATGGTTGAAGGCGTCGAACGTGGCCGCATCGAGCGCGGAGATCGTCTCCAGCAGCGACGGCGCTGCGGCCGCATTCGGCGAAGCGGGAGGGGCGGGGGACTCGCCGGCCATCGCCGTGGCGGCCAGCAACACGATCGCGAGCATCATGCAGGTCTCCGGAAGGGCAGCAGGGGCCTGCGCGGACGAGGCGCACGGCGAGCGGCATCGGCTCGCACACACCATCGGCACGCGGCCCGGCCATCGTGCCCACACAGGTCCGCAACTTCAACGACGCCGATGGCGCCCGATGTGCGGCGTTTCCGATCATGCGACGCGATGTCTGTGCGATGCCCTGGCCGGATGCCGACGGCAGGGATCGAACCTGCACCCGTCGAATCCATGACTCGACGGGATCCCTGTGGCGATACGTCTACCGATTCCGTCACGTCGACGTAGAGGGTTCGATGCGGTCGTGCGTTTCTTCCCCAGCGGTAAGACCAGCATTACGGGGCCTATTCGCCTTACGGCCTTTAGCCTCTGCCGACGCCCTTCGTCGCGTCAATTACAGCTGCGCCATTTGTTCTATTTTTGCAGCCAGAAATTCGACTAACTATGTACTGAGCAGCAAGGCCAAGAGCAACAATGCCTGCTACAACAACATGCTCGCGCCAACTGGAGGGCAGGTTGGCTGATGATCCAGAAAAGCCAGCAAAAATGAGCCCGACTCCGCCAGGAATGCTAAATCCGGCAAGAAAAACAAGAATAGTGTGAGGTAGATCAAATGCTTTTTTGTAATATAGGAGCATGCTCGCGTAAATAGCAGCCAGTGTCAAGCCGGAAGCGATGCCAATAGCCGTGCTATCCATTTCAACCAACTCCCTTGCTTTGCTTGCCGAGGATGGCGCCAAGTACACCGCCAACGATTGCTCCGGCTGGGCCGCCAATAGCTGCGCCTAATGCGGCGCCGCCAATTAACCCAACAGCTTGGGAAGAATCTCCAGATCTTTCAGTTATTAAAAGAATTGATCCGCACTTTCCGCAGTGATGTCTCTGGTGTGTTGGATTTTGTATGCGATTCATTTGCCCGCAGTTAGTGCATTGAACATCCATTTCAGGCTCCTTATGTGGGTGCTTGCGGCTGGCGCGCGTAAAGTGCGTTCGCAGGGCAGTGGTCCGTTCTGATGATTTTTCCCGCGCCAAGGGCAAAGGGGTGAGAATGCTATCTATATTAATGCCAATCCTATTTGGTGTCTGTTGGCCTTGCGTTTTGCTGGTTGGTCCAAGTGCCGTTTCTTGGCTTCAGTTGAATAAATCGCGATGTTCTATTTTCAAGCGATGCGGTTGACTCTTCGAATTCAGCTAAATTTCGACGACAGTTCTCGCATTGGAATACGATATGGTCAATGAATCGGTATGGGCTTGCGTCATAACCGTAAACTTGCAGGTCGCAGTGTGGGCAGAACGCGTGAAGGCCATGAATCTTCCCGCTATCAAGATATTCCCAGCGCCATCGGAGGCCAAAATACACGTCGGTCGTGTAATTTCTCCACGATGAATATTGAGGTTTCTTGTCGAATACGAAATGCCAAGCAATCGCTCCAAATATAAATACTGATGGAATTGAAGCTAGGCCAAGGAGGAGTAAAACCCAGTTTGGCAGTGAGGTCGCTGCGAGTAGAAATTGATAAATGTATGAAAAAAATTTTCCAATTGACGGCCACCAATTGAGGAGGTAAGTGCTAGTGGCTGTGCCTGAGGCAATGATGATGGCGGAGATAACTTTGCTCCATACCGGGTCATTCCAAAAGCTCTTGAGTGATTTCAACATTATTTGAGGGCCGATTAGCCGCGATTGGTCCGCAATGGTAGGGCGGCATAGAGGCTGCCACAGGTGCTTTGGGCGGTCAATTGAATCAAATAGGCAATAAAAATTCGACTTGCCCGCGCTGTCCTAGTAGGGAAACGCTTTCGGCGGGTTCTATGGTTTTTCGTTCCGATACTTGTTGCCATTAGAAGTGCGACCCTTGGGCACATGCTTCGATGAACGGTGTGTATCGAATTTTCTGGTGAGCCAAGGGCCCACCCCTACAAATCCCCGAACCGCGCCTGCAACGCCGCAATCGCCTCCAGTCCGGCAGTCTCCGTCCGCAACACCCGCGGTCCCAACTGCAGGCCGCTGAAACCATGGCTGCGCAACACGGCCCGATCCTTCTCGGACCATCCGCCCTCCGGCCCGATGCCGATCACGATCGTCGACGACGCCGGCATCGCGAGCGAGGCCGAGCGGTGTTCGCCTTGCGGGTCGAGCGTGAGTCTGAGCGCGTCCGCGGGCAGTGCGGTGGCCGCCTCGGCGAGACCGCGTGCCGGCAGCAGGTCGGGGATGCGGGCGCGACCGCTCTGTTCGCAGGCGGAGACCACGACGCTGCGCCAGTGCGCCATGCGCTTGTCCAGGCGGTCGCCGTCGAGGCGGACTTCGGTGCGGTCGGCGAACACCGGTGCGATCGCGGCCACGCCCAGTTCGGTCGCCTTCTGCAGGATCAGGTCCATCTTCTCGCCGCGGGCGATGCCCTGCAGCAGCACGAGGCGCAGCGGCGATTCGTTGTCGACCGCGCGCGCATCGCCGACGATGGCGTCCACGCCGCGCTTCGTCGCCGAGGCCAGCGTGGCGTCGAAGTCGCGGCCGTCGCCGTTGAACAGCACGCAGGCGTCGCCCTCGCGCAGGCGAAGCACGCGCACGAGGTGCGCGGCCGCGTCCTCGGGCAGGGCCACGCGCGCGCCGGGCGCGAGCGGCAGGTCGACGAACACGCGGGTCAGGCGCATCGGGCGGCTTCCTCCAGGGCGGCGGCGGTGGCGTCGGCGAGCAGCGACAGCTGCGCGTCGTCGACGCAGTAGGGCGGCATCCAGTACAGCACGTCGCCGAGCGGGCGCAGCAGCACGCCGCGCTCCAGCGCCGCACGGTACATGCGCAGCCCGCGGCGGCCGGCGATCTCGACCGCGTGGCCGTCCTCGGCGTTGTCGGGTTCGGGATGCAGCTCGATCGCGAGGATCATGCCGGTCTGCCGCACTTCGGCCACGGCCGGATGCGTCGCGAACGGCGCGGCCAGCGCGGCCATGCGCGCCGCTGTGCCGCGGTTGCGCGCGAGCACGTCGTCCCGTTCGAGGATGTCCAGCGACGCCAGCGCGGCGGCGCAGGCCAGCGGGTTGCCGCTGTAGCTGTGCGAATGCAGGAACGCGCGTTCGCGCGAATCGTCGAGGAAGCCGCCGTAGATGGCGTCGGTCGCCAGCACCGCGCACAGCGGCAGGAAGCCGCCGGTGAGGCCCTTCGACAGGCACATCAGGTCGGGCTGCACGTTCGCCTGGTCGAAGGCGAACAGCGTGCCCGTGCGGCCGAAGCCGACCGCGATCTCGTCGGCGATCAGGAATACGCCGTGTCGATCGCAGAGTTCACGCACGCGGCGCAGGTAGCGCGGATGGTGCATGCGCATGCCGCCGGCGCACTGCACCAGCGGTTCTAGGATCAGCGCGCAGACCTCGTCGGGATGGGCGTCGAGCAGGGCGGCGAGAGCGTCGGCGGCGGCGTCGGCAATGCGCTCGGCGTCGGCGGCATCGGTCGCGCCGAAGGCGTCGGGCGAGGGCGCGAACAGCGCCTCCAGCAGCAGCGGCGCGTAGACCCGGCGATACAGCGGGATGTCGCCCACCGACAGCGCGCCGACGGTCTCGCCGTGGTAGCTGTTGGTCAGCGCGACGAACTTCGTCCGCTTCGGCGCGTCGCCGCGGTTGCGGTACCAGTGGAACGCCATCTTCAGCGCGACTTCCACGCCCGACGAGCCGTTGTCGGCGTAGAACACCTTAGCCAGCGGCGCGCGGCCGGGCTCGCGCGGGGCGCGGGCGAGCAGGCGTTCGGCCAGTTCCACCGCCGGCGCGTGCGAGAACCCGGCCAGGATCACCTGCTCCAGCGTCCGCGCCTGGCGGGCGATGGCCTCGGCGATGCGCGGCTCGGCGTGCCCGTGCAGGTTGGTCCACCAGCTGCTGACCCCGTCCAGCACCCGGCGGCCGTCGTGGCCGACCAGCCAGGCGCCGTCGCCGCGGGCGACCGGGAACAGCGGCAGCGCGTGCGGGTGCTCGCGCATCTGGGTGCAGGGGTGCCAGAGCACGGCGAGGTCGCGCGACCGCCAGGCGTCGGCGTCGTTTATCATCGGCGGATGCGTCGTCATCCCCACATTATCGCCCGCGGCGCGGGTGCGCCGTGAGCCGCCCGCTGCCGACCATCCACGAGGTGCGTCGCCGCCGCGGCGACCCCGACCGCGTGGTCGAGGACCTCGACCTGGAGTTCAGCAACGGCGAGCGCCGGCGCTACCACCGCGTGCCGGCCATCGGCCACGGCGCGGTGATCGTGGTGCCGATGCGCGACGACGACACCGCGCTGCTGATTCGCGAATACGCCGCCGGCACCCATCGCTACGAGCTGGGGCTGGTGAAGGGCAAGATCGACGCGGGCGAGACGCCCGAGGAAGCGGCGAACCGCGAGCTGAAGGAAGAGATCGGCTACGGCGCGCGCGAGCTGCGCGTGGTGCGGCGGATCAGCCTCGCGCCGACCTACATGGGCCACGAGACCGTGCTCGTGCTGGCCCGCGACCTGTACGAGGAACGGCTGGCGGGCGACGAACCGGAGCCGCTGGACGTGGTGCCGTGGCGGCTGGACGCCTTGCACGAGCTCATCCTCCGCGAAGACTTTTCCGAGGGGCGGTCGATCGCCGCCCTGTTCCTGATCAGGGAGTTGTTGCGACATGGCGAACCCGCAAGGTGAGGTCCTGCTCGACGAGACGATCCGCGAAGGCGTGATCGCGCTGGCGCAGGCCGCCGCCGCCGATATCCTGGAGGTCTACGACAACGTCGATGACCGCGCGTTCGAGGTCGAGACCAAGGCCGACGCCAGTCCGCTGACCGCCGCCGACCTCGCCTCGCACCGGCGCATCGTCGCCGGCCTGCAGCGGCTCACGCCGGACATCCCGGTGCTGTCGGAGGAATCGGCGGTGTTGCCGATCGGCGAGCGTCGCGCGTGGACGCGGCTGTGGCTGGTCGATCCGCTCGACGGCACCCGCGAGTTCATCAAGCGCAATGGCGAATTCACCGTCAACATCGCGCTGATCGAGGACGGCGTCGCGACGTTCGGCGTGATCCAGGCACCGGTGCAGGACACGCTGTGGTGGGGCGACCGCGCGCACGGCGCGTACGTGCGCCGCGACGGCGGCGAGATGGCGCTGGAGACGCGCGCTCCGGCGATCGCGCCGCTGCGCGTCGCCGCCAGCCGCTCGCACCGCGACGCGCGCACCGAGGCGTTCATGGCGCGCATGACCGCCGACACCGGCGAGATCGAGACGATCGGCGTCGGGTCGTCGCTGAAGTTCTGCCGCGTCGCCGAAGGCCTGATCGACCTGTACCCGCGCTTCGGCCCGACCAGCGAGTGGGACACCGCCGCGGGCCAGGCGATCGTCGAGGCCGCCGGCGGCCGCGTGCTGGACCCGCAGGGCCGCCCGTTCCGCTACAACCAGCGCGACACCCTGCTCAACGGCGACTTCATCGCGCTGGGCGACGCGCGGCTGCCGTGGGCGAGCTGGTGCGCTTAGCGGATGCCCTAGCGGCATCCGCTGCACCAGCGAGCGCCCGTCCATGGATGGACGGGCAGGGCGTTCCGATGCGTCCGGCGCATCGCCATGGATGGCATGGCGTGACCCTTTCGAAGCGATGTTTCGATCCATGACCGACGCCGATGCCATCCACCGCCTCCTGACCATCATGGCCCGCCTGCGCGATCCGCGGACGGGCTGCCCGTGGGACGTGAAGCAGACCTTCGCGACGATCGCGCCGTACACGATCGAGGAAGCGTACGAGGTCGCCGACGCGATCGACCGCGGCGATCTCGACGACCTGAAGGACGAGCTCGGCGATCTGCTGTTCCAGGTCGTGTTCCATGCGCGCATGGCCGAGGAGCAGGGCGCGTTCGCGTTCGCCGACGTGGTCGCGGCGATCAGCGACAAGATGGAGCGCCGGCATCCGCACGTGTTCGCCGGCATGAGCATCGCCGACAGCGACGCGCTCAACGCGATGTGGGACGCCGAGAAGAAGAAGGAACGTCTCGCGAAATACGGCGACGTGCACGACGCGTCGGCGCTGGCCGGCGTCGCCCGCGGCCTGCCCGAGTGGCAGCGCGCGGTGAAGCTGCAGAAGAAGGCGGCGACGGTCGGCTTCGACTGGCCCGGCCCGGCGCCGGTCATCGACAAGCTGCGCGAGGAACTCGGCGAAGTGCAGGCCGAGTTCGATGCGCTGGCCGCGTCGCCCGGCGACGCCGCGGTGCGCGACCGCCTGGAGGACGAACTCGGCGACCTGCTGTTCGTCGCCGCAAACCTCGCGCGCCACGCGAAGGTCGATCCGGGCGCGGCGATGCGCCGCGCCAACCACAAGTTCGAGCGCCGCTTCCGTGCGATGGAGGCGATGGCCGCGGCCGACGGCGTGTCGCTGGCGGACCTGCCGCTCGATGCCCAGGATGCCTACTGGAACCGCGCCAAGCAGGCCGAACGGGCCGTCTCATCTCCGGAGGATCGCGCATGAAATGTTTTCGTCACCAGGACCTCGACGCCGTCGGCATCTGCCGCGGCTGCGGCAAGGGCGTCTGCGCCGCGCACTGCGTGCAGGACCTCGGCACCGGGCTCGCCTGCAGCGACGCCTGCCGGTCGCGTGTGGAAGGTATCGAGGCGCTGAACCGCAAGACGGCGGCGTCGTACGGCACGATGGCCCGCAACGTCTGGATCGCGCCGCTGTTCTTCGGCGCGATGGGCGGCGTGTTCCTATTCACGGGGCTGCGCGACTGGCCCGACCCCCTGAATTTCGTCAGCGTCCTGGGTGGACTGTTCCTGCTGTTCGCGCTGGTGACGTTCCTCCGCAATCGCCGCTTGGCGGCGCAGTTGAAGTAGGTCGCCGCCATGCATTGTTTCCGTCATCCCGACCGTACCGCCGTCGGCGTCTGCGCGGCCTGCGGCAAGGCGCTGTGCGCCGAGGCCTGCGTGCACGACGGTCCGTCGGGCCTGCATTGCGACGCCACCTGCGCGCGCCGCCTGCGCCAGCGCCGGCACGGCAGCGACGGTGCGGTGTCGCCGGTCTGGTCGGTGCTGCTGGTGCTGCTCGGCGGCGTGTTGCTGTATTACGGCCACCGCGTCTCGGAATGGACCATCAGCGTGCCCAACCTGCTCGGCATGCTGTTCGTCTGGTACGGTGTGGTCCTGCTGCTCCAGCGCATGGCGCAACGCGCCGCGCCGGATGCCGCGGAGTCCTGAGTCCGGAGACGCCCATGGCCGGTTTCGCCAGCTTCCGCGAGTTCTATCCGTTCTATCTCGGCGAGCACGCGAATCGCACGTGTCGTCGCCTGCACTTCGTCGGCAGCCTCGGCGCGCTGGGCTTCGCCGCCACCGCGATCGCGCAGCGCGACCCGCGCTGGCTGCTGGCCGCGCTGCTCTGCGGCTACGCGTTCCCGTGGATCGGGCATTTCGTGTTCGAGAAGAACCGGCCGGCGACGTTCAAGCATCCGTTCTACTCGTTCGCCGGCGACTGGGTGATGTTCAAGGACATGCTGACGGGGCGGAGTCCGTTCTGATTCGCCGGATGCGGGACTGGTAGAGCGGCCTTCAGGCCGCTGCCTATGGTTCAAAAGCAGCGGCCTGAAGGCC
>JBQCJG010000262.1:0-14879 GCA_051952955.1 Lysobacteraceae bacterium | reverse complement strand
CGGCAGCGGCCGGCTTCGCCGCAGGGGCGGCCGCCGGCGTCTGGGCGAAGGTCGCGGGCACGGCGGCTACGGACAGCATCAGGGCGGTGAGCAGGGAAGCGAGGACGGGGGCACGGCGCATCGAAGGTCTCCGGAAGCGATCAGCCGGTTCGGCTGCCCACAGTCTCGGTGCGTCGCGTTTGCGCCTGCCTTGCGGACACATGACGATTCGTTCATGCGCACGGTGTCCATGGGCACGCCGGGCATCCGAGCGGAGGCGACGGCAGGCGCTCAGGTGTCGCGGACGACCAGGTGCGTCGGCAGCATCTCCGACGCGGCCGGCGTGCCTTCGATCAGGGCCCGCACCTTGCGCGCGAGCAGCACCCCGGCCTCGACGAAGCTCTGGTGGACCGAGGTCAGCGGCGGGACGTAGGTGGCGCCGAGCGGCGTGTCGTCGTAGCCGATGACCGACACGTCCTCCGGCACCCTACGACCGCAGGACAGCACGCCGCGGATCGCGCCGATCGCCAGCAGGTCGCTGGCGGCGAACAGCGCGTCGGTCTTCGGCCGGTCGCGCAGCAGCGCTTCCGCGGCCGCGGCGCCGGCGGTGACGGTGAACGCCGGCACCGTGACCATCTCCGGGACGATGCCGTAGCGCGCGAAGGTGTCGCGGAAGCCGGCGAAGCGTTCGGCGAACTCGCCGTGCGCGTCGTCGCCGAGGAACGCCGGATGCTGCCGCCCGAGCGAGCGGAAGCGCTCCGCCGCCAGCGTGCCGCCGCGGACGTTGTCGCTGCCGACGACCACCTGCGATTCGTGGCGGCTCATCGCGCCCCAGACCACCAGCGGGCGGCCCCACCGGCGCACGGCATGCATCGCGCCCTCGTGCGAGCCCTGGCCGAGCAGGATCACGCCGTCGGCGGCGAGCACCGCCGGCGGCACCTCGGCCTGCAACGCCGTCAGCAGCACGCTGTAGCCCTGCGGCGTGAGTTCCTGGGTGATGCCGCCGAGCAGGTCCAGCGGATACGGCCCGGACATCTGGCGGTCGGGGCTGGGCGTCATCTCCACCACCACCGCCACGGTCATGCTGCGGCGCAGGCGCAGGTTGCGGGCGCTGACGTTGAAGGCGTAGCCCTGTGCCTGCGCGACCTCGCGGATGCGCGCCCGCGTCTCCGCGTTCACCAGCGGGCTGTCGCGCAGCGCGCGGGAGACGGTGATCGCCGAGACCCCGACGATCTCCGCCAGATCGGCCATCGTCGGCGTACCGCCGCCGGCGGGCACGCCCTTGCCGGGAGGACGCCGGCTCACGGGCAGGCTCCCGGGCGACCCGTGCGACGCGGGGCGAAGGACGATGGCGTCATGGCGGACCTCGCGGAGGGGGCGCGGATCGGGAAGGTCACGCACGATACCCCAAGCCACGACCGAAGCCACGACCGACGCCCCGCACGGGCGGGCACGGCCGCGCCTTCGCCCCCTGCTACCATGCCCGGCCGACCTCCCCAGCGCCTCTCGCACGCCCTCCACGATGTCCGACACGCTCCGCCCCGCCTTCCACGGGTTCGAACAGATCCCGCTGCGCGAATACGCCGAACGCGCCTATCTCGACTATTCGATGTACGTGGTCCTGGACCGCGCCCTGCCCTTCCTGGGCGACGGCCTGAAACCGGTGCAGCGCCGCATCGTCTATTCGATGAGCGAGCTGGGCCTCAACGCCGCCGCCAAGCCGAAGAAGTCCGCGCGCACCGTGGGCGACGTGATCGGCAAGTACCACCCGCACGGCGACAGCGCATGCTACGAGGCGCTGGTGCTGATGGCGCAGCCGTTCTCGTACCGCTATCCGCTGATCGACGGCCAGGGCAACTTCGGCTCCAGCGACGACCCGAAGTCGTTCGCGGCGATGCGCTACACCGAATCGCGGCTCACGCCCATCGCCGAGGTGCTGCTGGGCGAACTCGGCCAGGGCACGGTCGACTGGGACCCGAATTTCGACGGCACGCTGGAAGAGCCCACCTGGCTGCCGGCGCGGCTGCCGCACCTGCTGCTCAACGGCACCACCGGAATCGCGGTCGGCATGGCCACCGACGTGCCGCCGCACAACCTCAACGAAGTGGTCAGCGCCTGCGTGCGCCTGCTCGACGATCCGGACGCGACCACCCGCGACCTGTGCGAGCACATCCGCGGCCCGGACTACCCGACCACCGCGGAGATCATCACCCCCGCCGCCGATCTTCTGGCGATGTACGAAAGCGGCAACGGCAGCGTGCGCGCCCGCGCCACCTACGTGAAGGAAGCGGCGAACATCGTCGTCACCGCGCTGCCGTACCAGGTCAGCCCGAGCAAGGTGATCGAGCAGATCGCGCAGCAGATGCGCGCGAAGAAGCTGCCGTGGCTGGAGGACCTGCGCGACGAGTCCGACCACGCCAACCCGACCCGCATCGTGCTGATCCCGCGCAGCAACCGCGTCGACGCCGAACAGCTGATGGGCCATCTCTTCGCCACCACCGACCTGGAGAAGAGCTATCGCGTCAACATGAACGTGATCGGCCTCGACGGGCGCCCGCAGGTGAAGCACCTGAAGGCGCTGCTGTCGGAATGGCTGGCGTTCCGCGCCGACACGGTGACGCGACGCCTGAAGCATCGGCTGGAGAAGGTCGACCGCCGCCTGCACCTGCTGGCCGGCCTGCTGATCGCGTTCCTCAATCTCGATGAAGTCATCCGCATCATCCGCACCGAGGACGAACCGAAGCCGGCGCTGATCGCGCGCTTCGGCCTCGACGACGAGCAGGCGGACTACATCCTCGAAACGAAGCTCAGGCAGCTCGCGCGCCTGGAGGAAATGAAGATCCGCGGCGAGCAGGCGGACCTCGAAGCCGAGCGCGAGAAGATCGCCGGCATCCTCGACAGCAAGGCCAAGCTTAAGAAGCTGATCAAGGACGAACTGCTGGCCGACGCCAGGAAGTTCGGCGACGCGCGCATGTCGCCATTGGTGTCCCGCGAGGCCGCGCAGGCGATCGACGAGACCGAGCTGGTCGCCAGCGAACCGATGACCGTCGTGCTCAGCGAAAAGGGCTGGATCCGCGCGGCCAAGGGCCACGACATCGATCCGGCGGCGCTGGGCTATCGCGACGGCGACGGTCTGCTATGCGCGGTGCGCGGGCGCAGCACGCAGCAGGTGGCGTTCCTCGATGCGACCGGCCGCAGCTATTCGACCGCGATCCACACCCTGCCCTCGGCGCGCGGCAACGGCGAACCGCTGACCGGCCGCTTCTCGCCGCCGGCGGGCGCCGGCTTCCAGGCGATGGCCGCCGGCGCGAACGACGACCGCTTCGTGCTGGCGTCGTCGCACGGCTACGGCTTCGTCACGAAGTTCGAGAACCTCACCGGCCGCACCAAGGCCGGCAAGGCGATGCTGTCGCTGACGCCGGGCTCGACCGTGCTGGCGCCGGTGCTCGCCGCCGGCGGCGACGCCGGCCGGATCGTGGCGGTCACCAGCGCCGGCCACCTGATCGCGTTCCCGCTCGCCGAGCTGCCGGAACTCGACAAGGGCAAGGGCAACAAGCTCATCGAGATCCCGAAGGCCAAGCGCAGCACCGAACGCGTGGTCGCGATCGCGGTGGTGCCGCCCGGCGGCACGCTGTCGGTGAAGTCCGGCGCGCGCACGATGTCGCTGTCGTTCAAGGAACTGGAACCGTACATCGGCGCCCGCGGCGGCCGCGGCGGCCTGCTGCCGCGCGGCTGGCAGAAGGTCGACGCGCTGTCGGTGGAGTGACCGGAGGAGTCGTCGCGATGCATCCGGAGTTCTGGCTCCAGCGCTGGCAGGACCGGCAGATCGGCTTCCACCAGGACGCGCCGACGCCGTTGCTGTGCAAGCACTGGCCGGCGGTCGGCGCTCCGGCCGGCGGCACGGTGTTCGTGCCGCTCGCGGGCAAGTCGCTGGACATGGTCTGGCTCGCGTCGCAGGGTCACGGCGTGCTGGGCGTGGAGCTGTCGCCGCTGGCGGTCGGACAGTTCTTCGCCGAGCACGCACTGGTGCCGGAGGTCTTCGAGACGCGGTACGGCGTGCACCATCGCGCCGGCGGCATCGAACTGATCCTCGGCGACGCCTTCGGCCTGGACGCCGACTTGCTGGCCCGCTGCGACGCCGTGTACGACCGCGCGGCGCTGATCGCGCTGCCGCCCGACCTGCGCGCCCGCTATGTCGGCGAGTTGTATCCGCGCCTGCCCGCGCACTGCCGCGGCCTGCTGATCACGCTCGAATACCCGCAGCACGAGAAGGCCGGCCCGCCGTTTTCGGTCCAGGAAGCCGAAGTCCGCGCGGGCTACGCGCCGCACTGGCACGTCGACCTGCTGGAACGCCGCGACATCCTCGCCACGCAGCAGAGCTTCGTCGATGAAGGCGTGACCGCGCTGGACACCTGCGTGTATCGGCTGCAACGGAAGGAGTGAAGTCGCGATGTCCTATTTCCGCGGAGAGCATTATGTCTGGTCGGACGGCGACTGCCTCCATCTCTGGAGCGCGGCGCCCTACGCACCGGCGAACGACCAGTACGCCGCCGGCGTGGAGATGCCCGAGGCCCTGATGGACCAGTTCGCGGTGATGCGCTTCGCCGAACTCGTTCGGGAGGGACGGGCGGATGCCGCGATCGCCGATGCCCTGCAGGTCATGAATTTCGGCGGAGATGCGCTGCGGGCGCGGGCCGACGACATCCGCCGCCTCGTCGCGGCGCTCGAACAGACACGTTCCGACGGGAACGGCACCAGGGACTGACATGATCACCAAGTGGCTCAAGCGCTTCGTCTCGCTCCTGCTCGTGCTGATCGTGATCGGCACGCTGGCCGGCTGGTGGCTGCTGCGCGGCAGCCTGGCGACGCTGGACGGCGACCTCGCGCTGGCCGGGCTGTCGGCGCCGGTACAGGTGCAGCGCGACGCCAACGGCACCGTCACCATCGACGCCGCGAACGAGGCCGACGCGATGCGCGCGCTCGGCTACGTGCATGCGCAGGAACGCTACTTCGAGATGGACCTGATGCGCCGCGTGTCCGCGGGCGAGCTGTCCGAACTGTTCGGTCCGATCGCGATCGAGAAGGACAAGGCGCAGCGCGTGCACCGCATCCGCGCGCGGGTGCGGGCGAACCTCGCCGCGATGGCCGACGGCAAGCACGCGGTGCTCGACGCCTACACCGCCGGCGCCAACGCCGGCCTCGCCGCACTGCGCACGCGACCGTGGCCGTACCTGCTGGTCGGCCAGCAGCCGAAGCGCTGGACGCCGGAGGACGCGGCGCTCGTCGGCTACGCGATGTACTTCGACCTGCAGGACGCCGACGACAAGCAGGAACTGGCGCTGTGGCGGATCAGGCCGCACCTGCCGCCGGCGTTGT
Source organism: Lysobacteraceae bacterium (assembly GCA_051952955.1). Lineage (GTDB taxonomy): Bacteria > Pseudomonadota > Gammaproteobacteria > Xanthomonadales > Xanthomonadaceae > Lysobacter_I. Next base: position 9,524 of record JBQCJG010000262.1, on the reverse strand, counting down.
ACGCGCTGCTGACGCGCGACGGCACACGCTGGGACGCGCCGCTGGTCGGCGCCCCGCGCGGAGATGCGCTGCTGCCGAGCGCGGAGGAAGTCGATCTGCGCAAGCTGCCCGGTCCGCCGGCGGAGCGCCACGCGATCGGCGCCGACGACATCGTGCCGGGCAGCAACAACTTCGCCGTCGCCGGCCAACTCACCGCCGACGGCCGCGCGATCGTCGCCGACGACATGCACCTCGGCCTGCGCGCACCGAACATCTGGTTCCGCGCGCGCCTGCGCTACGCCGACCCGCGCGCCCCCGGCGGCAAGGTCGACGTCACCGGCTTCACCCTGCCCGGCCTGCCGGCGGTGGTGGTCGGCAGCAACACGCACGTGGCGTGGGCCTTCACCAACGGCTACATCGACAGCGCCGACTGGCGCATCCACACCGCCTGCGGCGGCGCGAACGCCGATCCCTCGATCTGCGTGACGCCGACCTCGCACGCCGAGATCATCCGCGTCGCCGGTGCCGCGCCGGTGGAATTCGAGGTGGAGGAAACCGAATGGGGCCCGGTGCTGCATCGCGAGGGCGACCAGCTGTTCGCGCTGCGCTGGAACGGCCACCTGCCCGGCGCGCTGGGCTTCGGCCTGACCGACATGCCGCTGGCGGCGAACGTGGACCAGGCGCTGGCGATCGCCGACCACAGCGCGGTGCCGGCGCAGAACTTCGTCGTGGGCGACAGCAGCGGCCGCATCGCATGGCGGCTGATCGGCCCGCTGGCGCAGCGCGCGCCCGGCTGCGCCGCAGCGCTGCCCGGCACCGATGCCGAGCAGGCCGCGACCTGCCCGCCCTGGGGCATCGCCACCGATCGCGCGCCGCGCCTCGTGGACCCGCCGACGCACCGGCTGTGGACCGCGAACAACCGCACCCAGGACGGCGAGACGCTGGCGCAGGTCGGCGACGGCGGCTACGCCTTCGCCGCCCGCGCGAAGCAGATCCGCGACGGCCTGTTCGCGAAGGACCGCTTCGCCGAACGCGACCTGATGGCGATCCAGCTCGACGACCGCGCGCTGCTGCTCACCGGCTGGCACCAGTTGCTTGGAGACACCGCCGCGCGCGCGAAGACGCCGGCGCTGCGCGCGCTCGCGGACGCGGCGAAGACGTGGGCAGGCCGCGCCAGCGTTGATTCGGTGAGCTATCGTGTGGTCCGCGCGTGGCGCCTGGCCGTGCACGAGCGCGTGGCCGAGGGCCTGACCGCGCCCGCGCATGCCGCGCTGGGCGAGGCGTTCGAGATGCCGGCGTTCCAGCAGCTGGAAGGCGTGGTGTGGCCGCTGGTGACGCAGCGCCCCGCGCACCTGCTGTCGCGCAAGTACGCAAGCTGGGACGCGCTGCTGGAGGACGCCGCGAAGCAGGTCCGCGACGAACTCGGGAAAGACGGCCCGATCGCGCAGCGCACCTGGGGCGAACGCAACACGGCGACGATCTGCCATCCGCTGGCGAAGGCGATCCCGGTGGTCGGCAAGGCGCTGCTGTGCATGCCGGGCGACCAGGTGCCCGGCGACGGCGGCATGCCGCGCGTGGTCGGGCCGGATTTCGGCGCGTCCGAGCGCATGGTCGTCTCGCCCGGGCACGAAGCCGAGGGCCTGACCCACATGCCGGGTGGCCAGAGCGGCCATCCGCTGTCGCCGTTCTGGGGCGCCGGCCACGAGGACTGGGTGCACGGCCGGCCGACGCCGTTCCTGCCCGGCAAGACCGCCTACACGCTCACCCTCGAACCGGCACGCTGACGACGCGCGTCGGCGCACACTCCGGCTGGTCGGGCTTGTGCGCGCCCGGTCCGTCGTTTACCTTATGTCGAACAGCTTAAACCTATTGCCGCATGCCCATTCCCCCCGACCAGGTCGCCGGCACCATGTCCGCCTGCACGCCGCTGTTCTTCGCCCTCGGCGAACCGGCGCGACAGCAGATCCTGGTGCTGCTGACCGAGCACGAGGAATTGAACGTGAACCAGTTGACCGAGCGTCTGCCGCTGTCCCGGCCGGCGATCTCGCATCACCTGAAGATCCTCCGGCAGGCGGGACTGGTCGGCGTCCGTCAGGCGGGCGTGGAGAACTTCCACTTCCTGACCGTGGAACCGGCGATCGAGCTGCTCGAACGCTTCGTCGCCGAGGTCAAGGACTGCGGATGACGGCACCGCGACGGTGATGCGCCGTCGCACCGGGCGTCGAAGGGTTTCCCGCGCCGCCCTCCCCTGATGTCTTGCCCGACCCGGGCCGTCGCCTGTTTCGGCCGGCCCATTAGGTCGATACGTTTGAACCTACCGACAGGAGTTTCCCATGCAGACTTCCCTTCCCTGGGCGCTGGTGACCGGCGCCTCCAACGGCATCGGCCTGGAACTCGCGCGCGGCCTCGCCGCCGCCGGCCATCCGGTGGCGCTGGCGGCGCGCAGCGGCGACAAGCTCGACGCGCTCGCGATCAAACTGACCAGAGACCACGGCGTGGAGACGCGGGTCTTCGCCCTCGATCTCGGCGAACGCGACGCCGCCGACCGCCTGGCCGACGCGCTCGAGGCGGCAGGCATCCGGCCGCGGGTGCTGGTCAACAACGCCGGCTTCGGCCTCTACGGCCTGCACGCCACGACCGACCTCGCGCGCGAACAGGCGATGATCGATCTCAACGTCACCGCGCTGGTGCGCCTTACCAAGCGGCTGCTGCCGGCCATGCTGGCGGCGCGCGACGGCCGCATCCTCAACGTCGCGTCCACCGCGTCGTTCCAGCCCGGCCCGTACATGGCGGTGTACTACGCGACCAAGGCCTTCGTGCTGTCGTACAGCGAGGCAATCGCCGAGGAACTGCATGGCAGCGGCGTCACCGTGACCGCGCTGTGCCCGGGGCCGACGGCCTCGGGATTCCAGGACGAGGCCGCGATGCAGGCGTCGGCGCTGGTCAAGGGCAAGCGGCTGCCGAGCGCGAAGGCCGTCGCCGACTACGGCCTGCGCGCGATGCGCCGCGGCCAGCGCGTGGCGATCCACGGCGTCGCGAACCGGCTGCTCGCCCAGAGCGTGCGCTTCACGCCCCGGCGCTTGGTGACGCGGCTGGTGGCGGCCATGTCGAAGCCGGTCTGACGGGAGCCGAACGCATGTCCACGACCCCGCCCGTCCATCACGGCGCCTGTCCCTGCGGCCACGCCCGCTTCACCCTGTCGGCAACGCCGATCACCCGCTTCTACTGCCACTGCCTGGTCTGCCAGCGGCTGTACGGCGCGCCGTACGCGGACGTGTCGGTGGTGCCGGCACGGCACGTGCATGGCCCCGACCGCGACACGGTGGCGATCGGCCAGCACCGACCGCCGCCGGCGCTGGCGCGCGCGCTGTGCCGGCACTGCGGCAAGCCGGTGCTCGGCACGCTCGGGTTCGCAGGCCTGCGACTGCTGACGTTCTTGCCAAGCGCTAACCTCGCCGATCCGGGCGTGCTGCCGCCGCCGGTCGCGCACCTGTTCTGGAACCGGCGCACCTCCGATCACGCGGACGCCCTGCCCCGGCACAGCGGCTACTGGCGCAGCGAACTGGCGGTCGTCGCGACCGTGCTGCGCGCCGCCGCACGCCGCGCCTGATCGCCCGGCTCCCTCTTCGTTCCACTACCTCCAAGGTCACGCCCGCATGCGCCGCAAACGCCTGATCGTCCCGCTGCTGCTCCTCGTCCTGCTCGCCGTCAGCGCGCGCCTGCGCTACGGCGGCGGCGAACCGTATCCCGATGTCAACACGCCGCCGGTGCTGCCCGCGTCCGCGCTGGAGATCGCCGCGCAGTATCCCGAACCGATCGGCAACATCGCCGCCTCCGCCGACGGCCGCCTGTTCTTCACCGTGCATCCCGAAAGCCGGCCGGAGAAGGAGAAGCTGCTGGAATGGCGCGACGGCAAGGCGGTGCCGTATCCCGACGCCGCATTCCAGGCGCGGCTGGACACGCCGCTGGGCATGACCATCGATCGCCAAGGAAGACTCTGGGTGATCGATCACGGCGGCCACGGCATGCGCGGCGCGCGGCTGTTCTGCTTCGCGCTGGACGACGGCCGCCTCGTCGGCGTCCACGCCTTCGCCGACGACATCGCGCCGCTCGGCAGCTTCCTGCAGGACCTGCGCGTCTCGTCGGACGGACGCACGGTGGTGATCGCCGACGTGAGCTTCTGGCGCAAGCGGCCGGCGCTGGTGGTGCACGACGTCGCCAGCGGCCGCGATCGCCGCGTGCTGGAAGCGCATCCCAGCGTCTATCCGCAGGACTGGATCGTGCGCACCCCGGCGAAGACGATGGTGTTCTTCGGCGGCCTCGCCGCACTCAAGCCCGGTGTGGACGGCGTCGCGATCGACGACGCCGGCCAGTGGGTCTACTACGCCGCGATGGCCCACGACGGCCTGTATCGCGTGCCGCTGGCGGCGCTGCGCGATGCGGCGCTGGCCCCGGCCGATCTCGCGGCGAAGCTCCAGCGCGTCTCGTCCAAGCCGCTGAGCGACGGTATCAGCATCGACCACGCCGGCAACGTGCTGATCACCGACGTCGAGCACGGCAGCGTCATGCGCCACCGTGCCGACACCGGCCAGCTGGAAACGCTGGTGCGCGATCCCCGCATCCGCTGGAGCGACGGCCTCAGCCACGGCCCCGACGGCCTGCTCTACATCGCCGACAGCGCGATCCCCGAGCAGATGCTGCGGACGAAGGCGCACATCGCGTCGCAGGCGCCCTACACGATCTGGCGCCTGCGCAGCGATTCGCCGGGCACGCCGGGCCAGTGAGCGCGGGCCCGGCGGATCGAACGGATCAGGCGGTGTCCAGCGCCGCCTGGTGCACGCCGGCGATGGCGCGGCCCGATGGGTCGGCGGCGGTCGCGAACCCCCCGGCCCACGCGCTAGCCGCCCGCCCCGAGCACGCGATACACATGCCCCCCCGCCCCCGCTCCGCGCCCGCCGCGTCCCAGGCGATCGCCGCCGGCGACGAGCACGCGATCGACTTGCCGCCCGGCACCGTCTCCGCGCAGGCCTCGCCGGGGAACTGCTCCTCGAACAGGCGACGATAGAAATACGCTTCCTTGGTCTGCGGCGGGTTGATCGGGAAACGCTGCGCGGCGGCGGCGAAATCGGCGTCGCTCACCTGCGCCTCGGCGTGCGCCTTCAGGCCGTCGATCCAGCCGTAGCCGACGCCGTCGCTGAACTGCTCCTTCTGCCGCCACAGGATCTCCTTCGGCAGGTAGCCCTCGAAGGCTTCGCGCAGCACCGCCTTCTCGATCGGCCGGCCACCGTGCGGGCCCGGGCGCACCATCTTCGCCGCGGCGTCCATGCGCATCGCGACGTCGAGGAATTCGGTGTCGAGGAACGGCACCCGCGCCTCCACGCCCCAGGCCATCATCGACTTGTTCGCGCGCAGGCAGTCGTAGTTGTGGAGCGCGTCGAGCTTGCGGATGGTCTCAGCGTGGAACTCGCGCGCGTCCGGCGCCTTGTGGAAGTAGAGGTAGCCGCCGAACACCTCGTCGCTGCCCTCGCCCGACAGCACCATCTTCACGCCCATCGCCTTGATCCGCCGCGCCAGCAGGAACATCGGCGTCGACGCGCGGATCGTGGTGACGTCGTAGGTCTCGATGTGGCGGATCACTTCCGGCAGCGCGTCCAGGCCTTCCTCGAAGGTGTAGGTGAAGCCGTGGTGCACGGTGCCCAGCGCCTTCGCCGCGATCTCGGCGGCGGCGAGGTCGGGCGAGCCGGTCAGGCCGATCGCGAACGAGTGCAGGCGCGGCCACCACGCCTCGGTCTGGTCGCCGTCCTCCACCCGCTTGCGTGCGAAGCGCGCGGCGCAGGCCGCGACCAGCGACGAATCCAGCCCGCCCGACAGGAGCACGCCGTACGGCACGTCGCTCATCAGCTGGCGATGCACCGCGGCCTCGAAGGCCTCGCGCAGTTCGCGCAGCGACACCTGCACGCCGTCGGTCGCGGCATGGTCGCGCCAGGCGCGCTCGTGGTAGCGACGCAGCTCGCCGGTGGCGCTGTCGTACCAGTGGCCCGGCGGGAACTGCGCGACGTCGTCGCAGACGCGCACCAGCGCCTTCATCTCCGACGCCACCCAGACCCGGCCATCGGCATCGTGGCCCCAGTACAGCGGGCAGACGCCGAGGGGATCGCGCGCGACGACGAAGCGCCCGGCCGCAGCGTCCCACAGCGCGAAGGCAAAGATGCCGTTGAGCCGGTCGATCCACGCACCGACGTCGCCGCTGCGCGCCTTCGATTCGGCGTACAGCGCGTTGATCACTTCGCAGTCCGAGCCGCTCTGGAACGCGTACGGCTGCCTGAGCGCGCCTTCCAGCAGGCGATGGTTGTAGATCTCGCCGTTGACCGCGAGCACGAGGGACCCGTCGTCCGACAGCAGCGGCTGCGCGCCGCCGGCGGGATCGACGATGGCGAGGCGCTCGTGCACCAGCAGCGCGCGCGGCTCGACGTGCACGCCGGACCAGTCGGGGCCGCGATGGCGCTGTCGCGCGGACAGCGACAGGGCGAGGGGGCGCAGCGGGCCGAGATCGGCACCGGCGCGCAGGTCGAAGACACCGAGAATCGAACACATGGGGAAGCTCCTTGGGGTTTTCGGGTGCCGAAAGCACGAAACCCGCGCTTCCGGCGCGGGTTTCTGGGACTGGGCGGTGTCGCTGGTACTTATGCCTGGTCGCCGGTTCGCCTCGCGCGCACGGTGTGGTCGCAATTGTTCGAATTGCGATTGTTGGCGCGATTGCGGTTGGCGGGGCGCAAGGACATGGCCGCACCCTAACCCGCAGCCGACCGCCGACGCAAGCCCGGATCGGTCGTCGCGACCACCATTCGTCGGCGCAGCGCCGACGATGTCATCGTTGCGGGCACGCGGTCTCGGAACGCGACCGGCATCGCGCACACGGCGCGGGAAGCCATCACGACGCGGGCAGCAGCCGTTCGAGGATCGCGAAGTACAGGTCCGGCAGACGCTCCAGGTCGGCCACCGACACATGCTCGTCGACCTTGTGGATGCTGGCGTTGACCGGGCCGATCTCCACGCACTGCGCACCCAGCGGTGCGATGAAGCGCGCGTCGGACGTGCCGCCGGCGGTGTTCTCTTCGGGTGCGGCGCCGGCGAACGCGGTCAGCACCTCGCGCGCGGCGATGCGCAGCGGACCTTCGGGCGTGTAGAACGGCTCGCCGCCGCGATGCCAGCGGATCGCATGGTCCAGTCCATGCGCGCGCAGCACCGCTTCGCATTCGGCTTCGAGCCGCGCCGCGGTCCACGTCGGGTTGTAGCGCAGGTTGAACAGCACTTCGAGCGCGCCCGGGATCACGTTGTTCGCGCCGGTGCCGGCGTGGACGTTGCTGATCTGGAAACTCGTCGGCGGGAAGTTCTCGTAGCCGTCGTCCCAGCGCCGCGCGGCGAGCTCGGCCAGCGCCGGCAGCGCCTGGTGGATCGGATTGCGCGCCTTCTCGGGATACGCGACGTGGCCCTGGATGCCCTGCACCGTGAGCGTCGCCGACAGCGTGCCGCGGCGGCCCACGCGCAGCAGGTCGCCGAGCACCGCCTTCGACGACGGTTCGCCGGTGATGCACCAGTCGATGCGCTGTCCGCGCTCGCGGAACAGGGCCGCGACCTTCGGCACGCCGTCGATCGCATCGCCTTCCTCGTCGGAGGTCAGCAGCAGGCCGACGGTGCCGGCATGGTCGGGATGCGCGGCGACGAAGCGCTCCAGCGCGACCACGAACGCGGCGACGCTGCCCTTCATGTCGGCCGCGCCGCGTCCGTACAGCAGGCCGTCGCGGATCGTCGGCACGAACGGATCGCTGGTCCACGCCTCGACCGGCCCGGGCGGCACCACGTCGGTGTGGCCGAGCAGGATGAGCACGGGACCGCCGTCGCCATGCGTCGCCCACAGGTTGTCGGTCCGGCCGAAGCGCAGGTGCTCGCAGCGGAAGCCGGCGCGTTCGAGCCGTTCGGCGATCGCGGCCTGGCAGCCGGCATCCTCGGTGGTGATGGAACGGCGCGCGATCAGGTCGCGGGTGAACTCGAGCACGTCCGTCATCAGCCCACTCCGAAGCGCTTCTTGAAGCCGTTGTCGCTGAAGCCCTGGCTGACGACGCCATCGTCGGTGACGACCACCGGCCGGCGGATCAGCTGCGGCTATTCCTTCAGCAGCAGCTTCCACTCGGCGTCGGAGCCCGGCGACTTGCGCGGCTCCGGCAGTTGCCGCCACGTGGTCGACGATTTGTTGATCATCGCTTCCCAGCCGCCGAGCGCGTCCTTCCACGCGACCAGCGTCTCGGGCGACTGGCGGTTGTCGCGGTAGTCGACGAAATCGTGCGCGACGTCGAACCGCTTCAGCCAGTTGCGGGCCTTCCTGCAGGTGTCGCAGTTGTTCAAGCCGTAGAGCGTGGTCATGGTGTCTTCGTGGTAGAGCGGGCTTCAGCCCGCTGGAGAAGCAGAGGATCGCGACGGGAACAGGCAAGCGGCCTGGTATTCAACAGCCGAAGGCTGGTCAGGCCGTTCTACCACGCGATGGTCAGTCCGCCAGCCCGCGCAGCAGGTCGTTGATCGAAGTCTTGCCGCGGGTCTTCTCGTCGACCTGCTTGACGATCACCGCGCAGTACAGCGAGTGCGAACCGTCCGCGGCCGGCAGCGAACCGGACACCACCACGCTGCCCGGCGGCACGTAACCGTAGGTGATCTCCTTGGTCATGCGGTTGTAGATGCGGGTCGACTGGCCGATGAACACGCCCATGCCGATCACGCTGTGGTGGCCGACCACCACGCCTTCGACCACTTCCGAACGCGCGCCGATGAAGCAGTGGTCCTCGATGATCGTCGGCGAGGCCTGCAGCGGTTCCAGCACGCCGCCGATGCCGGCTCCGCCGGACAGATGGCAATGCTTGCCGACCTGCGCGCAGGAGCCGACCGTGGCCCAGGTATCGACCATGGTGCCCTCGCCCACGTAGGCGCCGATGTTGACGAAGCTGGGCATCAGCACCACGTCCTTGCCGAAATGGCTGCCACGGCGGGCGATCGCACCCGGCACCACGCGCACGCCCAGCTTGCGGAAGTCGGCCTCGTCGAACGCGCCGAAGCGCGCTTCCACCTTGTCCCAGAACGGCGCGGGATAGGCCTCCACCAGTTCCATCTCGTTGACCCGGAAGTACAGCAGCACCGCTTTCTTCAGCCACTCGTTGACCTTCCAGCCGCCCTTGCCATCCGGTTCGGCGACGCGCAGCTTGCCGCTTTCCAGGCCATCGATGGCGCGCTCGACCGCGGCGCGGGTGGAGCCCTCGATCTCGACCGTGGTCAGCTCGGCGCGGCGTTCGAACGCGCTCTCGATGGTCGACTTCAGTTCTTCGGTGGCGGTGGCTTTCTTGGGGCTCATCAATCCGGATTCCTTGGGGGAAGTTTTCGTCAGTGGGTTTCCAGCCCGGCGCGCAATGCCTCGCGCAGGGCGTGTTGCTGTTCTTCCGACGCCAGCGGCATGTCGCCCTCGTCGGTGATCTGGAAAATGTCCTCGGCGCGTTCGCCGA
>JBQCJG010000261.1:0-21452 GCA_051952955.1 Lysobacteraceae bacterium | reverse complement strand
GCCGCGCTCAGTCGCGCAGCCGCAGCACCACGCCCACCGCAGCGATCGGCGTGGTGCCGCCGTCGGCGTCGCGACGCGCACCCAGTCCGCACTTCACGGTCCAGCGCTCGCCGAGCTCGAAATACGCGCCGGCCAGCGCTTCCGCGCCATCGGCGTGGCGCAGGCTGCCCTGCGCCTCGACGCCGAGCCCGAGCCGCTCCGACAGCGCGCGGCGATATCCCAGCGCGGCGCCGAGGTCGGTCGCGCCGCCCTGTGCGCGATCGAACACCAGGTTGGCGCCGAACTGGTGCGCGCCGCGCGTCTCGCCCACGGCCAGCCGCACCGAGGCGTTGTCCGGTGCGCCGGCTTCGCGGGCGAACTCGTATTCGGCATCGATCGCGGCCCGGAAGCCCGCGTGGCGGGCGGGATCGGTCAGCTGGATCTGGATCGCCGGCGCGGTGGCCTCGTAGCGAAGCGACTCGCCGGCGTCCTTGTGCAGGTGGCCGTGCAGCTCGAACGCGATGCGCGGGCTGGCGCCGAACAGCAGTGCGGGTTCGAGCTCGCCCTGTTCGTCCGCGTCGCCGTCGAGTGCGGCGTTGGCGTCGGCCAGCAGGTAGACGTCGCCGGGATGCGGCGTCGCCGGCGTTTCGACCAGCAGGAAATCCTGGCCGTGGTGCGCCGAAGCGGCGCAGGCGCAAAGCGAGAGCGCGACGAACAGCAGGGCGCGCGCCCGTGCGGCGGTGCGGGAAGAACGGAGATGCGACATGACGATGGAATCCTTGGATACGGGAGACGTGCGCGCGCGCGATCGGGCGCGCCGGCGGCACGAGGGGAAAAGGCGTGATGCGAAGCGACCGGACGTGGCCGGTCAGGCGAAGCGGGCGGGCGGTCCGCGCGGGCCGAGATGGCCGATGGCGACTGCGGCGGCGATGTGCGTGGACGACGCCTCCGCAGGCGGCGGCATCGGCGCAGGTACTTGCGGGCGCCAGGTCGCGAAAGTCGGCGAGGCGAGCGTCGCGAGCAGCGGGCAATACGCGCAGTCGTCGCCGGTGTGCGGTGCGTGCGGCCGATCCGGCGCGGGCGTGCCCGAGAGCGGCATGTGGCACGGCGGGGTGTCGCGATCGCGCCCGGATGCGCTTTCGACGATCCGGGCCGGCCCGTGCAGACGCCCCAGCGTCGGCAGCACGGCGAGCGCCAGCATGGCCGCGAGGGCCAGCCGGGCCAGCACATCCTGCAGCGGGCGACGTCGGAACATCGACGCATTCTAGATGCGCGGGCCGGTCTCCGTCGGAACCCGGCGTCGCGGAACTTGCGTCGCGGAACCTGCGCGCGGCCGCCTGCTAGAGTCGCATGCATTCCGATGCCCCGCGGATTGACCCGATGACGATCGCTTCCGACTTCCCCGCCGACACCCACGTCGTGCGCAACCAGCCGCCGGACTTCGGCCCCTGCGATCTCTGGGCCGGCGATCCCGCGCTGCGCGAGGCGGTGCTACGCGAGGGCGGCGAGGCGTTCGCGACGCATCTGCACGCCTACGGCCGACTCGCCGGCGACGCGTTGCTGCGCGCTGCGTTCGATGCGCATCGCGATCGGCCGCGGCTGCGCACGCACGATCGCTTCGGCCACCGCATCGACACGGTCGAGTTCCATCCCGCGTACCACGCGCTGATGGACGCGGCGATCGCCGGCGGTGTCGCGGGATTGTCGTGGATGCCGGCGGCGTGGTCGCTGCCGCAGGCCGGCGCGCACGTCGCGCGTGCGGCGCTGAGCTACCTGCATCATCAGGCCGAACCCGGCACGAGCTGTCCGCTGACGATGACGCACGCCGCGGTGCCCGCGCTGCGGCGCGCGCCGGCGTTGCAGGCGTGGGCCGAGAAAGCGGCGAGCGCACGCTACGATCCGCGCGACATCCCGATCGCCGACAAGGCCGGCGTCACCCTCGGCATGGGCATGACCGAGAAGCAGGGCGGCAGCGACGTGCGCAGCAACGAGACCGTCGCCACGCCGCTGCCGGGCGGCGACGACTACGCGCTGGTCGGGCACAAGTGGTTCTTCTCCGCGCCGATGAGCGACGGTTTCCTGGTGCTGGCGCAGGCGCCCGGCGGCCTGAGCTGTTTCCTGATGCCGCGCAACCTGCCGCACGGTGCGCGCAACGCGTTCCGGGTGATGCGGCTGAAGGACAAGCTCGGCGACTGGTCGAACGCCTCCTCCGAAGTCGAATTCGCCGGCGCCCGCGCGCATCGGATCGGCGACGAAGGCCGCGGCGTGTCGGTCATCCTCGAGATGGTGATGCTCACCCGGCTCGACTGCATGCTCGGCTCGGCGGCGGAGATGCGCATGGCGCTGCTGCAGGCGCTGCACCACGTGCGGCACCGCGTCGCCTTCGGGCGGCGGCTGGTCGAACAGCCGCTGATGCGCAACGTGCTGGCCGACCTCGCGATCGAGTCCGAGGCCGCGACCGCGTTCGCGCTGCGCGTCGCCGGTGCGGTCGACCGCGCCGCGCACGATCCGCGCGAGGCGGGCTTCGCCCGCGTCGCCACCGCGATCGGCAAGTTCTGGATCTGCAAGCGCGCGCCGGCCTTCGTCAACGAAGCGCAGGAATGCCTCGGCGGCGCGGGCTACGTCGAGGAGACGATCCTGCCGCGGCTGTACCGGCAGGCACCGCTGAATTCGATCTGGGAAGGCAGCGGCAACATCCAGTGCCTGGACGTGCTGCGCGCGCTGCAGCGCGAGCCGGGCGCGATCGACGCGCTGCGCGCCGAACTGCAGGCCGCCGCGGGTCGGCAGCCCGATTTCGATGCCGCGGTGGCGGCGCTCGGACGCGATCTCGCCGACTGGGCCACGCAGCCGGCCGAGGACGCGCAGTTCGCGGCGCGTGCGCAGGTCGAGCGCCTGGCGCTGGCGCTGCAGGCCGCGACGCTGCTGCGCGGCGGCAGTCCGCTCGCCGAACCGTTCTGCCGCAGCAGACTCGGCGGCGCGCGCGGTGCGGTCTTCGGCACGCTGGTCGATGCCGATGCGGTCGAACGCGCACTCGCCCGTCTGGACGCGATCGCCACGATGCCGTCGGAAGGACTGCCGCAATGACGCCGATCCTCGTCCGCACCGTGCTGGCGATGGCGCTGTCGTTCGCGACTGCGTCCGCACTCTCCGCGCCGGCGGTCTGGCCGCCGCCGCTGGCCCCGGCGGCCGAGCGGGTCGACGACATCCGCGTCGACAAGTCGGAGCGGCGCATGGAGCTGCTGCGCCGAGGCAAGGTCGTGCGCCGCTATCGCATCCTGCTCGGCGACGATCCGGTCGGGCCGAAGCATCGGCAGGGCGACGAACGCACGCCGGAAGGGCGCTACACCATCACCTTCCGCAACGGCGCCAGCCAGTTCCACCTGTCGCTGCGGGTGTCGTATCCGAACGCCGCCGACGCCGCGTGGGCGAAGGCGCGCGGCCTCGATCCGGGCGGCGACATCATGATCCACGGCGGTACGCCGCCGGGCTACGACCGCGACTGGACCAACGGCTGCATCGCGGTCACCAACGCCGAGATCGAGGAGATCTGGCGGCTGGTGCCGGTGGGAACGCCGATCACGATCGCGCCGTGACCGGCCGTTCCGTCGCGCCCCGCCGCAGCTGGCGCCGCGGCGGGGCATCGTGCGTCAGGCCGCCGGTTCGCCGGTGGCCGGTGCCGGCATCGCCGGCGCGCGGGCCAGTTCGCCGGCCTTGAGCGCGCCCATCAGCGACAGCAGCGTGCCGAGCGCGTTGCCGTCGCTGCCGGCGCCGCCGCCAGCGCCGAGCTGGATCTGCGGCACCAGCGGCACGCGCGAGGTTTCCAGCGCTTCGGCCAAGCGCAGCATCACCGTCTGCATCAGCTGCTTGTCGGCGCCTTCGCCCTCCAGCGCCTCCGACTTGGCCTTGATCGCCGCGGCCTCGGCCTCGCCGACGGCCTTGATCGCCGACGCGCGGCCGCTGCCTTCCATCTCCTGCCTGAACTTCTCGGCGTGGGCCAGCGCCTCGATCTCCTGGCGGCGCTTCTCGGCGGCCTTCACCGACGCCGCGCCCATGTTCTCCTTGATCGAGATGTCGACCAGCGAGGCGGTCAGTTCCTTCTGCTTCGACGCGCGCTGCTCGGCCTCGTTGAGCTCGCGCTGCTTGTCGGCCGCGATCTGCTTCTGGGCGAAGGTCTCGACCTGCTCGCGGGCGATCTGGCGATCGCGCAGCTGCGCCATGATGTACTCGATCTGGGTGTCGCCGACCTGCGGCTTCGGCGTGCCGATCAGCACTTCCTGGAATTCCAGCGAGTAGGCGAGGAAGCGTTCCTTCATGTCGACCGACGCCTGCGTCTGCAGTTCGCTGCGAGACTGGATCAGCTCGATGAAGGTCTTGGTCTGCGAGATGTTCTTGAAGTACGAGGACACCATCGGGTCCAGCGTCTGCTCCACCAGCTGCGCGACGTTGCCGAAGCGCTGGATGACGAGCGGCGCCTTGCGGTAGTCGATGTGCACCACCACCGACAGCGGCAGGTTGGGCTCGAACGCGTCCTTGGTGATCAGCGTGATCTCGCGCAGGTTGGAGTCGAAGCGCGAGCCGCTCTCGCCCGACTTCCACATCAGCACGAAGTTGGTGGTCGGCACCAGTTCGATCTTGCCGGCGTAGGTGTTGAACGCGTACTTGCCGGGCATCAGCGGATCGCGCCACACGCCCCGGCAGCCGTTCTCGACCAGTTCGCCGTGGCTGTAGTCGGTGCCGGTGATGTCCTCGCCCTTGCCGCCGGTGTAGGAGACGACCACGCCGACGTGGCCGACGGGGATGATCGTCTTGTTGATGAACTCGACCGTCGCGAACAGGCGGTTGATGTAGTACGTGCCTTCGACCAGCACGCGCTCCTGGCGGCCGCGCAGGCCGCCGGCGGCGAGAAACTTCTCAGGCTCCTGGAACGAGTTGTGGGCGTCGCCGACGTCCGGCGCCAGCAGTTCGTTGCGCGGCAGGCCGGGGCCGTCCATCACGGTGACGATGGCCAACTGGTCCGACTCGTGCGTGCCGGGCATTTCCTTGATCACCACCGGCACGAACGCGCTGCGCGTGTCGAGCACGTCGCGCATGTTGTCGTAGTAGGCCTGCTCGTCCTTGTCGAGCGACAGTCCGTAGGTGGCCTCGTCGGTCATCACCACGAACAGCGCCGGATTGATGATGTGCGTGCCCTCGCGCAGGATCTTGCGCTGCGGGCCCTTCTGGCCGCCGGCCGCGAGGAAGTCGCGCACGTCGCGGAAATCCTTTGCCTGCGCGTTGTCGGCGAGGGTCTGGCCGGCGGGCAGGTCGTGGCCGTCGCGCGCGAACACGTAGCCGATCCTGCCCTGGGTGACGACGATCATCGGCCGGGTGTGCACGCGGTACTGCAGCGGCATGAAGAAGTGGAAACCGCCGCGCAGGAGGTCGGGCTGGAAGCCCGCCTCGCCGTCGAGCGCGAGCAGCCCGTGCTTCACGGATCCCTTCGGGCTCCACAGTCTTTCGACGATGCCGATGCGGTTGTTCGGGATGTAGCGGATGACGCCGAGCAGGTACAGGGTCGCGACGATGGCCGCGAGCGAAAGCAGGACGATGCCGGCGATGGCCAGCGGACCAAGACCAGAAACGAGGGGAAACATGAGGGATGTCCTGAAGAGGAGTGGGGCGCGTTCTTCGGTTGCTTCGAAGGCCGGCGTCCGGCATCGCGGCGCCGCTCGGGGCGCGGATGGGATGCGGCGATGGCGATGGTGCGGACGTGGCGTCTGAGAGGCCTGACCGGAACGGCGCGCGCAGTATGCGCTTCCGCCCGCGGGTTTCCAGAGGCGTGCGGGTAAACTTTCGACAGGGGTACGAAAAACGCCACGCCGATCAGGCGGTTGCATGTTTCGTGCGCTCGCGCACGCTTCCGCTGGCGCCGTGCGTGCACGATCCGCACCCTCGTCGCGTGCGGACGATGCGCGCCCGGCGCCTGTGCCCGGTCGGCCGGTTGCGCCCGGCGCCGCGACCTGTGTTAAATGCGGGACGGGGAGATCCAGGAGTCGTCGTGCCGGACAGAGCGAGCCGGGCGGCGGCATGCAGCTGCCGCTGGCGGCGAACGCGGCCTTCGAAGGTGCGAAGGCGCGCTACAGGGTGTCAGGGAGAACCGATGTACGGTGTGATTTTCGATTTTCTGCGCAGTTACGTGATCGAACGCCACGGTGGCCGCGCCACCTGGGATGCGCTGCTGAAGGAAGCCGGCATCGGCTACAAGGTGTACTTCCCGGTCGCCCAGTATCCCGACGAGGAGATGGTCAAGCTCGCCACCACCGCCGCGCGCATGCTCAATGCGCCGCTGCCGGCGGTGCTGGAGGATTTCGGCGATTTCGTCGGCCCGTCGCTGGTGACCTACTACGACATGTTCGTCAAGCCCGAGTGGCGCACGTTCGAGGTGCTCGAGAACGCGAGCTACAAGATCCACGACGCCATCCACAAGCACAATCCGAAGCGCAATCCGCCCGAGCTGCGGACCTACCGCCAGGACGACGACCGGATGCTGCTCACCTATTCCTCCGAACGCCGGCTGTGCTTCGTGGCCAAGGGCATCGTCCGCGGCCTGGCGAAGAAGTACGGCGAGCAGATCGACGTCCGCGAGACCCAGTGCATGCACCACGGTGCGGGGCAATGCCACTTCGAGATCACCCGCAGGCCGGGCCTCGGCAGCGAGGGGGGGTATGCGGTAAGGTAGCGGGCTCCCCAGCCCCTGAACGTCGCCGTGTCCGCCGATGCCCAGCCGGGCGCCTCCGCTCCGTCCGAGGCCGCCCCTTCCAGCCCCCGTTCCGTCGAAAACGCCGCCCAGGCCTTCTGGCGCGGCCGTCGCGCCTTCGAGGTCGACGAAGCCTCCGACAAGCCCAAGTACTACTGCCTGTCGATGCTGCCGTACCCGTCGGGCGCGCTCCACATGGGGCACGTGCGCAATTACACGATCGGCGACGTGATCAGCCGCCACCGGCGGATGACCGGCCACAACGTGCTGCAGCCGATGGGCTGGGACGCGTTCGGCCTGCCCGCCGAGAACGCCGCGCTCAAGCACAAGACCGCGCCGGCGAAGTGGACCTACGCCAACATCGACCACATGCGCGGCCAGCTGCAGTCGCTGGGCTACGCGATCGACTGGTCGCGCGAGTTCGCCACCTGCCGCCCGGACTACTACGTCCACGAGCAGCGCATGTTCACCCGGCTGATGAAGAAGGGCCTGGTGTACCGCAGGAATTCGGTGGTGAACTGGGACCCGGTCGACCAGACCGTGCTGGCGAACGAGCAGGTGATCGACGGCCGCGGCTGGCGTTCCGGCGCGCTGGTCGAGAAGCGCGAGATCCCGCAGTGGTTCCTGAAGATCACCGCCTACGCCCAGGAACTGCTGGACGGGCTGGACACGCTGGACGGCTGGCCGGACTCGGTCAAGACGATGCAGCGCAACTGGATCGGCCGCAGCGAGGGCCTGGAGTTCGCGTTCGACGTCGCCGGCAGCGACGACAAGCTCCGTGTGTTCACCACCCGGCCCGACACGCTGATGGGCGTCACCTTCGTCAGCGTCGCCGCCGAGCATCCGCTGGCGCTGCGCGCGGCGGAGACCAATCCCGAGCTGGCTGCCTTCATCGCCGAGCTGCGCAAGGGCGGCGTGTCCGAGGCCGAACTCGAGACGCAGGAAAAGCGCGGCATGGCCACCGGCCTGTTCGCGCTCCATCCGGTCAGCGGCGAGCAGGTGCCGATCTGGGTCGCCAACTTCGTGCTGATGGGCTACGGCACCGGCGCCGTGATGGCGGTGCCCGGCCACGACGAGCGCGACTTCGAGTTCGCGACGAAGTACCGATTGCCGATCAAGCAGGTCATCGGCCTGCGCGGCCCGATCCCGCCGCACCTGCAGCCGGAAGAGATGCAGTACGACCACACGCGCTGGAAGCCGTGGTACGGCGACAAGACCAACCCGGCCGCGATGTGCATCCACTCCGGCGAAGGCCTGGACGGCAAGGGCTATCGCGAGGCGTTCGACCACCTGGCCGCGAAGTTCGAGGCCGAGGGCCGCGGCGAGCGCAAGGTCAACTTCCGCCTGCGGGACTGGGGCGTGAGCCGCCAGCGCTACTGGGGCTGTCCGATCCCGGTGATCTACTGCCCGACCTGCGACGCGGTGCCGGTGCCGGAAGACCAGTTGCCGGTGGTGCTGCCGGAAGACGTGCAGGACGCGTTCGCGTCCGGCGCGGTGCTGTCGCCGATCAAGTCCGATCCCGAGTGGCGCAAGACCACCTGCCCGAACTGCGGCGGCCCGGCCGAGCGCGAGACCGACACCTTCGACACCTTCATGGAGTCGAGCTGGTACTACGCGCGCTACACCTCGCCCGGCGCGACCGACATGGTCGACGGCCGCGCGAAGTACTGGACGCCCGTCGACCAGTACATCGGCGGCATCGAGCACGCGATCCTGCACCTGCTGTACTTCCGCTTCTACCACAAGCTGCTGCGCGACGAAGGCCTGGTCGACAGCGACGAACCCGCGGTCAACCTGCTGTGCCAGGGCATGGTGATCGCGGAGACGTTCTATCGCGACAACGCCGACGGCTCGAAGGACTGGATCAATCCGGCCGACGTCGAGATCGAGCGCGACGACAAGGGCCGCATCGTCGGCGCGAAGTCGAAGGCCGACGGCGCGCCGGTGCGCATCGGCGCGGTCGAGAAGATGTCGAAGTCGAAGAACAACGGCGTCGACCCGCAGGCGATGGTCGACAAGTTCGGCGCCGACACCGTGCGCCTGTTCTCGATGTTCGCCGCGCCGCCGGAGCAGTCGCTGGAGTGGAACGAGGCCGGCGTCGAAGGGATGTCGCGCTTCCTGCGCCGCTTCTGGCGCGAAGTGACCACGCACGCGTCGCAGCCCGACCACCCCGAGGTCGACGTGTCCGCGCTGGACGCCGCGCAGAAGACGCTGCGCCGCCAGCTGCACGAGGCGATCCAGAAGGTCGGCGACGACTACGGCCGCCGCTACAGCTTCAACACCGCGATCGCCGCGCTGATGGAGCTGCTGAACCACGTCTCGAAGTTCGACGACATGAGCGAGCAGGGCCGCGCGGTGCGCCACGAGGCGCTGCAGGCGATGGTGCTGCTGCTGAACCCGGTGACGCCGCACGTCTGCCACCACCTGTGGCAGGTGCTGGGCCATCCGGAGACGCTGCTGGAGGACGTGCCGTTCCCGCAGGCCGATCCCGCCGCGCTGGTGCGCGACGCGGTGACGCTGGCGGTGCAGGTCAACGGCAAGCTGCGCGGCACCATCGAGATGCCGGTCGACGCCGCGCGCGAGGCCATCGAGGCCGCCGCGCTGGCCGAGCCGAACGTGGTCAAGTTCATGGACGGGCTGTCGGTGCGCAAGGTCATCGTCGTGCCCGGCAAGATCGTGAACATCGTGGCCGGCTGAGGCCGCGCCGCGCCGCCCGGCTTGCCCGCCGCCGCCCCCTCCGCCAGACTGCGCCCATGAAGATCGCCCGCCTCGTTTTCGGCCTCGTCCTGCTGCTCCCGCTCGCCGGCTGCGGCTTCCACCTGCGCAACGCCCTGGTGCTGCCGTCCGACGTCGGCCCGCTGGCGGTGACCGCCCGCGACCCGTACAGCCCGCTGGCCGATTCGCTGGCGCGTGCGATGGAGCGTGCCGGCGCCACGCCCGCGACCGCCGGTGCCGAAGGCGCGACCACGCTGGAAGTGCTGTCGGAGAAGTGGGACGACCTGCCGCTGTCGATCGACACCGCCGGCCGCGCGCAGGAATTCAGCCTGCGCTACGCCGTGGTCTTCCGCCTGCGCCACGCCGACGGCAGCGACATCGTGCCGCAGCAGGCGGTGGAACTGTCCCGCGACTACATCGCGCCGCCGGCCGACTCCATCGGCCGCAACAGCGAGCGCGAACTGCTGGTCGACGAGATGCGCAAGGACATGAGCGCGGCGATCCTGCGCCGCATCGACGCCGCGCTGCGCGCGCCGGCCAGGACCCCCTGAGCGCGGCGCGCCGGCGCACGCCATGGAACTGTCCCCCGAACGCCTGGTCGTCCAGCTCGACGGCGAGCCGCTGCGTCCCGTCTACCTGATCGCCGGCCCCGAGCCGCTGCGTGTGCTCGAGGCCGCCGACGCCGTGCGCGCCCGCGCCCGTGCCGAAGGCATCGCCGAGCGCGAGGTGCTGGACGCCGACGGCCGCGATTTCGACTGGAACCGCCTGACCCAGAGCCTCGGCGCGATGAGCCTGTTCGCGACCCGGCGCCTGATCGACCTGCGCCTGCCGTCGGCCAAGCCCGGCAAGGACGGGGCCGAGGCGATCCTCGACTTCTGCAACCACCCGCCCGACGACGTGGTCCTGCTGATCACCGGCGAGGACTGGAGCCGCCAGCACGGCGGCAAATGGAGCGAGGCCATCGCCCGCGTCGGCCACCATGCCGTGGCGTGGACGCTGAAGCCGCACGAGCTGACGGACTGGGTCGAGCGCCGCCTGCGCGCCCGCGGCCTGCACGCCGACCGCGAGGCGGTGGAGCGGCTGGTCGAGCGGGTCGAGGGCAACCTGCTCGCAGCCGCGCAGGAGATCGACAAGCTCGCCTTGCTGTCCGACGGCCAGGTCATCGACCTCGCACGGATGGAGGCCTGCGTGGCCGACGCCGCGCGCTTCGACGTGTTCCGGCTGATCGACGTCGCGCTCAACGGCCAGGCCGCGCTCGCGGTGCGCATGCTCCACGGCCTGCGCGCCGAGGGCGAGGCGGTGCCGGCGCTGATGGGCATGCTGGTGATGGAACTGCAGCGCGCCGCGGCCCTGGCGCGGGTGCAGGCGCGCGGCGGCAACCTCGCCGCCGAGTTCAAGGCGCAGCGCGTGTGGGACGCCAAGCAGGCGGTCTACCGGCGTGCGCTGCAGCGGCACGACGCCGCGCGCTGGGAGCGCTTCGTGATCGAGGCCGGCCGGGTCGACCGCATCGCCAAGGGCCGGCCGCGTCCGGGCGAGGAGCCCGCGGACGCGTGGCTGGCGCTGGAACGCCTGCTGCTGGCCGTCGCCGAACCGCGCGGCGCCCGGCTGCTCAGCGGCCGCGCGGCGGGCTGAGCCATGCTCCTGCGCGTCTTCTACGGCGGCACCTTCGACCCCGTCCACAACGGGCATCTGGCGATCGCGCACGCAGCGCGGGACGCGCTCGGGACGATGGTCCGGCTGATGCCCGCCGCCGATCCGCCGCATCGCACCGCCCCCGGCGCCACCGCCGAGCAGCGCGCCGCGATGCTGGACCTGGCGGTCGCGGGGCAGGGCGGGCTGCGGGTGGATCGCCGCGAGCTGGCCCGCGCAACGCCGAGCTACACCATCGACACCCTCCACGAGCTGCGCGCCGAGTTCGGCGCGGCCGCGCCCCTGGCGTTCGTGGTCGGCGCCGACAGCCTGCACGGGCTGCCGACGTGGAAGGATCCGGAAGCTCTGGTCGCCGGGGCGCACTGGGTCGTCGCCGAGCGCCCGGGCAGCGACCTCGACACGCACCTGCCGCCGGACGCCGCGCGGCTGATGGCCGGGCGCTGGACCCGCGATCCCGAGGATCTGCGCAAGGCGCCCGGCGGCCGGGTGCTGCGATTGCGGCATCCGCTGCAGCCCGAATCCGCCACCGACATCCGCCGCCGGATCGGCGGCGGCGAGACGTGGCACCACCTCGTGCCGCCCGCGGTGGGTCGCTACATCGTCGAACACGGCCTCTACGGCGCGGTCCCGGTGACGATCCGGCCGGCGCCGCCGCGGTGGGTATAATCCGGCCATCCCACGCGAGGACCGCTCTTGTCCAGTTCCAGCAATGCGCACGTGATCAAGACCGTGCTGCCCACCCCGGCGCCCGCCGTCGACGTCCTGCTGCGCCAGGTCCACGCCGCGGTCGAGGACCTCAAGGCCAAGGACGTCGTCGAGATCGACGTCCGCGGCAAGACCAGCGTCTGCGACTTCCTGCTGATCGCCTCCGGCACCTCGACCCGCCACGTGAAGTCGATCGCCGACGAAGTGGTGCGCAAGGTGAAGGACCTCGACGTCATGCCGCTGGGCGTCGAAGGCGAACGCGAGGCCGAATGGGTGCTGGTCGACCTCGGCGACGTGGTCGTCCACGTGATGCTGCCGCGGGTGCGCGAGTTCTACGCGCTGGAGCGGCTGTGGACGGTCGGCGACCAGCCGCCGGAATCCGCCGACGCGGACTGACGGCGCGGACCGACCGCGCGGATCGAGCAGGCCGCCGACCGTGCGGCATCCCACCGGAGTAGCGCGACGATGAGCGATCCCTACAACAGCACGAGCGGTGCGCTGCCGCCGCCGATGCCCGCGCCCCGGCGCATGCCGCCCGCCGCACTCGGCGATGCGATGGTGACCACCGCGTTCGAACTGCCGGGGTACCGCGTCGTCGAGAACCTCGGCATCGTCCGCGGGATCATGGTGCGGTCGCGCTCGGTGGTCGGCAATTTCATCGGCGGCCTGCAGACGCTGTTCGGCGGCAACATCACCATCTACACCGAACTGTGCGAACGCGCCCGCGCCGATACCTACCGCGACATGCTGGGCCACGCGCGGCAACTGCGCGCCAACGCCATCATCGGCATGCGCTACGACGCGACCGAAGTGATGCCCGGGCTCACCGAAGTGCTGTGCTACGGCACCGCGGTGATCGTCGAACCGATCCACGCCTGATCCCGGTGCGATGAAGGCCCGCCTGATCGCCGTCGGCGAACGCGCGCCGTCGTGGGTCGCGGAGGGCTTCGGCGAATACCGCAAGCGGCTGTCGCACTGGCTGCCGCTGGACCTGGTCGAGATCGAGCCCGGCCTGCGCGGCAAGGGCCGCGACGCGGTGCGTGCGACCGCCGACGAAGGGGCGCGCGTGCTCGCCGCGCTGCCGAAGTCCGCCCACGTGATCGCGCTCGACGGCCGGGGCCGGATGCATGCTTCCGAACAACTGGCGCAGCGCCTCGAACACTGGCGTGCGGGCGGCCGCGATCTCGCGTTCCTGATCGGCGGCCCCGAAGGCCACGCGCCCGACGTGCTGGCGCGTGCCGACGAACACTGGTCGCTGGGGCCGCTGACCTTGCCGCACATGCTGGTGCGGCTGGTGCTGGCGGAGCAGCTGTACCGCGCCGCGGCGCTGCTCGCCAACCATCCCTACCATCGCGCCTGACCAGCGGACGGCGTACCGTCCGGTGGTCATGTCGCGCGCGTCGACTCAGCCCGCGTGGCGCGGGTAGTCGGTGTAGCCCTTCGGGCCCTGCGTGTAGAACGTGCTGCCGTCGGGCGCCGCCAGCGGCGCGCCGTCGCGGATCCGCTCCGGCAGGTCGGGGTTGGCGATGAACGCGCTGCCGAACGCCACCGCGTCGAGCTTGCCGGCGGCGATCGCGGCTTCGGCTTCGGCCGCGGTGTAGCCCATGTTGCCGACCAGCACCCCGTCGTAGACCTCGCGCGCCGGCGTCATCACGTCGCCCTGCTGCTGGCCGAGGAAGTCGGCGCGCATCACGTGCCAGTAGGCGAGGTCGAAATCGTTGAGGCGCTTGCCCAGCCAGCGGACCAGGCCGACCGGATCGCTGTCGCGCATCGCGTTGTAGCTGTTCAGCGGCGACACGCGCACGCCGACCTTGCCGCTGCCCCACACCGCGCACGTCGCCTCGATCACTTCCAGCAGCAGCCGCGCGCGGTGCTCGATCGGGCCGCCGTACGGGCCGTGGCGATGGTTCGCGCCGTCGCGCAGGAATTCGTCGAGCAGGTAGCCGTTCGCGCCGTGCACTTCCACGCCGTCGAAGCCGGCCTCGTGCGCGTTGCGCGCGGCGGCCCTGAAGCCGGCGACGATGCCCGGCAGTTCGGCGTCGTCGAGCGCGCGAGGCATCACGTAATCGACCTTGCCCTTCGGCGTGTAGACCTGGTCGTTGTCGATGCGCAGCGCGCTCGGCGCGACCGGCTGCGCGTCGTCGTTGAGGTCGGGATGGCAGGCGCGGCCGCCGTGCCAGATCTGCAGCACGATGCGACCGCCCGCGGCGTGCACGGCGTCGGTGACGCGCTTCCAGCCCGCGATCTGCGGTTCGCCGTAGATGCCCGGCTCGTGCCAGAACGCGGAGTTGCCGGCCATCGCCATCGTGGCCTCGGCGATGATCAGGCCGGCGCTGGCGCGCTGCGCGTAGTACTCGGCCATCAGCGCGCCCGGCACGTGGTCGTCCTCGGCGCGGCAGCGGGTGAGCGGCGCCATCAGGATGCGGTTGGGCAGGTGCAGGTCGCCGGCCTGCAGCGGAGTGAAGAGGGACGTCATCGGTGCGGTCCTGACCGTGAGGGGCGGCCAGTGTCGCCGCTGCCCCGGACGCGCACCACGGGCACCGACGGAACGATGCGGCGCGCGCATCGCGCCAAAAACGCCTGCATGCGGGCGAAAAAAAGCCGCCGGTCGCCTCGTCGACGACCGGCGGCGGTCCGTCTCCGGACCCGGGGAAAGGCTATTGCCGGCTCAGCGAGAAGCTCACCGGCACCAGGCCGTAGACCTGGATCGCCTGGCCGTCGCGGATCGCCGGCCGGAACTTCCACTTGCGCAGCACCTGGCGTTTCGCGGCGTCGTCGAGGCGGCGATTGCCGCTGCTGCGCTCGATGTCCACCGACAGCGACGTGCCGTCCACGTCCACCAGCACCTTCAGCACCACCGTGCCTTCGGCGCCCGCCATCAGCGCCTCCCGCGGATACGACGGCGCGGGCGCGTCGGCGTACTGCAGGCGCTCGCTGATCGCCGGTTCGGTCGATGGCGGCACGTCGATCTTCGCGACCTCGGTGCCGACGTTGGTGGGCGGCGGCAATGACATCTCGGTGGCGATGTCGGTGAGCACCGGCGGAGGCGGCACCGTCGCCGGCTGCGGACGCAGTTCGGGCTGGGGCGCCGCGGTGTGCGGCTTCGGCCGTTCGACCTGCTGGATCGGCGGCGGAGGCGGCGGCTTCGGCGGATCGAGCGGCACGGTATAGACCGGTCCCTCCGGTTCCGCGATCTGGATCGGCGCCGCCACCGGCACCAGCAACAGCAACAGCGCGGCGATATTCAACGTGATCGCGCCGGCCATGCCGAGGACGCGGGAAGGCTGGATCGCGGCGATGGCCTGCGCGAGGCCGTCGGCGCGGGCGTGGGTGCGGGACTGGGCCAGGATCATGGAGCACCTCCGTCGGTTGGGGACGTCGGTACGAACGCGGCAGGTGCCGTCGCGGGGTTGGCGCCAGGGGAAAATTTTTCTCGGTCCGCTTTTCCCGCTTCGAACGACGACACCCGCCGGGCGGCGGGTGTCGGGGAAACGGGCGATGCGGGCGATGCGGGCGCGGTCGCGATCAGTCGGTCAGTTCGAATACCACATCCAGCGCGATCGACAGCGACGTCTCGCCCGGGGACACCGCGGTGTCGGCGACGCCGGCACGCGCCATCTTCACCATGGGCATCGGGCCGGGCATGCCGCCGCTGCCGCCTTCGGCGACGCTGACGATGCGCTTCACGCGCTTGCCGAGCGCGGCGGCATAGAGGTCGGCGCGAGCCTGCGCCTTCTTCAGCGCGGCGCGGCGGGCTTCGTCGTAGACCGCCTCGGGTTCGTCGATCTCGAAGGTCGGGCCGTTGATCTGGTTGGCGCCGTTCGCCACCAGCGCGTCCAGCACCTTGCCCAGCTTCGCGATGTCGCGGACCTTCACGTTGACGGTGTTGCTGGCCTGGTAGCCGGTGATCGCCGGCGCCTGGTTCTCGGCGTAGCGGTACTGCGGATTGATGTTGATGCCGGCGGTCTGCACGTCGCGCTCGGCGATGCCGGCGGCGCGGATCGCGGCCATCACCTTGTCCATCTGCACGGCGTTGGCGCGCAGCGCGGTGTTGGCGTCCGTCGACTGGGTGACGACGCCCGCGGACAGCGTGGCCACGTCCGGCGCGCGGCTGGCACGGGCCTCGGCGCTGACCGAGAGCAGGGTGCCGCGTTCGGCGGCAGGAGACGAGTCGGCGGCGGAAGCGGTCATGGCGAGGCCCGGCAGCAGGAGGAAGGCGAGGGCGGCGGCGAAGCGCGGCAGCGGCGAAGCGGGGCGGGGCGACGTGCGGAGCATGTGCATGGGGGATTCCTTGTCGGATGCGGGACGGCGGGATGGTCCCGGCGGGCGGGTGAACGCACTGTGAGCCCGGTCGGGGTTCCGTCCCGACCCTTCCGGGGGTGGGCATTCAGCAGGGTATCCTAGCCGGCATGTTGCATCTCGCCTCGAAATCCCCCCGCCGTCGCGAACTGCTGGCGCTGCTCGGCCACGACTTCGGCATCCTCGACCTCGACCTGCCCGAAACCCCGGGGCCGTCCGAAAGCCCCGACGACTACGTGCGCCGCGTGGCGCGCGAGAAGGCCGGTGCCGGCCTGCTGCAGGTCGTCGGCCAACCCGGTGCGGTTGTGCTGGGCGCCGACACCGAAGTGGTGCTGGACGGCCGCATCTACGGCAAGCCCGCGGATGCCGACGAGGCCGCGGAGATGCTGCGCAGCCTGTCCGGCCGCACGCATGCGGTGATCTCCGCAGTGTCGGTGATCGATGCCGGGCGCGAACTGCAGGCGGTGTCGGTGTCGGAGGTGCGCTTCGCGCCGCTGGCCGAGGACGACATCGCCGACTACCTCGCCACCGGCGAATGGGCCGGCAAGGCCGGCGCCTACGACATCCAGGGCCGCGCGCAGGTGTTCATCGCGCACCTGTCCGGCAGTTACTCCGGCGTGATGGGCCTGCCGCTGCACGAAACCGCCGGTCTGCTGCGCGACATCGGCCTGGCGCCCGCGCGCCGCGCGGCGGAGGCGGCGCGATGAGCGAGGAGATCCTGATCAACGTCACCCCGCGCGAGACCCGCGTTGCGGTGGTCGAGAACGGCATGCTCCAGGAACTGCACATCGAACGCGGCTGGCGCCGCGGCGTGGTGGGCAACATCTACAAGGGCCGCGTGCAGCGGGTGATGCCCGGCATGCAGGCCGCGTTCGTGGAGATCGGGCTGGACCGCGCCGCGTTCCTGCACGCCAACGACATCGTGCGCGCCAGCGTGGCGCCGGCCGACGCCGCCCTGGAACCCGTCGAGACCACGGTGGATGCGGACGCCGATGCCGCCGCCGTCGCGGTGGTCGCGCCCGCGCCGGCGGCCGTGCCGCAGGCGGTACCGCCGATCACCGAGCTGCTGCGCGAAGGCCAGGAGATCGTGGTCCAGGTGGTGAAGGATCCGATCGGCAGCAAGGGTGCGCGGCTGACGACGCAGATCAGCATCCCGTCGCGCTACCTCGTCCTGCTGCCGCATTCGCGCGTGATCGGCGTGTCCTCGCGCATCGAGGACGAGGCCGAACGCCTGCGCCTGAAGACGCTGGTCACGACCCACAACGCCGGCGCGCCGCACGGCTACATCGTGCGCACGAACGCCGAGGGCCAGCCGGCCGAGGCGCTGGCCGAGGACATCGCCTACCTCGCCCGCGCGTGGGCGCTGATCGAGCAGAACGTGCGCACCGTCGGCATCGGCCGCGGCGGGTACGAGGACCTCAGCCTGCCGATGCGCGCGGTGCGCGACCTGATGCGCCGCGACGTGGAGAAGGTGAAGGTCGATTCGCGCGAGACCTGCGAGAAGCTGCGCACGTTCGCGGCGAAGTTCATGCCCGGCCTGGCCGAGAAGATCGAACACTACAGCGGCCAGCGCCCGGTGTTCGACCTCTACGGCGTCGAGGACGAGATCCAGCGCGCGCTGGAGAAGGAAGTGCCGCTGAAGTCCGGCGGTTACCTCGTCATCGACCAGACCGAGGCGATGACCACGATCGACGTGAACACCGGTTCGTTCCTCGGCCAGCGCAACCTCGAGGAAACCGTCTACCGCACCAACCTCGAAGCGGCGCAGGCGGTGGCGCGGCAGTTGCGGCTGCGCAACCTCGGCGGCATCATCATCATCGACTTCATCGACATGATCGATCCCGAGCACCGCCGCCAGGTGCTGCGCACGCTGGAGAAATCGCTGGCGCGCGACCACGCCAAGACCACGGTGTACGACTTCTCGCCGCTGGGCCTGGTGGAGATGACCCGCAAGCGCACCGTCGAGAGCCTGCAGCGCCAGCTCAGCGAGCCCTGCCACGAATGCGGCGGCCGCGGCACGCTGAAGACCGCCGAGACCGTGACCTACGAGATCTTCCGCGAGATCACCCGCGCGGTGCGCCAGTTCGAGGCCGCGCGGCTGCTGGTGATCGCCTCGCCGAAGGTGGTCGCGCGGATCACCGACGAGGAATCGCCGGCGGTGGCCGAGCTGGAGGAATTCCTCGGCAAGTCGATCCGCTTCCAGGCGGACGAGCAGTACACCCAGGAGCAGTTCGATGTCGTGCTGCTCTGAGCGCGCGCGCGGGGCCGCGGGTCGATGACGTCGCTGCGCCGCCGCCTGCGCCTGGCGCGCCGCGGGCTGTGGTACGTCACCGCGGTCTCGATCGTGCTGATGGCGCTGGGCGCGGCCATCCTCAGCCAGTTGCTGCCGCTGGCGGAACGCCATCCCGACCGCATCGCCGAATGGCTGAGCGCCCGCGCCGGGCGGACCGTGCGCTTCGACCGCCTCGACACCGCGTGGACGCGCCGCGGCCCGCTGCTGCGCCTCGACGGCCTGCGCGTGGGCGACGGCCCGGGCGCGGTGTCGATCGGTGCCGCCGAGATCCTGGTGTCGCAGTACGCCGGCCTGCTGCCGGGGCGCTCGTTCACCGAACTGCGCGTGCACCATCTCGCGCTCACGTTGGAACGTGCCGACGACGGTCGCTGGCAAGTGCGCGGCCTGCCCGGGCAGGCCCAGGGCGGCGACCCGCTGAGCGCGCTGGAAGGCCTAGGCGAGCTGCAGGTGATCGACGCGAAGCTCGGCATCTCGGCGCCGTCGCTGGGCATCGAGACCGCGGTGCCGCACGTCGACCTGCGCCTGCAGGTGCAGGGCAAGCACCTGCGCAGCGGGCTGCGCGCGCGGATGCGCGCCGACGCGGTGCCGATCGACTTCGCGCTGGATTTCGACCGCGCGCGCGGCGACGGCCAGCTCTACGCCGTGGCCCGCGACGGCAACCTCGCCGACTGGTCGCCGCTGCTGAAGGTCGGCGGTGTGACCGTCACCGGCGGCCGGGGCCGCGCCGAACTGTGGGCGACACTGCGCCATCGCCAGGTCGCCGCGATCGCGGTTGACGGCGACCTGCGCCGGCTGCGCCTGCGCGGCGCGACCTTCGCCGATGCGCTGCCCGATGCTGCCGTCGCGCAGCCGGTCGTCGAATTCTCGCGGCTGAAGACGGTCGCGCGCTGGCACATACGCGACGGCGGCTGGCGGCTGGATGCGCCGACGCTGCGGGTGGAAGCCGATGCCGACAGCCGGCCGCAGGTGCTGGACGGCCTGGCGATCGCCAGCGGCCGCGACTACGGTCTGCGCGCCGACCGCATCGACGCCGGCCCGCTGTTCGCGGTGTTCGCGCTGAGCGACCGCATGTCGCCGAAGCTGCGGCGCTGGCTGGTCGCGGCCCGCCCGGGCGCGGTGCTCGAACAGGTCCGCGTCGCGGGCACCCGCGGCGGCACGATGCGTGCGGCCGCGCAGGTGCGTGCGCTGGGTTTCGCGCCGGTCGGCAACACGCCGGGCATCGCCGATCTCGCCGGCACCCTGCACGGTGACGGCGACGGTTTCGCCTTCACCTTCGATCCTGCGAAGAAGCTGCGCTTCGACTGGCCCACGGGCTTCGGCGCGACCCACGTGGTCGGCCTTCGCGGCGAGGTCGTGGCCTGGCGCGACGAGGACCGCGGCTGGCGCGTGGAAACCGCGGCGCTGCGGCTGGACGGCGACGGCTACGGCGTCGATGCCCGCGGCGGCGTGTGGTTCCAGGGCGACGGGACGCGGCCGCGGCTCGACCTGGTCGCCGATCTCGACGATGCCAATGCGCCGGTGGCGAAGCGGTTCTGGCCGAAATTCGCGATGTCGCCGTCGCTGGTGCACTGGCTGGACGAGGCGCTGGTCGCCGGCCGGGTGCGCGACGGCCGCGCCGTGGTCGCCGGCGAACTCGACGACTGGCCGTTCAAGTCGATCGACGGGGCGCCGCCGAAGGGCATCTTCGACGCCCGCGCCACGCTGCAGGACATGCACGTGAAGTTCGCCAGCGACTGGCCGACGACCGCGGACATGGACGCCGACATCGCCTTCGTCGACAACGGCTTCCGGGTCGCGGGCAAGGCGATGCTGGGCGAGGTCGGCATCCGCGCGTTCAGCGCCGGCATTCCCGATTACGCCGGCGGCCTGCTCGACATCCGCGCGAGCAGCGAGACCGATGCCGGGCGGCTGCTGGCGCTGCTGCGCGAGAGCCCGCTGCGCCGCGAGCACGGCAAGGTGCTGTCGACGCTGTCGGCCGCGGGTCCGGCGGTCGCGGATTTCGATTTCGAACTGCCGCTGCACGGCCCGCAGCCGCACAAACCGAAGATCGACGGTACGGTGGAGCTGCGCGGTGCGCGCTTGGCCGAATCCGAATGGAAACTGGCCTTCGCCGGCGTCACCGGCAAGGCGCGCTACGACGAGGCCGGGTTCACCGCCGACGGCCTGCGTGCGCAGTACGACCGCCAGGACGGCAAGCTCTCGCTGCGCGCCGGCCCCGGCCACGTGCGCGATCGCCGGCAGGGCTTCGAGGCCGAGCTCGAGGCCTCGATGACCAGCGACGACCTGCTGGCGCGCGTGCCCGACCTCGCCTGGCTGCGGCCGCACGTGCGCGGACGCTCGCGCTGGACGGCGGGCATCGCGATCCCCGCCGCCGCCCCCGGCACTGTGCCGTCCGCCGCGCCGCAGATCACCCGCCTGCAACTGCGCTCGGATCTCGTCGGCACCGCGTTCGACCTGCCCGCGCCGATGGACAAGCCGGCCGGCACCGCGCTGCCGACCACGCTGGACCTGCCGCTGCCGATCGGGCGTGGCGAACTCGCGCTCGCCTTCGGCCAGCGGCTGGCACTGCGCGTGCGCCAGGGGCCGGGGCAGGGCCCGGGCCAGCTCGGCATCCGCGCCATGTTCGGCAGCGATCGCGTGGCCGAGGCGCCACCCGCGTCCGGGCTGGTGCTCGGCGGTCGCGCACCGGTGCTCGACGCCATCGGCTGGATCGCGCTGACCGAGGGCGACGGCGCCGGTGGCGGCCGGCTGGCGCTGCGCCGCGCCGACGTGATGGCCGACCGCCTGCAGCTGCTCGGCGGCGATTTCCCCGACACGCGGCTGCAGATCGTGCCGGTGGCCGGCGGCCTGTCGGCGCAGGTCGACGGCGCCGCGCTGGCCGGCACGGTCGCGATCCCCGACTCCGGCGCCGGCACGATCTCCGGCCGCCTGCAGCGCGCCCACTGGCGCGCGTCGCCCGGCGGCGCGGCGGCGACGGTGCCGGCCACCGCGCCCGTGGCCGACGGCGGCTTCGACCCCGCGAAGATCCCGGCGATCGCGCTGCGCGTGGACGACCTGCGCATCGGCGGCGCGGCG
>JBQCJG010000260.1:0-13787 GCA_051952955.1 Lysobacteraceae bacterium | reverse complement strand
GCCGCGGCCGCGCCCGCGGCTGCCTCCCGGGGGAAGACCCAGATGACGGAACTCGACGCTCTCCTCGCGCTGTACGTGACCGATGCGGGCGCGCAATGGCGCGCCTACGACGGCCTCGCCGCGGCGCACTGGAACGACCCGGCGCCGGTCGAGAACGACGCCGTCGCCGATCCCGCGCTGCGCTTCTCGCGCCGCGGCCACATGCTGCTGGCGGGCTTCGGCGAGGCCGCACTGCCCGACGGTCACGCCGGTGCCGACGCCGGCGCGCGCATGGGCAACGAGGGCGAGGCCGGGCTGACGCTCAACGGCGACGCCGATCGCGTGAACGAGGTCGCGATCGTCAAGTTCTACCCCAGCGACGATTACGCGCAGGTGCTGGCCGCGCAGCTCCCCTCCGCCGCGGTGGCGCCGGTCGCCGACCAGTGCACGCTCGATGCCTACGGCAGCGAGAACGTGCAGAAGAACGCGTTCTACCGCATCGACCTGGGCGGCGAACGCGCGGTCTTCGTCGAGGCGTTCGTCGACGAGGACGGCGGCCCCGCCGGCCCCGGTTCCACCACGTTCGTGTTCACCCGCGACAAGCCCGCCGCTCGCATCGCGTCGATGCGCTGCCGCGAACGCTGATTCGCGTCCCCGCCGATGCTCGTGACGAGCATTCCCGTCCACACGTCGATATCCACTCGAGGGCTGCACCATGGCTGATGATCGACAGAAGGCAGTGGCCCCTGCCAATGCGTACCACCAGGGCAACATCGCCGGGCTGGACCAGGCCGAGACCCGGCGCCTGGTCGCGTCCACCGTACTCACCGAAAGCAGCGGCGGCGACCTGGCCGTCACCAACAGGCAGGGCTACGTCGGCCGCTACCAGGCCGGCGCCGGCTGGCTGGTCGAGGCCGACCTGGTCGACCGCGATAAGTACGACAAGGCCTTCAAGGCGTCCGGCGCGCGCACCGAATGGGAGTGGGCGACCACCGGCGGCATGACCCGTTTCCTGAAGGACGATCAGAACTGGAAGGACGGCCTGAGCCTCGACAAGTACAAGGCGTCCGCCGACCTGCAGGACAAGGCGTTCAAGACCAACGGCGACAAGCTGTACGCGCACGCCGTCCGCGACCACCTGCTCGATGCGAACAGTCCCGCCGAGCGCGTCGCCGGTTTCCTCAAGGCCTCGCACCTCGGCGGCTACGGCGCCGGCAAGGCGGTGCTGGAAGGGCGTCCGGTACACGCCGACGCCAACGGCACCACGCCGTACAAGTACTACAACGACATCGCCCGCAACGGCGACGGCCTCGACCAGCTGATGGCCCGCGGTGGTCGCGACCACGCAACGCCCGCCCGCGCGCCCGAGGCGCAGACGCCGACGCCCGCGCGCACGGCCGAGGCGCCCGCGCCGTTCGCGGCCAGTCCGTTCCTGCGCCAGCAGACGCCGGAAGTCCGCGCCTACCTCGATCTGGTGGCGTGGAAGGAAGTCGGGCATTCGCTCAACGCCGACGGTTCGCCGTCCGGCTATCGCGAACGCAACGGCGTGCCGGGCAGTCGCGGGCTGATGCCGGAATCGGCGATCGCCGATTCCGGCACGCTGCCGCGCGACGAGCTGCGCTACAACGTCGGCCGCTACCAGATGAAGCTGGTCGACGTCGAGGACATGCGCAACCGCTACGACCGGAAGATCGACGACTTCTCGCCGGAGAGCCAGGACCGCATCGCGGTGGCGAAGATGCGCGACCGCGGCGTGATGCGCGAGCTGGAGCAGGGCGACATCAAGGGCGCGATCGAGCGCGGCGGCAAGGAATGGGCCTCGCTGCCCGGTTCGCCGTACGGCCAGGTGCAGCGCGGCTACACGGTCGACCAGGCGGTCGACTACTACGAGCAGCGGCTCGCGTTCCATCGCGCGCTGGACCGCGGCCAGAGGCCGCCGGCGCAGAGCGAGACGCCCGCGGCGTCGCGCGACCCGATGGCCGACGGCGTGCTCAAGCACGGCGAGCGCGGCGATGCGGTGAAGCACCTGCAGGAAGCGCTGAACAAGGCCGGCATCCGCGACGACAAGGGCCAGCCGCTGCCGACCACCGGCTACTACGGCGACATGACCGAGGCCGCGGTGCGCAAGTACCAGACGCAGCACGGGCTGGACGTCGACGGCAAGGCCGGCCGCGACACGCTCGGGTCGCTGGGCCTGGCGCAGAAACCGGGCCAGGAACCCGCACCGACGTCCGCGCAGCCGGCGCCGACGCAGGCAGCACAGCCGCAGGCGCCGCAACCGCAGCCTGCGCAGCAACCGCCGCAGCCGCCACAGCAATCCGCGCCACAGCAGCCGCAGCCGCAACCGCAGGCGCCCGCGCAATCCGGCGAAACCCCGCCGGCACCGCGCAGTGATGCCGGTGCGACGGCGCCGCCGAAGCCGGACGCACTGAAGCCCGACGTGCCGACGCAGGGCGGCGGGCAGCCGTCGATCGCCGATCCGAAGCATCCGGACCACCGGCTGTACGAACAGGCGATGGCGAACCTGCAGCAGCTCGGTCCGAGCGGTGGTTTCAAGTCGCAGGACGAACTGACGAAGGCGGCCGCGGCGGTCGCCGCCGACGCCAAGGCGAGCGGCCTGCAGTCGATCGACCACGTCGCCAAGGCAAACACGCCGAACGGGCAGACGCTGCTGATCGCGGTCGAGGGCAATCCGACCAACCCGGCATCGAAGAACTCGTACATCGACTACGCGCAGGCGACCACGCAGACGGTGGCGCAGAGCAGTCGCATGGCCGAGGCGGTGAAGCCGGCCGAGGCGCAGGTCGTGCAGGAGCAGGCGCGGAGCGTGTCCGGCCGCTGAGGCCGGAAGGAAAGCGGAGCCGCGCTCGCGCGGTTCCGCTGCCGGCCTGCGATCAGGCCAGCAGTGCGTCGATCAGTGCGCGGTGGCGGACCGCCTGCGCTTCGCGGCGCAGGCGGCTCGCGGTGAAGATCGCGCACATCTCGTCGACCGCGGTCTCGAACGTCTCGTTGACGATCACGTACTCGAACTCGTCGTGGTGCGACATTTCCTCGCGCGCGTTCGCCAGCCGGCGCGCGATGGTGTCCTCGCTGTCCTGGCCGCGCTTGCGCATGCGCTCTTCCAGCGCCGCGCGCGACGGCGGCAGGATGAACACGCCGACCGCATCCGGCACATGCCGGCGGACCTGCTGCGCGCCCTGCCAGTCGATCTCCAGCAGCACGTCGTGGCCGGCGGCCAGCTGCGGTTCCACCGACTGCCGTGCGGTGCCCTTGAGGTCGCCGTGCACGTTCGCCCACTCGAAGAAGTCGCCGGCGTCGATCATCCGCCGGAATTCGTCCTCGCTGACGAAGTGGTAGTGCTGCGCGTGGCGCTCGCCCGGGCGCATGCCGCGCGAGGTGAACGAGATCGACAGCGCGATGTCGGGGAAGCGGGCCAGGCAGGCATTGACGATGCTGGACTTGCCGGCGCCGGACGGGGCCGCGACGATGAACAGGGTTCCGCGCATGACGGGAGGGTCTCGTGGGTCCGGACTGTCAGCCGGGCGGGGGATTGTGCGGCAGATGCAGCAGGTCCGCCACCGGCGCCAGCGCGGTCTCGGGGTACGAGGTCTCGATGCAGGCGGCCATCCGCGCGACCAGCGCCGGGTCGACCGCGCCCGCCGCGGTGGCCGCCGCGCGCGTCGCCGCATCGGGCCACTGCGCGTAGCCGTACCACAGGCCGTCGTCGCCGCGATGCAGCCGCGAGCCGAACGAGCCGTGGCGCAGCAACGCTTCGGTGACGTCGCGCCACGCCGGCACGAACGCGTCCTCCATGCCCGGCCGCAGCCGCCAGCGGTAGAGCACGACCAGGCCGATGCGGGCGGCGTCCGCGCTCATTCGATGTTCTGGGCCTGCTCGCGGATCTGGTCGATCAGCACCTTCAGCTCCACCGCCAGCGCGGAGGTGCGCGCGTCCACCGACTTCGAGCCGAACGTGTTCGCCTCGCGGTTGAACTCCTGCAGCAGGAAGTCGAGGCGGCGGCCCACCGCGTCCTTCTGCTTCAGCGCGCGGCGCAGTTCGGCGATGTGGCTGTCGAGGCGGTCGAGTTCCTCGTCCACGTCGAGCTTCTGCAGCGCCAGCACCAGTTCCTGCTCGAACCGGCCCGGATCCAGTGGCTGCGGCAGGTCGGCGAGGCGGTTCTCCAGCTTCTGCCGCTGCCCGGCGCGGATCGCCGGCATCAGCGCGCGCGCGTCGGCGGCGTGCTTCGCGATCGCATCGACGCGTTCCAGGATCACCGTCGCCAGCTTGCCGCCCTCGCGTTCGCGCGCCTCGACGAACTGCGCCAGCGTCTCGTCCAGCAGCGACAGCGCCTCGGCGTGCAGCGCGGCCGGATCGTCGGCGTGCGACTGCAGCACGCCCGGGAATTTCAGCAGGTCGGTCATTTCCACGCGCAGCGCCGGGAAGTGCTCCTGCAGGTTGCGGCCCAGCGCCGCCAGCTGCGCCACGCGCGCGGCGTTGAGCTGCAGCGCGTCGTCGCGCTCGTCGGCGCGCAGGCGCATGGTCAGGTCGAGCTTGCCGCGCGAGATCCGCGCCGCGATGCGTTCGCGCAGCGCCGGCTCGGCCGCGCGCAGGTCGTCGGGCAGGCGCGTGCCGACTTCGAGGAAGCGGTGGTTCACCGCGCGCAGCTCGCAGCCGAGCGTGCCCCAGGGCGTGCTCCGCTCGGCGGCGGCGAAGGCGGTCATGCTGCGGATCATCGGAAGTCCTGGCCGGGCGCCGGAGTCGGCGGGGGCGCCATTGTCCGCCATCGGCGGACGGTTGGGATGCACCGTTCGGGCGGGGCGCCTCGGCCCCCGGTGCTAGACTGCGCCGCCCGCACGCCGAGCACCGCCGCATGACCATCGCCCGCCCCAGTGGCCGCCGCCCCGACCAGCTGCGCCCGGTCCGCATCGAACGCGGCCACACCCGCCACGCCGAGGGCTCGGTCCTCGTCAGCTTCGGCGAGACCCGCGTGCTGTGCACCGCCAGCGTCGAGAACAAGGTGCCGGGCTTCCTGCGCGGCAAGGGCGAGGGCTGGATCACCGCCGAATACGGCATGCTGCCGCGCGCCACGCACACCCGCAGCGACCGCGAGGCCGCGCGCGGCAAGCAGGGCGGGCGCACGCTGGAGATCCAGCGCCTGATCGGCCGCGCGCTGCGCGCCTGCGTCGATCGCAACGCACTGGGCGAACGTACCATCACCCTCGACTGCGACGTGCTGCAGGCCGACGGCGGCACCCGCACCGCGGCCATCACCGGCGCGTACGTCGCGCTGGTCGACGCGGTGCGCTGGCTGCAGAAGCGCCGCGACATCGCCCGCGACCCGATCCACGGCGCGGTCGCGGCGGTGTCGGTGGGCGTGTACCGCGGCGTGCCGGTGCTGGACCTGGACTACGCCGAGGACAGCGACTGCGACACCGACATGAACGTGGTGATGAACGACGGCGGCGGCTTCATCGAACTGCAGGGCACGGCCGAGGGCCACGCCTTCCGCCGCGACGAACTCGACGCGCTGCTGGGCCTGGCCGAACACGGCATCCGCGACCTGTTCGAAGCGCAGCGCGCGGCGCGGGCGGGTTGAGCATGCGCCTGCACATCGCCTGTTTCGCGCTGGTGGTCGACGACTACGACCGCGCGATCGACTTCTACGTCAACGCGCTCGGCTTCGAACTGCGCGAGGACCGCGTGCTGGGCGCGGTGCCCGGCAACGCGGCGAAGCGCTGGGTGGTGGTCGCGCCCGCCGGCGCCGAGACCGGCGTGCTGCTGGCGCAGGCCGCGAACGACGCGCAGCGCGCGAGCATCGGCCGCCAGACCGGCGGCCGCGTCGGCTTCTTCCTGCATACCGACGACTTCCGCCGCGACCATGCCGCGATGCTGGCGAAGGGCGTGCGTTTCGTCGAAGCGCCGCGCGAGGAAGCCTACGGCACCGTGGTGGTGTTCGAGGATCCCTACGGCAATCGCTGGGACCTGGTGGAGCCGCGCGCGTGAAGCTCGTGCTCGCCAGCAGCAACGCCGGCAAGCTCGCGGAACTGCGCGACCTGCTCGGCGATGTCGACGTCGACTTGCACGTGCAGTCCGAATTCGGCGTGGAGGACGCCGACGAGACCGGCCTGACCTTCGTCGAGAACGCGATCCTCAAGGCGCGCCACGCCGCGCGCGCCACGGGCCTGCCCGCGCTGGGCGACGATTCGGGCCTCTGCGTCGACGCGCTCGACGGTGCGCCCGGGCTCTACAGCGCGCGCTACAGCGGCGTGCACGGCGACAACGCGGCGAACATCGCGAAACTGCTCGACGCGCTGCGCGACGTGCCCGACGACCGCCGCAGCGCGCGCTTCGTCTGCGTGCTGGCGCTGCTGCGCCATGCCGACGATCCGCAGCCGCTGATCGCCGAAGGCGTCTGGGAAGGCCGCGTGCTGCATGCGCCGCGCGGCAGCGGCGGCTTCGGCTACGACCCGGTGTTCTTCGATCCGGAACGCGGGCAGGGCGCGGCCGAACTCGAGCCCGCGCTGAAGAATCGGATCAGCCATCGCGGCCGCGCGCTGGACGTGCTGCGCGCGCGCCTGCTGCGCGATGCCGGCTGACGCTTCGGAGAGGCGAGTCCGGACGCATGCCGGACCCGCGCCTGGCCCGGACGGGCCGGTGGATCGTCAGGGACAGCCGCCCGGACGCGGGCACCACGTCAGATCGTGGTCGTCGGTCGGCGGCGACCCCATCGCCACGGGCGACAGCGACAGCGCGAGCAGCAGCACCAGCATGACTTTCCTGCGAAGTTTCATCGTCATTCTCCCTATGATGTCCAGCGGCCCGCCGGCGGCGGGCGCATCGATCCTCACACACGGCCGGGAGGGCTGCAAATGACGTTCCCGCCGCTCTCGCTCTATGTCCACCTGCCGTGGTGCGTGCGCAAGTGCCCGTACTGCGACTTCAACTCGCACGAATTCCGCGACGCCGCCGGCGGCCCGCCGCCGTTCGCCGCCTACGTCGATGCGCTGGTCGCCGACCTCGACTTCGACCTGCCGCTGGCCTGGGGCCGCACGGTGCACAGCGTGTTCTTCGGCGGCGGCACGCCCAGCCTGTTTCCGGCCGAGGCGATCGACCGTTTCCTGCAGGCGGCGAGCGCGCGGCTGCGTTTCGCGCCCGGCTGCGAGATCACGCTGGAGACCAACCCCGGCACCGCCGAGCATGGCCGCTTCGGCGATTACCTGCGCGCCGGCGTCAACCGCGTGTCGTTCGGCATCCAGAGTTTCGACGACGGCTGCCTGCGGCGGCTGGGCCGCATCCACGACAGCGCGCAGGCCGAGGCCGCGGTGAAGCTGGCGCAGGACGCGGGCCTCGACAACCTCAACCTCGACCTGATGTACGCGCTGCCCGGGCAGACGCTGCCGATGGCGCTGCACGACCTCGACCGCGCGTTCGCGCTGGCGCCGGCGCACATCAGCCATTACCAGCTGACGCTGGAGCCGAACACCGCGTTCGCCGCCCGTCCGCCCGAGCACCTGCCCGACGAGGACCTCGCCTGGGACATGCAGGAGCAGGGCCAGGCCGCGCTCGCCGCCGCCGGCTACGCGCAGTACGAGATCAGCGCCTACGCCCGGCACGGCCGGCAGTGCGCGCACAACCTCAACTACTGGCGCTTCGGCGACTACCTCGGCGTGGGCGCCGGTGCACACGGCAAGCTGACCCTGCCGGCGGGCGGCGAGGACGCGGGCGAAGGCGGCGAGGGCCGCCTGCTGCGGCGCTGGAAGCTGAAGCACCCGGCCGCCTACCTGGCGCACGCGGGCACCGTGGCGGCGATCGGCGGCGACACCGACATCGCGCCGGCGCAGCGGCCGTTCGAGTACATGCTGAACCTGCTGCGCCTGCGCGAGGGTTTCGCGCTGGCCGCTTTCGAGGCGCGCACCGGGCTGCCGCGTACCGCCATCGCCGCGCCGCTGGCGGAGGCGGTCGCCAAGGGCTGGCTGGCGGTCGAGGACGAGCACGTCCAGCCGACCGAAGCCGGCCTGCGCTTCGCCAACGACGTGATCGCGCAGTTCTTGCCCGAGAACGTGCTGCCCGAGGACGACGCGGCTGGAACGGCCGGCGCGGGGCCGTCGGCATGAGGCGCTTCGCCGTCCATCCATGCGGCCCGGTGCGGTCCGGCAGTTGGCTCGCGATGGCCGGACATGTTAAGAAATGCGGCTACCGTCGCACTTCGACAGGTTGAGATGGCAGCGCCCACAGACCCGCAGGACCCCGCGCCGAAGACCCTGGCCACCGCCGGGCTTCCTCGTCGCGTGCGACGGACCCTCGATCGCACCCTGGCGCTGGTCAGCGAGGAACTGGAGAAGAACCTCGTCACCGCCATCTCCGATTTCGAGGAGGAACTCTTCCGGCTGGCCGAGCGCGGCGGCACCACCGGCGGCGGTGGCATCGACTACATGCACGTGCTGCGCGTGGTGCGCTTGAACCGGCACGACCTGGTGCCGCGCTTCATGCAGCTGCTGGAAGCCGGCCTCGCCGGCCTGCGCAAGCCCGGCGCCGTGCCGAGCCTGTCGCGTCCCTCGTCGACGCCGCCGCAGCCGCTCAATTTCCGCAACCTCAGCCTCGTCGACGAATCGATGATGGACGAGGGCGCGGTGCTGCACGAGATCGCGTCGCGCCAGGAATCGCGCACCAACCTCGTGCTGCACCTGCTGGGCCAGCGCTTCGCGGTGCTGGCCGCGGCGCCGGCGTTCGACGGCGAACGCATCCCGCTGGGCCCGCAGGCGCTGTGCCGCGCGATCCGCCACGCGGTCGAACCGCTGCAGCTCGACCACGGCGCGCGGCTGCTGTTCTACCGCACGTTCGATCGCCGGGTGATGGTGCAGTACCCCGGCCTGTGCGAGAAGCTCGACGCGCTGCTGCTGGAGGAGGGCGTGCTGCCCGGCCTGAGCTACGTGCCGATGCGCTCGCGCAGCGGCGCCGGCGACGACGACGCGCCGAACGTGCGCACGGTCGACGACCCGGCGCCGAAGCGCACGCCGGGGCAGGGCGCGTCCGCGCCGACGCCGCAGGGCGGCATGCGATCGGACGGTGCCGCCGGCGGTCCCATGGGCGGCTTCGGCGGCAGTCATCCGGCGGGTCCGGCCGGCAGCGGTGCGCAGGCGCCCGGTCCCTCCGGCGTGCCCGGTGGCGGCGACGCGCCGTACGACGCCAACCGCCCGCACACCGTGTGGCTGGGGCAGGCCATGCCGCAGGCCGAAGTCGACGAGATGCAGGCGTTCCGCGAACTGCACCAGCGGCTCGGCCAGCGCCGGCTGCAGAACGAACGCCTGAACCCGGTACCGCCCGGCGCGCGCACCGAAACGCCGATCCCCACCCGCGACCTGCTGCAGACGCTGGGGCGGATGGACGCCGAGCCCACCATGCCCGGCGGCGCGGCGACGATCGAGGACATCAAGCAGTCGCTGCTGGCGCAGGCCCGCCAGCAGCACGGCAAGCCGGTGGCGCTGGCCCCGGCCGACAACGACACCTTCGACCTGCTGGGCCTGCTCTACAGTCACCTGCAGAACGAGA
This sequence comes from Lysobacteraceae bacterium, assembly GCA_051952955.1. Lineage (GTDB taxonomy): Bacteria > Pseudomonadota > Gammaproteobacteria > Xanthomonadales > Xanthomonadaceae > Lysobacter_I. The sequence goes on along the minus strand of JBQCJG010000260.1, from coordinate 4,259 downwards.
TCCGCGACGACGCACCGGCGGCGGCGCTGGTCAAGCGCCTGCAGGTCACGCTGCTGCGCGTCGCCCTGCAGGACCGCGCCTTCTTCGTCCGCCCGAACCATCCGGCCCGCCAGCTGCTGAGCACGGTGTCGGACACCGCGGCGAAGTGGCTGGGCGACGACGACATCGATCCGTCGCTGCTGTCGCCGCTGCAGGAGGCCGTCACCCACGCGGTCAGGCATTTCGACGGCGACGTCGCGGTCTTCGAGCAAAGCAACCAGCAGCTGAAGACCCACATCGACGCGCAGGTGAAGCGCGCCGAGACGCTGGAAAAGCGCCACGTCGAGGCCGCGCGCGGCAAGGAGAAGCTCGAGGCCGCCAAGCTGCGCGCCGAGCAGGTCCTGGCCGAGGTGATGGGCGACGCGTCGCTGCCCAAGTTCACCCGCGCCCTGCTCAACCAGTCGTGGGCCGACGTGCTCACGCTGACCTTCCTGCGCCACGGCGAAGGCTCGGAAGAGTGGAAGCGCCAGCTCGACGCCACCCGCCAGGTCGTCGCGGCCTGCACCCACCGCGACACCGACGCCGAGCATCCGGCGCTGAAGACCCACGTCGAGGCCGCGCTCAAGCAGGTCGGCTACCACGACGAGGAAGCCGACGTCATCGCCCGCCGGCTGTCGAGCAGCCTGCGCGAGGACGAGGACGGCGAGTCCCGCACCGAACTGACGATGAAGCTCAAGGCGCGCGTGCGCCTGGGCGAGGAAGCGCAGAAGGCGCGCAAGCCCGACCTGCCGACGCGCAGCGAGCACGAGCAGGAGTGCTACGAACAGCTGCGCCTGCTGCCGTTCGGCACGTGGCTGGAATTCGTCACCAACCAGCAGGGCGACGTCATCCGGCGCCGCATGTCGTGGTTCAGCCCGGTCACCGGCAACGCGCTGTTCGTCAACCAGCGCGGCCAGCGCGTCGGCGAGCACTCGCTGGACAGCCTGGCGCGGATGATGGCCAAGGACCAGGTGCGCATCGTCACCGCGCAGCGCGCCGGCCTGGTCGATCGCGCCTGGCACGCCGCGATCAACGCCCTGCGCAGCCTCACCGGCACGCGTCGCGAAGGCGTCGAGGACGAACCGGGCGTGCCGGCGGCCGACATCGCCGTGCGCTCCGTCCCGGCCGCGCCCATGGCGACGCCGGAAGGCGCGGCCGCGCGGTCGGTCGCCGCCGCCGCGCCGCCGCGCGCCGACGTCGAGCCCCATCCGGGCCTGATCGGCGACGAATCCGCGCCGCCGCCGAAGGGAGATGCCCGATGACCGCCCGCGAACACCGCCGTTCGCCGCGGCGCAAGGTCGCCGAGACCGTCCGCGTCGCCGACGTGATGACCGAGGAAATCGTCGGCCGCGTCGGCAATCTGTCCGAAGGCGGCATGCTGCTCATCGCCAGCGTGCCGCTGACCGAGGACGCGCTGTACCAGTTCCGCTTCCGCCTGCCGGGCGACGGCGCCACCGACATCGAGGCCGGCATGCACCTGCTGTGGCTGGATCGCGCCAGCTCGCCGGGGCAGTCGTGGGCCGGCTTCCGGTTCATCTCGATGAGCGACGCCCATCGCGACGCGCTGCATGCCTGGGTCGAAGCGCCCGGCGCACATTACGATTAGAGCGTGTCATGCACTTTTCCATGCACCGCGTTGCGCCCCCGGGCCGCCGGGGCAAGGTCCGTGGCGCTGCCTTGGCTGGTGGCCGAGGCAAGCCGCGGGCCGCTGCATCGGTGGTCCGGGGACGCAACCCGCCGGGAAGCCCGTCCGCCGGCGCGATCCGGCGTTGCGTCCCTGCCAAGGCCACCAGCCTTGGCAGCAGGCCGCGCCTTGGCTCGCGCCCGCGGACGGGCTTCGCGGCGCATGGAAAAGTGCATGACACGCTCTAAGCGTCCGGCCGGCCCGTGGGCGCGGTCGTTTTCACCACTTGCCGCGAGCCTGCCATGACCGCCGATCCTTCCCGTCTCTACGCCGACCACCTCGCCGTCGTCCGCGCCCGCGCCGACGCGGCGCTGGAACGCGGCGGCTTCGACCACCTCGTGGTGCCCAGCGGCACGCTGCATTACCAGCTGTTCGACGACCGCGACTATCCGTACGCGGTCAATCCGCAGTTCAAGGCATGGCTGCCGGTCACGCAGGCGCCGGGCAGCTGGCTGGTCTACACGCCGGGCCAGCGCCCGCAGCTGATCTTCCTGCAGCCGCACGATTACTGGCACGTGGTGCCGCAGGCCCCGAGCGGCGAATGGGTCGGGCACTTCGACATCCACGTCATCCGCGAAGCCGACGAAGCGAAGCAGCTGCTGCCCAGGAACGCCGCGCGCTGCGCGATCCTCGGCGAGGCGCAGAGCGCCCTCGGTGCGTACGGCGCCTATGCGCCGAACAACCCGCAGGCGGTGCTCGACTACCTGCATTACCACCGTGCGTACAAGACCCCGTACGAGATCGCGATGATGCGCGAGGCCACGCGCTGGGGCGTGCGCGGCCACCGCGCGGCCGAGCGTGCTTTCCGCGCCGGCGCCAGCGAGTTCGGCATCCACCTGGCGTACTGCCAGGCCGCGCGCCAAGACGCCAACGACCTGCCGTACAACAACATTGTCTGCCTCGACGAACACGCCGCGGTGCTGCACTACACCGATCGCGACCGCACCCCGCCGGCGAACGCGCGCAGCTTCCTGATCGACGCCGGCGCCAGCCATCGCGGCTATGCCTGCGACATCACCCGCACCTACGCCACCGACGCCGGCGGTGAATTCCAGGCGATGATCGACGCCGTCGACGCCGCGCAGCAGCGCATGTGCGCGCAGGTCCGCGCCGGCACCGACTACCGCCAGATCCACCTCGACGCGCACCTTTCGCTGGCCCGCATCCTCAAGTACTTCGGGCTGATCCACGTCTCGCCCGAGGTCGCGGTGGAAACCGGCGTCAGCAGCGCGTTCTTCCCTCACGGCATCGGCCACGGCATCGGCCTGCAGGTGCACGACGTCGCCGGCTTCGCCGCCTCCGACGCCGGCGGCACGCTCCCCAAGCCCGACGGCCACCCGTACCTGCGCCTCACCCGCACCCTCGAACCCGGCATGGTCGTCACCATCGAGCCGGGGATCTACTTCATCGACATGCTCCTCGACGCCCTGAAGGACAAGGGCTTGGGCCCGAGCGTCGACTGGGACCGCGTCGCGCAGTTCAAGCCTTTCGGCGGCATCCGCATCGAGGACGATGTCGTGTGTACCGAGGGCGATGCGGTGAACCTCACCCGCGAGGGCTTCGCGGCGGGGTGATGCGTTTTTGTAGGAGCGCCGGAAGGCGCGATGTTGGGGTTAGCGTGGTGGGAAGGAGTCCCTTTTACTCATCTGTTTACATGGAGTGCGCATGAAAAGTGATGAGTATGCGTATGTAATAGGCAAGCTGGCCGTCACGCTGGAGATTCTTGCTGTGCATCCGGGCGACGCAAGAGAAAGGCTGCGTTCTGCTTGGTATACGTTTCATGTTCTTCAGTCTGAAGATTTCCCGCTTTGCCTGCAAGAAAAATGGGCTGCCGTAGTATACGGAATTTCAAGGTTCGGATCGCAGTATAATGATTTTAATGGCGAAGTTTTCCGCGGTTCTGTCGAGCATACTCTTCTTAGAATTAGAAAAAGTACGGCCTCTCTGATCTGCAAATCAATTTTTGATATTTATAAGGAAATGCTTGATAAAGAAAAATTTATTTCATATTAGCTTAAATGGCTCTGGTCAAGCAATTGCGCGCATGGAGAAGTTCTTGCTTGAATTTAAACCGGGCACTAAAGACAAAATTCTGTAATTTGAGCCTGTAGAGCGTGCTCCGGGTCGTCATGAACGAAACGCCGGGTCGCAAGATTCGATCGACTCTCGTCGCCAACAGCGGATCCCTCCGCGGGCTGCGCCCGCGTTCGGGATGACAATCCGGAAAGTCGCCGTGTCCGTTGATGCAGATGAGCGCTTCGTTCGGTGTATGGTTTGACTGGATGAGTTGCGATGCTTGGATTTTTGCGATCCACCTGCGCTTTCGGTTTTCGTAGGAGCGACGTGAGTCGCGACCCGAAAGCGCATTGAGGTCTGTGGTCGCGACTCACGTCGCTCCTACAAGAGCCTTGATCCATTCCGGCGCCGCCACTCGGGGCTTGGCATCGAAACTTGACGAAGGAGCCTGCCCCACATGAAGCGCTTCCGCCTCTTCACGCTAGTCTGTTTCGCGATCGCGATGCTCCTGTACGCCATGGCCTGGATGCCCGGTGCCATC
>JBQCJG010000259.1:0-38223 GCA_051952955.1 Lysobacteraceae bacterium | reverse complement strand
CCACCGTTCATGTTGCAATCGCGGGCCGCGCCGGGCGGCCTCGTGCCCGGCGCGGCGCGGCGAGCAGGGCCGCACTTCGTCCTGCTGGGTGCACACCGCGGTCGCGGTGGCGCTGCCGAGCAGCAGGTTGTTCGCGTCGCGGACCTGGACCGATGCCGAGATCGTGCCCGGGTAACGCGGGCACCAGAAGCGGCAGCTCTCGCGGTTCGTGCAGTCCTGCGGGAAGATCGCGTCGGTGCCGTCGGTGTCGAAGCTCCACCAGACCTTCAGCGGCGCCGGCGACGTCGGCGCGTACGCGTCGGCGTAGCAGTGGTTCGTGGACAGGCTGCAGTCGAGCGTGACCGACGCGGCCTGCGCGGCGGCGTTGCCGGGAACGAGGACAGGAACCAGGGCGGACACGAACAGGGCGGACGCCAGTGCGGCGTCGCGGGCGACCTTGCGCATCATCGGGACTCTCCTTGTGCGGGATGGCCGGCCTCGCGGCGGCGGGCGGCACGTGCCGCGGTCGCGAACGACGCCGGGCTTCGCCCATCGCGAAGCCGTTCCACCCTATCGACCGTGTCCCTGAACCGGCGTGGCCGCGGTCACATCGACCGCATGCGGTGCAGCGCGATGCGTCGCGATCGGGGCGCGTTCGGTCAGGGTGCCGACGCCACCGGCGCCGTGGCCGGCGGCAGCTGGTCGGCGTACTTCTTCACGCACTTCGCGATCGGCTCGGTGCGGAGCACGCGCGGCTCCCAACTGCGGTTGGGTTCCGGATGCGAATGGTCGGCGGCCAGCACGTAGCGCGTGCAGGGCTGCAGGTCGACCGAGAACGGCTGTGCGGTCATCTCGCCGCTGGGGCCGCGCTTGAAGCTGGCCAGGCGCAGGCCGTGGCGGCCGGGCGCGAGCCGGTAGACCGACTGGTCCGGGAAATCCATCGAACCGTCGATGACGGCCACCATCACGTCGTACTGCGCGAGCTTCGCGTCGGTGCGGCCACCGACGCTGATCTCGGACCAGGGGCCGTCGGCGGCGCCGGCCAAGAAAGGGAGACAGACACAGGACACGGCCAGCATGGCGAGAGACTTCCGACGGCGCATGACGACACCTCGAAGCATCGGGACGCGATCACTCTAGGCCGCGCGCATGACAGCACGCCGAGACTTCCATTTCAGATTCGCACAGCGACGCGGCACGGCGGTCGACGAGGCGCGGACGGTGCGCCGTGTCGTCCGCGACGCCGCGCCGACCTGCGCATGGCGGCCGGCGGACACGGTCGGGCGCGCGCGCTCAGGGCGCGTTGGACGCCACCGGTGCCTGTGGCGGCAACTGGTCGGCGTACTTCTTCAGGCACTTCGGGATCGGTTCGGTGCCGACCAGGCGCGGCTCCCAACTGCGGTTGGGTTCCGGATGCGAATGGTCCGCGGCCAGCAGGTAGCGGGTGCACGGCTGCATCTCGACGGACAGGGACTGCGCGATCATCTCGCCGCTGGGGCCGCGCTTGAGGCTGCCCAGGAGCAGGCCGTGGCGGCCCGGCGCGAACCGGTAAACGGGCTGGTCGGGGAAATCCATCGAGCCGTCGATCGAGACGACCATCACGTCGTACTGCGCGAGCTTCGCGTCGGACCGGCCACCGACCCCGATTTCGGACCAGGGACCATCGGCCGCGACGGCGAAGAAGGGGAGGGTCATGCACGACATCGCCAGCACGGCGAAACGCTTCCTGCGGGGCATCCAGGCACCTGTTGTGGCTTCCTAACGCGGCCTACTGTACCGGGGCGTGCCGGCAATTCAAACGACGGCCTTCACAGCCCGGGCAGCGCGCGGCCGCTCACACCGGGCGGAACGTCTCCAGTCCCGGCATCGGCGGCTCGCCGGCCTTCGGGCGGAATTCCCCGGAGGCGATGTCGAAGTCGTAGTCGTGCTTCCACGCGTCGTAGTGCCGCATCACCTCGTGGATGGCGCGGGCCACGTACACCACTTCGGCGTCGGTCATGGTCGGATGCAGCGACACCCGCACCCAGCCGGGCTTGTTGCTGAGGTCGCCCGCGTCGATCTGGCAGGTGATGCGGTGCGAGGTCTCGGGATCCACGGCCAGCAGGATGTGGCCGTAGGTGCCGGCGCAGGAGCAGCCGCCGCGCACCTGCACGCCGAAGCGGTCGTTGAGCAGGCGCACGATCAGGTTGTGGTGCTTCTCCAGCGAATAGAACGAGAAGATGCACAGCCGGTCGCACTGCTCCGGCTCCAGCAGCTGGATGCCCGGCTCCTTGCGCAGCTCGGCCAGGAACAGCTCGCGCAGCTCGCGCTCGCGCGCCTCGATGTTGGCGACGCCCATCGCCTCCTTCACCTGCACCGCCAGCGCCGCGCGGATGGTCTGCAGGAAGCCCGGCGTGCCGCCGTCCTCGCGCGCCTCGATGTTGTCGACGAAGCGGTGGCCGCCCCACGGATTGGTCCACGCCACGGTGCCGCCGCCGGGCGCGTCGGGCACCTTCAGCCGGTACAGCGAGGCGTCGAACAGCAGCACGCCGCTGGCGCCCGGGCCGCCGAGGACCTTGTGCGGCGAGAAGTACACCGCGTCGAGCTTCCGCGCGGGGTCGGCCGGGTGCATGTCGATGTCGACGTACGGCGCCGAGGCCGCGAAGTCGACGAAGCACACGCCGCCGTGGGCATGCATGATCGCCGCCATCTCGTGGTACGGCGTGGCGATGCCGGTGACGTTGGAGCAGGCCGAGAACGCGCCGATCTTCAGCGGCCGGTGCGCGTTGCGGCGCAGGATGCCCGGCAGCGCGTCGAGGTCCGGCCGGCCGCAGGCGGCGCGCGGCAGGATCTCCACGTGGACCGCGCATTCCTCCCAACTGGTCTGGTTGGAGTGGTGCTCCATGTGGGTGAGCACCACCAGCGGCTTCTCCTCGTCGCGCATCGCCACGCGGTCGGCGACGTGCTCGGGGATGCGCAGGCCGAGGATGCGCTGGAACTTGTTGACCACCCCGGTCATGCCCGAACCCTGCGCGATCAGCACGTCGTTCGGGCCGGCGTTGCAGTGGCGTTTGATGATCGCCTGCGCCTGGTGGTAGGCGTGGGTCATCCGGGTGCCGGTGAGCGTGGTCTCGGTGTGCGTGTTGGCCACGTACGGGCCGAGCACGTTCGCGACGTAGTCCTCGATCGGCCGGTACAGGCGGCCGCTGGCGGTCCAGTCGGCGTAGACCACGCGCCCGTCGCCCTGCACCCGCGGGTCGGTCAGGTCGTGGCCGATGACGCCGGCGCGGAAGGGGGCGAACCAGGCTTCGAGGCTGGCCGGACGGGCAACGCGGAGGGGGGCGACGGCAGGCATATCGATATTATGCCTCGTCATTTGCTTTCGCCCCAATCGTGTGGTGACGAATGGTCGTCGGCCGCCCCTCCGCCGCCCTGCGGGCACCTACTCCCCGCGGGCGGGGAGTAGGGAGAGGCCGGCCGGGTCGCGCCTGGGGCGACCGGATCAGGGCGCCGGCGCGGCGGCAGCATCGCCGAATTTCTTCCGGCAGCGCCTGACCGGCGTCTCGCCGCGCAGCTCCGGCGCCCAGTGGCGGTTGTCGTCGCTCGTGCCCGGCCGGCGTCGGGCGATCAACTCGTAATTCGTGCACGGCTGCATGTCGATGGCGATGGTCTGGTAGGTCATCGCGCCGACCGTGTCGGTGCTGTCCATCGCGATCACGAACTCGTGCCGGCCCGGCGCGAGCTGGTAGAGGTCGTCCGGATCGAAATCGCGCTTGCCGTCGATCGCGATCATCACCAGCGGCTCCTGCCGCGGGTCGGAAGCCTTGGGCTGCCCCAACAGGATCTGCGACCACGGCTTCGATTCATCGGCGAAGGCGGGCGCGGCGACGGAAAGGACGAGCAGCGCGGACAGGGCGAGTCGGGACATGGGCGCACCGAGGGCAGAAAGGGGACATGCCTGACAGCGGAAGACGGCACGCGACGGGATCATGCGCCCGCGATGCCGGCCTGCGCGATAGGCGACCCCTGCCCTTGCGGGCAATCAGGGTGGGCGGCCCGCTTCGCTCGACGGCGGTTCGGCCCCTCATCCGCCCTGCGGGCACCTTCTCCCCGCAAGCGGGGAGAAGGAGGCATTACGGACGGCCGCGGCCGTGTTCAAGCATCCGGAGACGCAACACCGCAGATCGCTACCCTCACCGTCCGGACTTCGCCCCTCATCCGCCCTTCGGGCACCTTCTCCCCGCAGGCGGGGAGAAGGAGATGTGCGGCGCGACCGGGCCTGTGCAGGGCATCCGCAGCCGCAACCCGGCAGATCGCCACCACCGCCGAACGAATGCGGTCCCTCTCCCCGCCTGCGGGGAGAGGGTGCCCGGCAGGGCGGGTGAGGGGCGAGGCGGATCAGACCGAGAGATGCTCGATCGCGGCGACGCTCCCGAGGCGGTCGGCGAGGCGCTGCAGCAGGGCGAGGCGGTTGGCGCGCACGGCCTGATCGTCGGCGTTGACCATTACCTTGTCGAAGAAGGTGTCGACCTCCGGGCGCAGTCGCGCGAGGCGGCCGAGCACGGCGGCGTAGTCGCGGTTCGCGAGCAGCGGGTCGGTGTCGGCGATGGCCTGCTCGACCACCGCGTGCAGCGCGCGCTCGGCGTCCTCGACGAACAGCGCGGCGTCGACAGACGCCGGGATCGCGATGTCGGCCTTCTTCAGGATGTTGCGGATGCGCTTGTTCGCCGCGGCCAGCGCCTCGGCTTCCGGCAGCTTCACGAATTCGCCGATCGCGCGCAGGCGGCGGTCGAAGTCGAGAAGCGACACTGGCTTGAGCGCAGCGACGGATTCGAATTGCTGGGGGGTCACGCCCTGATCGGCGTAGTAGGCACGGAGACGGTCAATGATGAAATCTTTGGCTTCCTGCCAATTTTTCATCATTTCACGAGAAGCATTATCAAAATCTTCGTAGATTTCTTTTGCAGCTTTAGCGCCAGCCAAGCCATTTTTTTCTGCTTCTTGAATTTTCTTCAGCGCAGTTCGATTGGCGATAGGAAGGAGAGACTCAACAACGATGCAGGAAGAAAAGAAAGAATACTCCTCGAGACTAAAGCTAATGCCGCTTTCCAAAGAGGTTCGAGCAAGACCCAGAGCATTTCTTCGCAACGCAAACGGATCCTTGTTGCCCGTCGGCTTCAGGCCCGCGGCGAACCCACCCGCCAGCGCATCCAGCCGTTCCGCGATCGCCAGCACCTGCCCGAGCTTGCTCGGCGCGATGGCGTCGCCCGCGAAGCGCGGCATGTAGGCTTCGTCGATCGCATCGGCCAGCTGCTTGCGTTCGTCGGCGGAGAGATCGTCCAGCGACGCATCGTGCATCGCGTAGTAGCGACCGGCGATGCCCTGCAGTTCCGGGAATTCGTTGACCATGCGCGACTGCAGGTCGGCCTTCGCGAGTTCGGCCGCACGCTTGGCGAGCTTCGGGTCGACGCCGACTTCGCCGGCGATGCTTTCCGCCAAGGCCGCGACACGCTGCACCTTGTCCCACACCGTGCCCAGCTTCGCCTGGTACGTCACCGTCTTCAGGCCGTCGTTCATCGACGCGAGGCCCTGCTTCAGGTCCTCGTCGAAGAAGAACTTGGCGTCGGCGAAGCGCGGGCGGATGACGCGTTCGTAGCCCTTGCGGACTTCGCTTTCGTCCTTCGATTCGATGTTGGCGATGCCGATGAAATGCTCGGTGAGCTTGCCGGCGGCGTCGAGCACCGGGAAGAACTTCTGGTTGGCTTCCATCGTCGCGATCAGCGCTTCCTGCGGCACCGCGAGGAATTCGCGCTCGAACGCGCACAGCACGGCCTTCGGCCATTCGACCAGGCACTGCACCTGCTCGAGGTTGTCGTCGGTCCTGCGCGCGGTGCCGCCGGCCTTCGCGGCGGCGGCGTCCACTTCGGCGACGACGCGGGCGCGGCGTTCGTCGGGCTCGACCAGCACCTTCGCCGCGCGCAGCGCGTCGACGTAGTCGCCCGGCGCGGCGATCCACACCGGCTGCGGATGCTCGAAGCGATGGCCACGGCTCATGCGGTCGGCACGGATGCCGAACACCTCGCCGTCCACCACCTCGTCGCCCAGCAGCAGCACCAGCCAGTGCACCGGGCGCGCGAAACCGGCGTCGCGTTCGCCCCAGCGCATCGGCTTGGGGATCGGCATGCCGGCCAGCGCCTCGCGCAGGATCTCCGGCAGCAGCGCGACGGTCTTCGCGCCGGGCTTCACGCTGCGCAGGACGAAGCGCTCGCCCTTCTGGTCGCGGGTCTTCTCCAGTTGCGTCCAGTCGACGCCGGCCTTGGCGGCGAAGCCTTCCAGCGCCTTCGTCGGCCTGCCTTCGGCATCGAGCGCGATGTTGAGGTACGGGCCGAGGACTTCGCCGTGCTGCTCCGGCTGCTCGACGGCGACGCCGGGCAGCAGCACCGCGAGGCGGCGCGGCGTGTACAGCGGCTTCGCGGCTTCGCGGTCGAAGGCGATGCCGCGCTTCGCGAGGCCGTCGACGATGCCGTCGAACAGCGCCTGCGCGAGGCCGGGCAGCGCCTTGACCGGCAGTTCCTCGGTGCCGAGTTCGATGAGGAGGGGAAGCATCTGGGTCATGGGACGGCTCTGCTGTCGTGTTCCTTCTCCCCCGGGGAGAAGGTGCCCGAAGGGCGGATGGGGGTCGGGGTTGGCATCATCGGTACGCGCGCCGGCGATCGCGCTTCACGCATGGACCGGGTAGCGCGCGGGCGTCGGGCTCATGCGCGTGGCGTCCCGGTCGCGTCGGGCTGGAAGAACGGCGCGTGGCGGCGGCGGAAGACCGGCAGCGCTTCGCAGCGCGCATGCCGCGCCTGCAGCGCGGGATACGCGTCGAGCGGTTCGGGCACGGCCTCGTGCACGTAGCTGACGAAACAGGCGAGGGTGATGTCGGCCTGGGTCATGCGATCGCCGACCAGCCATTCGCGATCGCCCGCGGCGACGCAGGCGCGCTCCAGTTCGCCCAGCGCGCCGCGCATCTGCGTGCGGCAGCGCTCGACGAACGGCGCGTGGTGCAACGCCTCGGGGCGGAACACGCGCTCCATCACGATCTGCAATCCCTTCTCGACCGCGCCGGTGGCGAAGGCGATCAGGCGCAGCGCGGCGCGGCGATCGGGGCCGGACGGCGGCATCAGCGCACGCCCGGGGCCGACAAGATCGTCGAGGTGTTCGAGGATCATCGCCGACTCGATCAGCGCCTCGCCGTCGGCCGGCGCCAGCACCGGCACGCGGCCGAGCGGGTTGTATTCGCGGATGCGGTCGAAGTCGTTGCCCACCGACCAGTCGCGATGCTCGAACGGCAGCCCGAGCAGGTCCATGCTCACCGCGACCCGCCGCACGAACGGCGAGTCCAGCATGCCGATCAGCAGCGGCGCCGGCGCGCTCACGCGGCCGCCTGCGCGCCCAGCGGGGCGAGGCCCAGCGCGGCGCGCTTCGCTTCGTCCTTCAGCACCGGGAAGCCGAGCTTCTCGCGCTGCGCGTGGTAGGCCTCGGCCACGGCCTGCGACAGCTTGCGCACGCGCAGGATGTAGCGCTGGCGTTCGGTCACGGAGATCGCGCGGCGGGCGTCGAGCAGGTTGAAGCTGTGGCTGGCCTTGCAGACCTGGTCGTAGGCCGGGAGCGGCAGGCCGAGCTCGACCAGCTTCAGCGCCTCGGCCTCGCAGGCGTCGAAGCGGTGGAACAGTTCCTCGACGTTCGCGTGCTCGAAGTTGTACGCGCTCTGCTCGCGCTCGTTCTGCAGGAACACGTCGCCGTAGCTGACCGTGCCCTGCGGGCCGAGGGTCCAGACCAGGTCGTAGACGTTGTCGCAGTTCTGCAGGTACATGCACAGGCGTTCGAGACCGTAGGTGATCTCGCCCAGCACCGGCCTGCACTCCAGGCCGCCGGCCTGCTGGAAATAGGTGAACTGGGTGACTTCCATGCCGTTGAGCCACACTTCCCAGCCGAGGCCCCAGGCGCCAAGCGTCGGCGACTCCCAGTTGTCCTCGACTAGGCGCAGGTCGTGCACCTGCGGGTCGATGCCCAGCGCCTTCAGCGAGTCGAAGTACAGCTCGACGATGTTGTCGGGGTTGGGCTTCATCGCCACCTGGTACTGGTAGTAATGCTGCAGGCGGTTGGGGTTCTCGCCGTAGCGGCCGTCGGTGGGACGGCGGCTGGGCTGGACATAGGCGGCGTTCCACGGCTCGGGACCGAGCGCGCGCAGGAAGGTGGCCGGATGGAAGGTGCCGGCGCCGACTTCGAGATCGAGCGGCTGGATGAGGACGCAGCCCTGCGCCGCCCAGTAGGCGTTGAGGCGCTGGATCAGTTCCTGGAAGGTCGGTCCCTGCATGGGAAAGGCACGCGGTATGGGGACTGGGTAGTATAAGCGGCACACCCCATCCGCCTGCCGCGCCCGCCGCCGTGACCCCTCGCCGCGCCCGCCGTTACCTGATCGTCGAAACCGGACAGCCCATCCCGACCCTGCGTCGCCACGGGCGTTTCCCGCACTGGATCCGGGTCGCCGCCGGGCTGTCGGCCGACGAGGCCGACGCGGTCAACGTCGAAGCCGGCGAGGCGCTGCCGCCGCACCGCGACTACACCGGCATCATCGTGACGGGCTCGAGTTCGATGGTCACCGATCGCCACGACTGGAGCGAGCGCACCGCCGCGTGGCTGCGCGACGGCCTCGACGCCCGCACCCCGGTGCTGGGCATCTGCTACGGCCACCAGCTGCTGGCGGACACCCTGGGCGGCCGGGTCGATTACAACCCGCAGGGGCGCGAGATGGGCACCGTCGCGGTCGACCTGCACGACCCCGCCGGCGCCGACCCGCTGTTCGGCCCGCTGCCGGCACGGATCCAGGTGCAGGTCAGCCACCTGCAGAGCGTGCTGCAGCCGCCGGACGGCGCGACCGTGCTGGCGCGCTCCGACCAGGACGCCTGCCAGGCCTTCCGCTGGCGCGACCATGCCTGGGGCCTTCAGTTCCATCCCGAATTCAGCGTCGACCACATGCGCGGCTACGTGAACGCGCGGCGCGAGGTGCTGGCGCGCGAAGGCCAGTGCCACCGGCGCATGGCCCGCGAGGTGAAGCCCACGCCGCAGGCGCGCGGCGTGCTGCGCCGGTTCGTGCGCCACGCGGCGACGCTGCGCGGCCACTGATCCGCACCACGACACGATCCCGAGCAAGACCCCCCAGGCCCCACACGACGAGCGAGAGAATCAGGATGGAGATGCGCAAGGTGCCGGCGTCCGCCGGCGCGGAATGGTTGCTGGCGACGTTCCGGCTGCTGAAGCGGTCGCCCGCCGGCTTCGGCGCGCTGGGCGCGATCTACGCGGGGCTGTGGCTGGTCATCATCCTGGCCGCGACCGCCGCGCCGGGGGCCGCCATGCCGCTGCAGGCGGTGATGATGCTGATGGGGCCGCTGCTGCTGGCCGGCATGATCTTCGCCGCGCACGAGGTCGACCGCGGCGGCGGCGCCACGCCGGCGCACCTGATGGCCGCCTTCCGCTCCGGCAAGGCCGGCCGGGTGATCACGACGCTCATCCCGCAGATGCTGGTACTGCTGGTGTGCATGGTGCTGCTGGTCGCCATCGTCGGCATGGACAACCTCGACCGGCTGGCCGCGCTGATGGCCAAGCTGCAGGCCGAAGCGCAGAAGGGCGGCCAGGTCGATCCGACCCTGTTCGCCGACCTGCCCGCCGGCCGCATGCTGCTGTGGCTGCTCATGGTGCTGGTGATCGGGGTGGTCTCGACCCTGTTCACGCTGACGGTCATCCCGGACATGCTGTTCGGCGACGTGGGCCTGGTGACGGCGATGAAGCGCAGCTTCGGCGCCTGCCTGCGCAACCTGCCGGCGGTGGCCGTGTTCCTGGTGCTGGGCATGGTGGTGCTGTTCGCCGCCGCGCTCGGCCTGGGCATCGTGGTCGGCATCCTCGGCCTGTTCCTCGGCGACGCCGCGGTGCTGGTCGGCCAGGCGATCACCAACGGCTTCTTCGCCTGCTTCCTCTCCGGCGCGATGTACCACGCCTGGAAGGGCCTGCTCGGCCCGGCGGAGGCCGGCGCCGACGCGCCGACCGCCCCGCCCACCGGCGTGGCGATGTGATCCGGACGACATGATCGACGCGGCCGCGCGCCACACCGGGGCTCACTTCCCCTGCGGCGGCGCCGCCAGTTCCTTCGCGTCGAGGAAGCCGCTGCGGTCCACGTCCTGGCGGCGGAAGCGTTCCGCCAGCCGGGCGCGATGTTCGGCACGAGTGATCGGCGCACCGCGACCGCCGGGCTGTTCGGCGGCGCTCAGCACGCCATCGTGGTCGCGGTCCATGCCGTCGAAGGCATAGCTCAGCCAGTCCTGGTACTCGACCACGGACACCTTGCCGTCGCCGTCGACGTCCATCCGGCCGAGGTAGTCGCCGCTGCGCTGCGGCGGCGGCGGCGATGGCGCCGGCGCGGGGACCACGTTCGATGGCGCAACGCCGGCCGGCGGCACGGTCACGCGCAGGGTCTGGGCCTGCGCGACCCCGACCGTGGCGGCGAGGACGAGCAAGGCGAAGGACGGCAATCGGGGCAAGGACATGCGCGCAGGGTGCGCGGCGGCGGCGACCGCCGCAAGTCCTGCCGGCATGCGCCGGAAACGACGACGGCCGCCCGGAGGCGGCCGTCGGTGCGCGGAGCGCGGGAACTCAGGCGCGCACGGGCTGCAGCGTGTAGCCCTTCATCCGCAGCGAGTACGCCTGCAGGTCCTGGATGCCGCTGGCCTCGGCTTCGCGGCACCACTGCTGCAGCGCGAGCAGCGTGTCGGAGGCGTTCTGGCTGCGCGTCTCCAGCACCGCGGCGAGGCGCGCGCGGTATTCGATCAGCATGCCGATGCGCGGCCGCTGCGCCACCCACTGCCGCAGCTGTTCGCGGGCATCGGGCTTCAGCCAGCGGCCGTCGTCGACGATGCCCTTGCGCAGCTTGCGCGGCAGCAGCGCGCGCAGCTTCGCGCCGGCGATGCGCGCTTCTTCCTGCAGCGCCGGCTTCAGCACGTTGCGCTGGTAATCGGTCATCGCCTGGAAACGCATCGCCAGCAGCGCCTTCAGCGTGTCGGTGTCGGGCACCGGGATGTTCGGACGCACGTCCAGCGACGGCGCGACCCGCAGCACCTTCGCCAGGCCCACGGTTTCCAGTGCCTTGATCGCGGCCCAGCCGATGTCGAACTCCCACTTGCGCAGCGCGAACTTGGCCGAGCTGGGGAACGCGTGGTGGTTGTTGTGCAACTCCTCGCCGCCCACCCACACGCCCCACGGCGAGAGGTTGGTCGCGGTGTCGGTGGTCTCGAAGTTGCGGTAGCCCCACCAGTGGCCGAGGCCGTTGATCACGCCCGCGGCCCAGATCGGGATCCACGCCATCTGGATCGCCCACGCGGCCACGCCCTTGGCGCCGAACAGCGCGAGGCTGAGGAACAGCAGCGCGATCGGGCCCCAGTTGGCGTACGGCGTGTAGAGATGGCGTTCGATCCAGTCGTCCGGCGCGCCCTTGCCGTACTGTGCGATCGACGCGCGGTCGCGGCGCGCTTCGCGGTACAGCTCGGCGCCGCGCCACAGCACGGTGCCGATGCCGCGGGTCATCGGGCTGTGCGGGTCTTCCTCGGTCTCGCACTTCGCATGGTGCTTGCGATGGATCGCGACCCATTCCCTCGTGATCATCGACGTGGTCAGCCACGTCCAGAACCGGAAGAAGTGGTTCAGCACCGGATGGAAATCCACGCCGCGGTGCGCCTGGCTGCGATGCAGGTACAGCGTGACCGACAGGATGGTCAGCTGCACCACGACGATCAGGTAGACCAGCCATTCGCCCCAGCCGATCTGGAACAGGCCGCCGGAGAGAAAGTCGAGGAGGAACGCGGGCATGGAAGGACGCCGTGACGGGGACGGCGATCATCATGGGGGCAGCCGATGACGTTTGCCATCCGTTCGAATGCGTATGGACTGCGCATCGCGACGCGACGTTGGTCGAATCGCCATGTTCATGCGCACCGCGGCGTGATCGCGGTCGCGGACCGGGGACAACGGACGCCACGGTATGGAATCATGCGCGCATGTCGATCTATGCCCTGAAGCCGAAGTTCCAGGCCCTGCTGCGGCCGCTGGTGCGCGGCCTGCACGCGGCGGGCGTCACCGCCAACCAGGTCACGCTGGCGGCCTGCGCGGCGTCGATCGCGCTCGGTACGTGGCTGTTCATCGCGCCGGTGTCGTCGCGCGCGTTCCTGCTGCTGCCGCTGTGGCTGTTCCTGCGCATGGCGCTGAACGCGATCGACGGCATGCTCGCGCGCGAGTTCGGCCAGCAGTCGAAGCTCGGCGCGTACCTCAACGAACTCACCGACGTGATCGCGGACGCGGCGCTGATCCTGCCGTTCGCCGCGATCGCGCCGTTCGCGCAGGGACACGGCCCGCTGTGGCTGGCGACGCTGGCGCTGCTCGCGGCGCTGAGCGAATTCGCCGGCGCGCTGGGCGTCGCCATTGGTGCCAGTCGCCGCTACGACGGCCCGATGGGCAAGAGCGACCGCGCGTTCGTGCTGGGCGCGCTCGGCCTGTGGTTCGGCCTCGCCGGCACGCTGCCGGCGTGGACGGCGTGGCTCGCGCCCGCGCTGTGCGCACTGGTCGCGTGGACGATCGCGCGGCGCGTGCGCAACGGGCTGCGCGAAGCGGCGGCGAAGGGTTGACGCACGCATGCTCGAACGCCTCGTCGCACGCGCGCTGATCGGCTTCATCCGCCTGCTCACCGGCGCGCAGGCCTACTGGCGCGACGTGCGGCCCACCGCCGCACTGCGCATCTACTACGCCAACCACGCCAGCCACGGCGATTTCGTGCTGCTGTGGGCTTCGCTGCCGCCGTGGCTGCGCCGGCGGACGCGGCCCGTCGCCGGCGCCGACTACTGGAACCGCGACGCGCTGCGCCGCTACGTCGGCGGCCGCGTCTTCCGTGCGGTGCTGATCGATCGCGAACGCCGCGAAGGCAGTCCCGATCCGGTCGCGCAGATGGCCGACGCGCTCGCCGCGGGCGATTCCCTCATCCTGTTCCCGGAAGGCACGCGCAACGTCACCGACGCGCCGCTGCTGCCGTTCAGGAGCGGCCTCTACCACCTCGCCGCGCGCTGTCCGCAGGTCGAACTCGTGCCGGTGTGGATGAACAACCTCGCGCGGGTGATGCCGAAGGGCCAGCTGCTGCCGCTGCCGCTGCTGTGCACGGTGACGTTCGGCGCGCCGCTGCGCCTCGGCGACGACGAGGACAAGGCCGCGTTCCTCGAACGCGCGCGCAACGCGCTGCTCGCGCTGCGACCCGAGGACCCGGACGCCGACGCGCCCAGCGACGCGGTACCGTTCGACGCGCTGCATCCGCTCGATCCGCAGGCCGCACCGTCCGCCGCCGTTGCTTCTTCCGATCCCGTTTCGCCCGACCGCGTGGAGCCCGCGTGATGCAGAACCCGTTCCCGTCGCTGTACGCGCTGCCGATCTTCGCCGCCGCGGTGGCCGTGCTCACCGTCGCCTCCATCATCGGCTGGGTGCTGAAGCTGCGGCTCGCGCCGGAGGAACCGCACGCGGTCATCGACAACCTCAACAGCCGCATCCGCGCCTGGTGGTGGATGGTCGCGGTGCTCGCGACCGCCTTCTGGATCGGCAAGGCCGGCGTGATCGTGCTGTTCGGCGCGCTGTCGTTCTTCGCGCTGCGCGAATACATCACGCTGTGCTACACGCGCCGCGGCGACCACCGGGTGCTGCTGCTCGCGTTCTTCGTCGCGCTGCCGGTGCAGTACGCGCTGGTGTGGATCGAGTGGTACGGCCTGTACGCGATCTTCATCCCGGTGTACGCGTTCCTGATCCTGCCGATCTTCGCCGCGCTCGGCGCCGACACCACGCGCTTCCTCGAACGCGCGGCCAAGGTGCAGTGGGGCCTGATGATCTGCGTGTTCTGCCTGTCGCACGTGCCGGCGCTGATGACGCTGGACATCCCGGGCTACCAGGGCCACAACCTGCTGCTGATCGCGTTCCTGATGATCGTGGTGCAGGGCAGCGACGTGCTGCAGTACGTGGGGGGCAAGCTGTTCGGCCGGCACAAGGTCGCGCCCGCGCTGTCGCCGTCGAAGACCTGGGAAGGCCTGATCGGCGGCGTCGCGAGCGCGACCGTGCTCGGCGCCGCCCTGTGGAAGATCACACCGGTCACCGCGCTGGAAGCCGCGATGGTCGCGTTCGTCATCTGTCTGATGGGCTTCTTCGGCGGCCTCGTGATGTCAGCGATCAAGCGGGACCGGGGCGTGAAGGACTGGGGCCACATGATCGAAGGCCACGGCGGCATCCTCGACCGCCTCGACTCCGTGGTGTTCGCCGCGCCGATCTTCTTCCACATCGTGCGGTACGGATGGGTGTAGGGCGGGTCTCGACCCGCCGCCACCGTGGCCACTCGATTGCTCCGTCATCCCGGCGAACGCCGGGATCCCGCTTCAGAAGCTGTGCCGTGGCTTTTGCAGCACGTTTTTCGATGCCGATCTGCAACGATTCCGGCTCGCTTTGCGAAACGCATCGCCGGAAATGACTGCGCGCATCCTTCTGCAGGCCGCAGGTCGTGCGGGGACAAGCAGATCCCTCACCTGCGGTTCGGGATGACATCCGGCGGGGCCTGAGGACCCTGCACATGGCATCCGGGATGACGCGGAGCAGGCATCGACGCGTCGCGGGCGCGGACGTCGGCACCGGTGCGATCTGCCTGCCTTCACGCGAACAAGCAGGTCCCTCGCCTTCGGCTCGGGATGACATCCCGGTGCTTCGATGCGCGATTCGCCTGCGTCCAACCGACTCAATGCAACTGGTGTGCCGTCACAGCGCGCACCATCTCCACGCCCGATTGGAGCCAGTCGGCCAGCACTCGCCGGTCCGCGTCCGTCAGCGGCTGCACTGGCACCTCGATGATTTCGCCTGCGCGAGTCTGCGAGAACACCACGTCGTAGAAGTCCCGCCGCGAGGGAATGCCGCCAAAGATCGCGCTCTGCACGACTTCGCTGCTGGCCAGCATGACATCGTCGAGCAAATTCAGGGCATTGAGCAGCGCTTCGAAGTCCGGCGCGTCGATCGAGCGCAGGCCCGCGATCAGGGCATCCAGATCGACGCTCGTGACGTCGGGGTCGATGTCGACCTCGGGATGTCCCGCGCGCCCTGCCGCGACGAGCCCGGACAACGTGGACGACCACAGCACGCCGTCCGCATCGTGCGCGATCGCGTCCTCCGGGTCGTCGGCATGGCGCCACGCGAACCAGTGTTCGTCGCCGCGGGCACGCAGGCACACCGGGTACATCCTGTCGCTCATCGCGCATCCACCGGGCCGGCAAGGGCCCGCAGTATCATCCCCGCATACCCCCGCACTCCACCCCCATGCCCGAACTCCCCGAAGTCGAAACCACGCGCCGCGGTCTGGCGCCGCACCTGGAAGGGCGGCGGGTGCTGGACGCGACGCTGCGGCGGCCGGACCTGCGCTGGCCGATCCCGCGCGAGATCGAGACGGTGCTGCCGTCGCAGCGGATCACCGGCATCCGGCGCCGGGCGAAGTACCTGCTGATGGACACCGACGCGGGTTCGGCGCTGTGGCACCTCGGCATGTCCGGCAGCCTGCGCGTGCTGCCGGCGGACACGCCGGTGCGGGCGCACGATCACGTCGACCTGCTGATCGAAGGCAAGGGCAAGGCCGCGCCGAAGGTGCTGCGCTTCAACGATCCGCGCCGCTTCGGCAGCCTGCTGTGGCAGCCGCCGGGCGAGACGCACGAGCTGCTGCGCGACCTCGGGCCGGAGCCGCTGTCGGAGGAGTTCGATGGGGCGGCTTTCAATGGAGATTATCTTTTCGACCGCAGCCGCGGACGCAGCGCGCCGGTGAAGGCGTTCCTGATGGACCAGAAGGTCGTCGTCGGCGTGGGCAACATCTACGCCGCCGAGGCGCTGTTCGCCGCGGGCGTGTCGCCGCTGCGCGCGGCGGGCCAGGTCTCGCGCGAGCGCTACCACGCGATCGCGCAGGAGATCCGGCGCATCCTGGCGTACGCGATCACGCGCGGCGGCACCACGCTGCGCGATTTCCTCAGCCCCGACAGCGCGCCGGGCTACTTCGCGCAGGAACTGTCCGCCTACGGCCGCGGCGGCGAGCCCTGCCCGAAGTGCGGGCGGCCGCTGAAGCAGGCGATGCTGGCCCAGCGCGCCACGGTCTGGTGCGGCCACTGCCAGCGCTGAGCGGCGGCGCGGTATAGTCCTCGTCCGACCGTCGGCGCCTGCGAACCCCCGTCCATGAGCGATCACGAGCCACAGAAGGAACCCGCCGAGATCACCCAGTGGCTGGATGCCGCCCGCAGCGGCGACCGCGCCGCGCTGGACCGGGTGCTGGGCACGCTCTACCACGAGCTGCACGCGATGGCGCGGCGCCAGCTGGCGGGCCAGTACGGGCAGACGCTGGACGCGACCGCGCTGGTCCACGAGGCCTATCTCAAGCTGATCGGCCGCCGCGACGTGCGCTTCGACGATCGCGCGCACTTCTTCGCCTATGCCGCCTCGGCCATGCGCAGCGTGGTGGTCGATTACGCCCGCCAGCGCCTGGCCCAGAAGCGCGGCGGCGACCTGCACCGCGTGACCGAGCTGCCGGACGACGTCGAGGGTGGCCTGCGCCTGGACGAGGACATGCTGGCCCTGGACACGGCGCTGACCAAGCTGGCCGGCGTCGACGCCAAGCTGGCGCAGGTGGTCGAACTGCGCTACTTCGCCGGCCTGTCGGAGCAGGAGATCGCCGAGCTGCTGCAGCGCTCGGAGCGCAGCATCCGCCGCGACTGGCAGAAGGCGCGGATGTTCCTGCTGGCCTCGCTGGGCGGCCCCGAGGGCGAGCGCTGATCGCGTTCGGAAAAACGATCCGCCCGATCGTTTTCTTCGACATCCCTGCCCGTGGTTGCCCGTCGCAACGGCGCGGGCGACGATAGGCCGCCCTTCCCGCCGCTTCCCGGACCGCGATGGACGCCGAACGCTGGCAGCGGCTTTCGCCGCTGCTCGACGCGCTGCTCGAACTCGACGCCGACGCCCGCAAGGCGCGGCTGGCGGCGCTGCACGAGGAAGATCCGGCGCTGGCCGCGGAGCTCGAGGGCCTGCTCGCGCTGGAGGAAGACAACGCCGACTTCCTCGCCGAGCCGCTGGTGGCGCCGCCGCCGATGGCCAAGCCCGACACCACGATCGGCCCGTACAAGCTGGACCGCCTGCTGGGCGAGGGCGGCATGGGCCAGGTGTGGCTGGCGCGCCGCGCCGATGGCCTGTACCAGCGCCGGGTCGCGCTGAAGCTGCTGCGCCCCGGGCTGGCCGACCCCAACCTGCGCCAGCGCTTCACCCGCGAGCGCCAGATCCTCGCCCGCCTCGGCCACCCGCACATCGCGCGGCTGCTGGACGCCGGCATCAGCAGCGACAACCAGCCCTACCTCGCGCTGGAATACGTCGAGGGCGAGGCGATCACCGACTGGTGCCGCGCCCGCGACCTCGACGTGGAAGCGCGGCTGAAGCTGTTCCTGCAGGTCTGCGAGGCGGTGAGCCACGCGCACGCGAACCTCATCGTCCACCGCGACCTGAAGCCGTCGAACATCCTCGTCACGCCGCTGGACGAGGTGCGGCTGCTGGACTTCGGCATCGCCAAGCTGCTGGACGGCCCGGAGCCCGGCCGCGACAACACCCGCACCGAGGTCCGCGCCTTCACCCTGCACTACGCCGCGCCGGAGCAGATCCGCGGCGAGCCGGTCACCACGATGACCGACGTCTACTCGCTGGGCGTGGTGCTGTACGAACTGCTGGCCGAGACCAAGCCGTACCGGCTCAAGCGCCAGAGCGACGCGGAATGGGAAGAGGCGATCCTGATCGCCGATCCGCAGAAGCCGTCGGCCAACCTGCTGCGCGAGGCCGACAGCGACCCGTCGCGCATGGCCGCGCTGCGCCGGCGCGCACGGCAGATTTCCGGCGACCTCGACAACATCGCGCTGAAGGCGCTGCAGAAGCGGCCCGAGCATCGCTATCCGTCGGTCGAGGCGCTGGCGCTGGACCTCAACCGCTACCTCGAAGGCAAGCCGGTGCTGGCGCGGCCGCAGAGCGTGGCCTACCGCACGCAGAAGTTCGTGCATCGCCACCGCTGGGCGCTGGCGACCACCGCGCTGGTGCTGGTGGTGCTGACCACCGCGCTGGCGCTGGTGACCTGGCAGGCGCAGCAGGCGGTGCGCGAGGCCAGCCGCGCGCAGGCGCTGCAGGATTTCGTCACCGGGCTGTTCGAGCAGGCGGGCGGACGCGAGACCACCGGGCCGCTGGACGTGCGCAAGCTGCTGGAGGCCGGCGAGGAGCGCGGCAACCGCGAGCTGGCGACCCAGCCGCCGTCGAAGGCCGAACTGTTCGGCGTGATCGCGCGGCTGCGCCTGGGGCTGGGCGACTACCGCGAGGCCGAGCGCCTGCTGAAGACGCAGAACGCGATCCTCGATCATTTGCCCAACGTCCCCGACAGCCTGCGCCTGAGTGCGACGTCGGACTACGGACGCACGCTGCGGCTGCTCGGCCGCGCGGACGAGTGCATCCAGCGCATGAGCCCGCTCGAAGACCTCGCCCGCGGCCAGCAGCGGACGCTGCCGGTGCAGGCGGCCGACTTCTACTCCGAACTGGGCCGCTGCCTGCGCACGCTGGGCAGGCCCAAGGCGCGGGCGGCGCAGCTGCTGTTCCAGCGCTCGCTGGAAGTGCGCCGCAACACGCTGGTCGACATGCCGGGCGTGGTCGAGAACCTCGCCGACCTCGCCGACCTCGACAGCGACGCCGGCCGCACCGCGCAGGCGCTGGAAGGCTTCCGCAACGCGCTGGCTCAGCTGCAGGCCAGCGCCGGCAACCGCCATGCGCTGGCGATCGACCTGCACCGTCGCCTGTGCGACCTGGAGCGGCTCGGCGGCGACCTGGTGCTGGCCGAACGCGACTGCCACGACGCGCTGACGCTGGCGCTGGACCTGCGCGGCGAGGAAAGCCGCGCCACGCTGGACGCACGCCGCCAGCTGGCCGCGATCCTCGTCGACCTGGGCCGGCTGAAGGAAGCCGACGCGACCTTCGCGCAGGCGCAGCGCTGGCTGGTCGCGCGGGTCGGCCGCAACCACGCCGACACCGCGCGCAACGACAACAGCATCGCCAGCGTCGCCTGGGAACTGGGCGAGAACGACCGCGCGCTGCGCCACATCGACCAGGCGCTGTCGGTGCTGCGCAGAACGCCGTCGTCGTACTGGTATCCGGGCGTGCTGTTCAACAAGGCGATGATCCTGCACGAGCTGGGCCGCGACGCCGAAGCCTTGCCGCTGCTGATGCAGGCGCGGCGGCTGCGCGTGCAGTACCTCGGGCCGACCCATCCGATCGTGGGCGACGTCGACCGGCTGATCGGCGACGTGCAGGCGACGCTGGGCAACGCCGACGAGGCGCGCCGGCGGCTCGTCGATGCGGTCTCGCTCAACAAGGCGGGCAACGGGCCGACGCATCCGCACACGCGGCGCGCGGAACTGTCGCTGGCGCGGTTCGACCTCGACCATGCCGACACGACCGCGGACGCCGGCGGCGCGGACGCCGCCGGGCCGGACGACGCCGGACCGAATGAAAGCAGGTCGGACGCTGGCCCGCGCGCGGACGCGCTCCGGACGCTGGAAACGCTGTCGACGCTGCCCCTGTCCGATCCTGAACTGCGCAAGACGGCGTGGCTGGCGGCCACGGCCCTCGCTCTGCAACACTGTCGCGAACCGGGATACGGCGGCGGTCCGGAAGCGCTGGACGCCCTCGCCCGGGAGATCCACGAGGCGTTGCCCGAAGGTGGCGCCATCGTCCGCGAGTTCGAACGCGAACGCCGCCGCTGCCGCTGATCCGGCAGCCATCGAACCGGCGGCCGCCGACCCGGCAGCCATCGACACGGTGGCCCCGACGGGGCAGCCCCCGACAAGGCAGCCCCGACAAAGGAGATCCCCCATGGCCCTCATCCGCACGCTTCCCCTGCCGCTGCTCGCGCTGGCCGCGACGCTGTCGACCACCGCCTGCGCCGGCTCCGGCCCCCGCGCGACCGAAGCCGCCGCGCCGGCGGAAGCACCCGCCACGCGCAGCACCACGACGGGCGGCACGATCGCCGGCCGCATCGCCTACGACGACGGCGCGGCGCCCGCGCTGCGCATCTGCGCGATCGGCAGCGGCGATCCGGCCACGGCGCGCCATGTCTGCACGACCACCGCCGCCGGCGCGACCGAATACCGCATCACCGGCCTGCCCGCGGACGACTACGGCGTGTTCGCGTGGACGCGTTCCGGCCCGTCGCGCGTCGGCGGCCACGTGCAGCAGGTGCAGTGCATCCGCGCGCCCTGTCCGCCGATGCCGATGGACGTGACCGTGGGCAGCGGCGCGCGCGTCGACGGCGTCGACCTCAACGGCTTCTTCGACAGTCGGAACGATTTCCCGCCGATGCCGAACGACTGATCCGTCGACGCGTCGCCGGACGTTGCCTCAGCCCAGCGGCAGCGGGGCCTGCATCGGTTCGATCGGGCCCTCGCCGCGCATGACCTTCTTGAATTAGGCGCGGCTGACCGAGATGTAGCGCTCGTTGCCGCCGATCTCGACCTGCGGCCCGTCCTGCACGGCATGCCCCCGTTCGTCGACGCGCACGGTCATCGTCGCCTTCTTGCCGCTGTGGCAGATCGTCTTGATCTCGCTCAGCTCGTCGGCCCAGGCCAGCAGGTACTGGCTGCCTTCGAACAGTTCGCCGCGGAAATCGGTGCGCAGGCCGTAGCACAGCACCGGGATGCGCAGGTTGTCGACCACTTCGCTCAACTGCCACACCTGCGGCTTGGTGAGGAACTGCGCCTCGTCGACCAGCACGCAGTCGAGCTTGCCGTGCCGGGCGATGTCGGCGCGCACCCACGCGTCGAGGTCGTCGTCGCGCTCGAATGCCTGGCCTTCGGCGCTCAGGCCTATGCGCGACGCCACAGTGCCGGAGCCGGCGCGGAAGTCCAGCTTCGGCGTGAAGATCAGCACCCGCATGCCGCGTTCGCGGTAGTTGTGCGCGGACTGCAGCAGGGTCGTGGTCTTCCCGGCGTTCATCGCCGAATAGTAGAAGTAGAGCTTGGCCATGCCGCACAGTTTACGGGCGGATGCCGAGGCCCGGCATCCGTCCGCGGCTCATGGCGGCGTGGCGGGTGCGGGGGCCGGGGCGGCCGGCGGCGGCGGTGCGATCGGTTTCGCATCCTCGATGTCGCCCACGCGCACGATGGCGTGCTTCCACACGCGATCCTCGTGCGCCCAGTAGCGCGCGGGATCGTTGCGTTCCGGGGTGTGGATCTTCGCCACTTCCAGGCCGTCGACCACGTTCGGCAGCGTGCCGCGCAGCTTTTCCGGCGTGCTGACGCCGAGGAAGCCGACGAAGCCGGTCCGCGAGCCGGTGACGTTCATGCGGGCGTGGCCCAGCGCGTCGGCGAAGCGCTGCTTCGCGGCCGGATCGCCGAACTCGGCGTAGCGCGCGGCGCCGCGTCCGGCCACCGCCGCCTGCTGCGGCGGCGTGAGTTCCGCCCACATCTTCTCGCGGATGGCGAGGAACTGCGGGTAACCGCGCTCGGCGGCGATGTCGGCCCAGACGTAGGCCTCGACACGGTCCTCGGCCACGCCCACGCCGTGCCAGTACATCAGGCTGAGCCGGTGCTGCGAATACTTGTCCGCATAGCGCGCGGCCATGCGGAAGTTGCGCGCGGCGTCGACCCAGTTGCCGGTGGCCGCGGCCTTCTGCCCGTAGAGGCGGAAGCGCTCGTTCGGATGGTCCGCGCTGAGCGCTTCCAGCATGTCGAAGTGCGACAGGGCCTCGGCGTCGGTCTCGACCGCGACGGCCTGCTGTCCGGGCGTCGGCGGCGAAGGCGCGGCATGCGCGCCCACGGCGAGGGCCAGCAACAGCGCGACCGGCAGCGCGCGCGGGAGCCGACGGAACGGCGGTTTCGGCAGGACGGTCATCGTGGTGTCTCCTCGTCGCGGCTTCGCGCCAGGGCGCACCGTAGCGCCGCGGCGCGCGGCGCACCTCTGCCGGAAGCCACGCCGGCTCATGGCGTGGTCGGTGCAGGCGCGGGATCGGTCACCTCGGGCACGGGCGCATCGACCTCGGGCGCGGTCTGCGGGATGCGGGAGACCGTCTCGATCTCGCCGATGGTGACGCGACCGATCTTCGGCTTCTTCCACACGCCGTCCTGCCACGCCCAGTACTTCTTCGCGTCCCAGTAGCGCTCGTCGTAGAACTTCGTGCCGGGGATGGACTGGCTGCCTTCGGCGCCCGGGATCTCGATCGACACGCCGCGGTTGAAGCCGGTGCGGCTGCCGGTCATCTCGCGCCGGCCGATGCGCAGCTGGTGCTCGTAGCGCGGCTTGGCCGCGGCATCGCCGAAGCGGGCGAACACGGCCTGGCCTTCCTCGACCGCGCGGGCGCGCTCGGCCTCGGTCAGCACCTGCCAGTAGCGTTCGCGCAGGCCGAGGAAGCCGACGTAGCCGCGCTCGGCGGCGAGGTCCATCCAGACGTAACCCTGCACCGGATCGCGCGGCACGCCTTCGCCGTTCCAGTACATCTCCGCGACCATGCCCTGCGACGGCTTGTCGGCGAAGAACGCCGCTCGGCGGAAGAAGCGCATGGCCTCCTCGAAGCGCTTCGCCTTGTACGACGTCATGCCGAAGATGCGGTACTTGATGTCCTGGTGGCTGTCGAGGAAGCCCGCGGTCATCAGCATCGGATCGTTCGTCGGGTCGGGCGGCGGGCCGGCCGGCGCGACCGCGGCGAGCGGGCCGCTGGCACAGGCCAGCGCGAGACCGAGCAGGAGGGCGTGGCGCATGGGGAACTCCATGGGGAATCGATCCGTTCGAGGGCGGTGCGAAGGCGCAGGATGCGCACGGTACCCGATCCGGCGGACGCGGGCGGGTAAACTGACGACCTATCCCGTTCGCGATTGGTTCCATTTCAGGTTCTTTCCATGCACGGCCTCAATCCCCCCCAACGCGAAGCGGTTCTGCTGGCCGACGGCCCGGTGCTGGTGCTCGCCGGCGCCGGCAGCGGCAAGACCCGCGTGATCGTCGAGAAGATCGCGCACCTGATCCAGTCCAACCGCTATCCCGCCAAGCGCATCGCCGCCATCACCTTCACCAACAAGGCGGCGAAGGAAATGCGCGAACGCGTCGCCAAGCGCATCCGCGGCGAGGCCGCCGAAGGCCTGACCATCTGCACGTTCCACGCGCTGGGGCTGAAGCTGCTGCAGATCGAGCACGCGAAGGCGGGGCTGAAGCGCGGCTTCTCGGTGTTCGACACCGACGACGTCGCCGCGCAGATCAAGGACCTGATGCCGGGCGCGAAGACCGATGCGGTGCAGGCGATGCAGGGCCTGATCTCGCGGGTGAAGAACGCCGGTCTCTCGCCCGAGGAGGCGCTTGCCGCCGCGCAGAGCCCGCGCGAGCGCGAGGCGGCGAACCTGTACGTGCGCTACCAGCAGCGCCTGACCACGTTCAACGCGGTCGACTTCGACGACCTGATCCGGCTGCCGGTGCAGCTGCTGGAAAGCGACGAGGACTGCCGCCTCGGCTGGCGCGAGCGCATCGGCTACCTGCTGGTCGACGAATGCCAGGACACCAACGATGCGCAGTACCGGCTGCTGAAGGCGATCGCCGGCGAAAAGGGCAACTTCACCTGCGTGGGCGACGACGACCAGAGCATCTACGCCTGGCGTGGCGCGAACCCGGAGAACCTGTCGCAGCTGGGCAAGGACTATCCGGCGCTGCGCATCGTCAAACTGGAACAGAACTATCGCTGCAGCAACCGCGTGCTGCGCGCGGCCAACGCGCTGATCGCGAACAACCCGCACGAGCACCTGAAGACGCTGTGGAGCCAGCAGGCCGACGGCGAACGCATCCGCGTGCTGGAATGCCGCGACGGCGAGCACGAGGCCGAGCGCATCGCCGCCGAGATCCAGTTCATCGCGCAGTCGCGCCAGGTCGAATGGGGCGAGTTCTGCATCCTGTTCCGCGGCAACCACCAGTCGCGGCCGCTGGAGAAGGCGCTGCAGCTGCTGCGCGTGCCGTACCACCTGAGCGGCGGCACCGCGTTCCTCGACCGCGGCGAAGTGAAGGACGCGCTGTCGTGGCTGCGCCTGATCGCCAATCCCGAGGACGACGCGGCGTTCCTGCGCGCGGTGCAGTCGCCCAAGCGCGAGGTCGGCACGACCACGCTGGCGAAGCTGGCGGAACTGGCGCACCAGGCGGGGCTGCCGCTGTCGCGCGCCGCCGAATCGGTCGGCCTGCTGAAGCAGCTGCAGCCGCGCGCGGCGAATGCGCTCAGCGGCTTCGCCGACATCGTGAAGGGCCTGCGCCACGAATCGCGCACATTGACCCCGGCCGAACTGGTGAAGCAGCTCAACGAGCGCTCCGGCCTGCTCGCCGCGCTGCGCGCGTCGTGCAAGAACGACCAGCTGTTCCAGCTGCGCCGCGGCAACCTCGACGAACTGGCGAACTGGTTCGACGGTGCGCGCGGCGGCGCCGGCCCGGGCGAACTGGCGGCGTCGCTGGCGCTGCTCAGCCACGCCGACAAGGGCGAGCCCGGCAACCAGGTGCGGCTGATGAGCCTGCACGCGGCGAAGGGCCTGGAATTCCGCTACGTGTTCATCATCGGCATGGAAGACGGCACCCTGCCGCACGAGGCCAGCCTGGAAGAGGGCCGTCTCGACGAGGAACGCCGGCTGCTCTACGTCGGCATCACCCGCGCGAAGGAGCAGCTGTGGCTGTCGCACTCGCGCGAGGCGCAGCGCTGGGGGACCAAGCTGCGATTGACGCCGAGCCGCTTCCTCGACGAACTGCCGGCCGCCGAACTGCAGCGCGACGGCGCCGACCCGGTGGCCGACGCCGCGCGCAAGCAGGAGCGCGCGAGCGCCGGCTTCGCCGCGATCAAGGCGCTGCTGGACGGCTGAGGCGCCGCACCGCGTCGGCCGCGTCGCCGCGATCGAGCCTCTGTCGGCCCCGAATTGCTCCGCCCCTCACCCGCCCTGCCGGGCACCCTCTCCCCGCAGGCGGGGAGAGGGCAGACATCCGGTCGGCAATCGTGGCGATCTGCCGCGTCGCCGCTTTCCGCCGGCGATGTCGTCGATCGGGCGGGTCGTGATTGCGGATGCCTCGACACGGCAACCCCCGTGCGGAACGCCTCCTTCTCCCCGCTCGCCTCGCCTGCCCGGCAGCCTTTCTCAGCAGGCGGGGAGAGGGGCGGCGTCGGTCGACGCAGATTTGGTCGGCGCTGCTGTCGACCTGTCGCGGTGCGGCCGCGGATGCCTCGATGCAGCCGGTCATGCGGAACGCCTCCTTCTCCCCGCTCGCGGGGAGACGGTGCCCGCAGGGCGGATGAGGGGCAGCGGCCGCAGTCCGGAAGCGCTGCCGGACAAGGCGTGTCCGCGTGAGCCATGTGATGCCTGCGTCCTAGCGCTGCGGCAAGGCCTCGCCGACGACCGAGGCCGGTCATCCCGGCGGGCTACACTCTGCGCCCCGTTCGCCAAGTCACCCGGAGTCTCCATGCGCAGGTCCACGCTGCACGTCGCCCTCTTCGCCGCGGTCCTGGGCCTCGGTGCCTGCCGCACGATGACGCCGGCGGACGCCGCCGCGCCGCCCGCCGCCGAGATGCCGCCCGCCGCCCCGGCCACGACCGCGGTGCCGGCGAACGACAACCTCAACGCCGTGCTGTGGATGCAGCGCGCGGCCGAGTACCGCGCCACCTGCGAAACCGTCTACCACGCCGCCGCCGACCGCCTGGACGCCGCGCTGAAGGATCCGGCCTGGGACGCGATCGTCCCCGCCGAACGCGCCAACCCGGCCCGCGGCCTGCCGCCGGCGGTCGTGCTGGACGTGGACGAGACGGTGCTCGACAACTCGCCCTACCAGGCCCGTCTGATCCGCAGCGGCGCCGAGTACGACGAAGCGACCTGGGACGCCTGGGTCCGCGAGGAGAAGGCGCAGCCGCTGCCGGGCGTGCTGGACTTCGCCAAGGCCGCCACCGCCCGCGGCATCACCCTGATCTACATCTCCAACCGCGCCGACCAGCTCGGTCCGGCCACGCTGTCGAACCTGCGCAAGGCCGGCCTGCCGGTGAAGGACGACAGCGTCTTCCTGGGCCTGGGCACGTTCGTGGAGGACTGCGAGCAGGAAGGCTCGGAGAAGCTGTGCCGCCGCCAGCTGGCCGCGCGCAAGTACCGGGTGCTGATGCAGTTCGGCGACCAGCTGGGCGACTTCACCCAGGTCCTGGCCAACACGCCCGCCGCCCGCGACGCGCTGCAGGCGCAGTACCGCGGCTGGTTCGGCCAGCGCTGGTGGGCGCTGCCCAACCCGAGCTACGGCAGCTGGGAGCCAGCGGTGTTCAACAACGCCTGGTCCGAGCCGGCCGAGCGCCGCCGCGCCCTCAAGCGCGATGCGCTGAACACGGCGGAGTGATCGGCCGGGCATCACGTCCCGAAGCGAATCCTTTCGTTTCAATGGCTTGAACCGTACAACTTCACGTATTGCATCAGGATCGGAAGGCCGGTAGGCTGTGCGCCAGCCGGCCTCGCCGGCGCCATGCCACAACCGTGACCTGCCGGCGCGAGCCGGATTTGAGGGAGACCCACCGGGTCTCCTTTTTCTTGTCCGTCGCTTGTCGGCCCCGCCCCGGCCGGCCAAGATGCCGGACCATGTGCCCCGTCGCCGCCCCTGCCGCCACGCCCGTCCCGCCCCTTCGCGCCTGCCCGCCGCCGCTGGCGGCGCTGCTGGCGCTGGCCCTCGCGCTGGGCGCGGTCGGCTGCGGGGATCGCGAACGCGAACGTGCCCCGCACGTCGGCGCGAGCGATCCGGTGCAGGCGGTCGCGCTGCTCAACGCCGACCTGCGCGACAACGACCTGGCCGGGTTCGCCCGCGACGCCGTGCCGCCGTCGCTGCACGCGCCGCTGGCCGCGGCCTGGCGGGCGGGCCGCACCCGCTGGCCGCTGGAGGAACTGCCGTTCGACCAGCGCATCCCCGGCGTGCTGGCGAGCCTGTCGGCCGACGACGCCGAGAAGCGCCTGCGCAAGGGCTACGACCGCCAGTTCGCCCGGGCCGACGGCGAGATTCGCGCCGCATCGCAGGCGCTGGGCCTGTTCGGCGAGAAATACCTGCAGAGCGAGGCCGGCCTGAGCGCGGAGGAACGCACCCACTACGTCCAGCTGGTCCGCGCGATCACCGCCTGGGCCGGCCGGGCCGGGCTGGGCGACGCCCGGCGCGGGCATGCGGCCATCCCGAAACTGGTCCTCGCCGCCCGCGGCACCGGCCTGCACGACGCCGCCGATTTCCGGCGCCTGGGCATGGACGAGAGCCTGCGCCGGCTGGGGCCGATGGCGGCAGCGCTGAAGGACGTCCTGCGCGGCTACGGCCTGGACCTGGACGCCAGCCTCGACGCGATGGCGCTGAGCCTGGAGAGCCGCGACGGCGACCACGCCCGGGTCCGCATGCGCTATCCGCTGGCCAGCGCGACCATCGACACCGTGGTCGCGGTCGAGCAGGTGGACGGCCACTGGTACCTCAGCGACTTCCTGCGCCACGCGCGCGCCGCCGCCGCGGTCGCCGACGCACCGGCGTCGCCGGCGGTCGGCGTCGCGCCCGGCACGGCGCCCCCGGCGACCACGACGCCGTAGCCGACTTCGTCATAATGGCGGCGATCATGCCGAACCGCCCGACATCGCCCGACCACCCCGCCCTGTCCGCCGCGTCCGATGCGCCTGTCGACGGCGCCGCCGCGCCCGACGCCGGGTCGGCGGCCCAGGCCACGAACGACGACGCGACGCAGGCGTCCGACCCGCCGGCCGCCTCGCCGGAACCGACGGTCCCGGCCGATCCGGTCCCGGCATCGCCGATGCCGCCTCCGTCCGCCCCCGAACCGCCATCCGCCCCGCCGCAGGCGCGCGGCCGCCGTCCGTTGTGGGCCGGCCTGCTGGGCTGGTTCCTGGAGCCGTGGATCGAACTCCGCATCGACCCGCTGCCGGAGGCGCTGTCCGACGACCCGCGCCCGGTCTGCTACGTGCTGGAGGACTACGGGCTGTCGAACGCCCTGATCCTCGAACGCGCCTGCCGCGAGGCCGGGCTGCCGTCCGCGCTGCGCCCGCTCGCCGGCGACCCGCTGCGGCGCAAGCGCGCCTACGTCGCGCTGGCCCGGCGCCCCAGCGCGCTGGGCCTGGCCGCGGACATGGCCGCGGACCTCGCCACCGGCAAGCCGCCGAAGCTCACCCGCCCCGCGCGCCGCCATTCCGAGGCGCTGGCGCGCCTGCTCGACGCGCATCGCGCCGATCCCGCGCTCGACGTGCGCCTGGTGCCGGTGTCGATCTTCGTCGGCCGCGCGCCGGACCGGAACAACGGCTGGTTCTCGGTGCTGTTCTCCGAGAACTGGGCGATCGTCGGCCGCTCGCGCCGGCTGCTGTCGATCCTGCTCAACGGCCGCGACACCCACGTGCAGTTCGCCGCGCCGGTGTCGGTGCGCGAAACCCTCGCCGAGGACCTGCCGCCCGAACGCACGGTGCGCAAGCTCTCGCGCGTGCTGCGCATGCACTTCAACCGCATCCGCGAGGCGGTGATCGGGCCAGACCTGTCCACGCGCCGCCTGCTGATCGACAAGGTGCTGGCCGCCGACCCGGTGAAGCAGGCGATCGCCGACACCGCGCGCCGCGAGAACGGCAAGCCCGAGGACGCGTGGAAGAAGGCGCACGCCTACGCCTACGAGATCGCGGCGGATTATTCGCCGCCGGTGGTGCGTTCGGCCTCGTTCCTGCTCACCACGGTGTGGAACCGCATCTACCGCGGCGTGCTGGTGCACCACCTCGACCGGCTCAAGCAGGTCGCGCCGGGCTACGAAGTGATCTACGTGCCCAGCCACCGCAGCCACATGGACTACCTGCTGCTGAGCTACCTGCTCTACACCAAGGGCGTGGTGCCGCCGCACATCGCCGCCGGCATCAACCTCAACCTGCCGGTGATCGGCACCCTGCTGCGCAAGGGCGGCGCGTTCTTCCTGCGCCGCAGCTTCCGCGGCAACGCGCTGTACTCGGCGGTGTTCTCCGAATACGTCGCGCAGCTGGTCGCCGGCGGCTATTCGATCGAATACTTCATCGAAGGCGGGCGCTCGCGCACCGGCCGCCTGCTGCAGCCCAAGGGCGGCATGCTGGCGATGACGATCCGCGCCTTCCTGCGCCAGCCGGCGCGGCCGGTGCTGTTCCAGCCGGTGTACATCGGCTACGAGAAGCTGATGGAAGGCCGCAGCTACCTCGACGAGCTCTCCGGCAAGGCGAAGGAGAAGGAATCGATCTGGCAGCTGCTGATGGGCATCCCGCGGGTGCTGCGCAGCAACTACGGCCAGGTCGTGGTGAACTTCGGCGAGCCGATCAGGCTCGGCGAGATCCTCGCCGAGGAAGCGCCCGACTGGAACGGCCAGCCGGTCGGCGAGGACGAGAAGCCGCAGTGGCTGGCGCCCGCGATCGACACGCTCGCCGACCGCATCCAGATCAACATCAACCGCGCCGCCGACGTCAATCCGATCAACCTGCTCGCGCTCGCGGTGCTGTCCACGCCCAAGCACGCGATGGGCGAGGCCGACCTGCTGGCGCAGATCGCGCTGTCGAAGACGCTGCTGGCGGAAGTGCCGTACTCCGATCGCGTCACCGTCACCCCGCACACGCCCGAGGAAATCGTGAAGCACGGCGAGGAGATCGGCGTGCTCGCGCGCACGTCGCATCCGCTGGGCGACGTGCTGCACGTCGACGGCGACACCGCGGTGCTGCTGAGCTACTTCCGCAACAACGTGCTGCACCTGTTCACCGCGACCGCGTGGATCGCCTGCTGCTTCCTGCACAACCGCCGGATGAGCCGCAACACGCTGCTGCGCATCGGTCGTTCGCTGTACCCGTTCATGCAGGCCGAGCTGTTCCTGCCGTGGGACGAGGCCGGCTTCGCCGAACAGATCGAACGCACCATCGCCGTGTTCGCGCGCGAAGGCCTGCTGCAGCAGGTCGGCGACGACGACGGCGGCATCCTCGCCCGCAACGCCGGCCAGTCCGACGAAGTGTTCCGCCTGCGCGGCTTGGGCCATCCGCTGCAGCAGGCGTTCGAGCGCTACTACATCGCGATCTCGGTGCTCGCCAAGAACGGCCCCGGCACCCTCGCCGCCGCCGAACTCGAAAGCCTCTGCCACCTCGCCGCGCAGCGCCTGAGCCTGCTCTACGCCCCGGCCGCGCCCGAGTTCTTCGACAAGAGCCTGTTCCGCACCTTCATCCGCAAGCTGCGCGAACTGAAGCTCGTCTCCACCGACGAGAACGCCAAGCTCGTCTTCGACCAGCGCCTCGACAACTGGGCCAAGGACGCGAAGACCATCCTCGGCCGCGAACTGCGCCACACCATCGAGAAGGTGAGTCCGGAGGCGGTGAAGCGCGAAGACGCAGCGCCTGCGAACGGCGGCTGACGCGCCGTCCGCTCAGCGGACGGCGCGATGGCGCGATGGCGTTGCAGGCAGGCGCGATCCGCGCAGGCGCTTCCGCTTAACGGCCTCGACGTCCGGCGGCGCGCCGACCGGCAACACGTAATCGCGGAGCGCGACGAATCCGTTGGAGTCGCGGACTTCCACGGTGAACCGGTAGACGACGTCCAGCACCGTCGTGTCGACCGCGAACCGGCCATCCGCGGACAGCGCGTCGGCGCTGGGCGGACGGCCGCCCACGATGCGGAACACCGGATCGCGCGGGACATAGCCGCCGCCCGCCGCGAGCGTGAAGCGCGCCGCGTAGCGTTCGCCGGCATGCCCGGGCGCGGGCGGAAGCGTCTGCGGCAGGAGCGACAGCGACGGCGCCTGCCCGGCCGCATCGTCGCCCCAGCACATGCGCACGCCGTCGTCGCGCACCGCGCAGGTGTGCGCGCCGCCGGCCGCGACCAAAACGAAACGTCCGGCGGGCGGCATCGCCTGGCCGTGGTCGTTGCGGCCCCAGCAGGCGAGCCCGCCGTCGCCACGGATCGCGCAGGCATGGAAGGTACCGACCGCCAGCGCGACGTAGCGGGCGTCGTCCGCCGGCGGGGTCGACTGTCCTTCGGAATCCAGGCCCCAGCAGCGCAGGCGGCCATCGCCGGCGATCGCGCAGGAATGCCGCTCGCCGACATCGACGGTGAGATACGTCCCGGCCGGCGCCGCGGTCTGGCCATCCGCGGCGTAGCCCCAGCACGCGAGCGTGCCGTCGTCGCGCACGCCGCAGCCGTGGTTGAGGCCCGTCGCGACGCGCCGGAACGCGCCCGCCGGCGGTGACGCCTGGCCGTTGGCGTTCCAGCCCCAGCAGGTCGCGTCGCCGTTGCGCTGGATGCCGCAGCCCCCGAACTGGCCGACGTCCAGCGCGCGCACCTGCAGGCCGGGCGGCGGCAGGTTGGCGTCGCGCTGGCCATCGCCCCAGCACTGCAGGAAGCGGGTGGCGTCGAGGGCGCAGGCATGGTCGCCATTCGCATCGATCCCGAGCGCCTCCGTCGGCGGCGGCGTCGTCTGCGCGCGGTCGTCGCGCCCCCAGCAATCGGGGCGGCCCGCATCGTCGAGGTTGCAGGTGTGGGCAGCGCCGGCGGCGAGCGCTCCCCGGCCCGCGCGGCGCGTGGACAGCGTGTCCTGGACGG
Source organism: Lysobacteraceae bacterium (assembly GCA_051952955.1). GTDB lineage: Bacteria > Pseudomonadota > Gammaproteobacteria > Xanthomonadales > Xanthomonadaceae > Lysobacter_I. The sequence goes on along the minus strand of JBQCJG010000259.1, from coordinate 6,540 downwards.
TGTGTCCGCCGACGCACACGAGCTGCGCCGTGTCGTCGATGGCGCAGAGCGTGTCGCCGGACGCGGCGAAGGCGGTGAAGAACCCGTTCGGGAGTGCGGGCGGGCCGACCGCGGGATCGGCGATGCACAGCACGTCGCGCAGGTAGAGCCAGCACAGGAAGCGATCGCCGATGACGACGTCGTCGTAATCCGTCGTCCATTGCACCCGCAGCCAGTCGCGGACATCGCCCCAGCAGGTCAGCGGCTGCCCGTCGCTCGCCGCGCAGGCCACGCGCTCGCCCGCGAACAGGCGCGTGAACCCGAGGCCCAGCGGCGCCGAGGTCAGGCGCGGATCGTCGCCCCAGCACGAGACCGTACCGGCCGTCGACAGCGCGCAGGCGTAGCCGGTCGCGGTCACGACGCGGCGATGGGGACCGCCCGGCACGGCGGCCTGAGCGACGCCGTCGCTGCCCCAGCACACGATGCGCTCGTCCGCGGTGACCGCGCAGGCATGCCGGCCTGCCACTCCGATCGACAGCAGCGGTTCCTGCGGCGCGGGGCCGAGCGGTTCGCCCCAGCATCGCGCGCGCCGCAGCAGGTCGAGGCCGCAGGCGACTTCGGTCCCGAACGCCAGCTGCAGGTAGCGGCCCGGCGGCGCAGCGAGCTCCGGCCGGGTGCCGGCACAGTGCGGATGCGCATCGGCATCAAGGACGCAGACTTCGCCGCCGCCGGCCGACATCCGCGGCAGAGGTGTGCCGTCGGCATGCGCGTACGCGTGGAGCGCTTCCTCGGGAATCCCGTCTCCCCAGCAGGTGATGCTGCCGTCCGCGCGCCGTCCGCAGGCCCGGTCGCCGCGGGACGTGATCAGGGCGAACCGACCGACCGGGGACGGCATCGGCACCGGCGTGCCATAGCGGCGCGTGGTGCCGCCGCAGACCACCTCGCCATCGATCCGCAGCGCGCACACGTGGAAGGCGCCCACCGACACATCGACGAAATCGCTGCCGGCCGGCACGGCGCCCGCATCGCCGCCGGCCGGGCCCCAGCAGGCGAGGCTGCCGTCGCTGCGCAGGGCGCAGATGCGGTTCGGCCCCACGTCGACCCGGAGAAAGCGTCCCGCCGGGGGCGCACCGAAATCGGGGTCGCCGGACTGGCGTTCGTTCCAGCAGGCCAGGGTCCCGTCGGTGCGCAGGGCGCAGGCGTCGTGATCGCCGATGGAGACCGACAGGAACGGGCCGTTCGTCGGCAGCGTCTGCACCAGTCCCGACGAGCTCCCCCAGCAGCCCAGGCTGCCATCGGGGCGCACGCCGCAACCGCCCCAGATCCCGATCGCGAGTTGGCGCCACCGCCCCGAAGGCCACGTCCCGGGCTGGTAAAGGCCCGAACGGCAGACCGCTTCGCCATCGGCACGCAGTCCGCAATCGCCCCAGTCGCCGGTCGCGACCGAGACGAAGGACTGTCCAGGCCAGGGACCGTCGGTCCCGGGGTCGTTGCCCGGGCAATGCACGTCGCCGCGCAGGCCGACGAGGCAGGGAAAGCCGTCGTTCGTTTCGAGCACGCGGCCCCGTCCATCGACGTCGCCGGCGGCGCTGGCCGGGCCGGCCCACCAGGACACGCCGAGCACGGCGATCCACAGCGCCCGCAGGCCCCGCGGACGCACTCGCAAACCGGGGAACGACATGTCGCGACTCCAGGAGCCCCTGTCCGGCGGGAGTCTAGCGCGCCGAGGGCGAGGTTTCGGGATCGATGCGCTCGCTGATCGACGCAGAACGGCGATGGCCTAACGCGATATCGGAACAGCGGCGATATCGGCTTGTCGCCCCAGCAGGAACCGCAGCGGCACCTCCGCCCTGGCACGCCACGCAACTTCGCTGTGCTCCGCGCCGTCGAACGTGCGGGTGACGAAGTCGCGGCCTGCGCGCCAGCCGGCGCGGCGCAGGGCGGCGTCCATGCGCTGCTGGTACGGCGCGTAGCCGGCGTCGAGGGTGGCGGTGCCGTGGTCGAAGTAAATGCGATGCGTGCGGCGGTCGGGCAGGTGCGCGGCGAACCAGTCGATGGTGCAGCCGCCGCAGGCCGGCCAGTGGGTCGATACCGCAGCGGCGCGGCCGAACACGTCGGGCCAGCGCGCGATGGCGTACAGCGAGATCAGCCCGCCCATGCTCGAGCCCATCACCGAGGTGTCGTCGCGCCCGGGCCGCGTGCGGTACTGCGCGTCGATGAAGGGCTTCAGTTCCTCGACGAGGAAACGCAGGTAGCCATCCGATTGCAGGCCGGCCGCGTCGTACGGCGGCACGCCGTCGATGCCCACGGCGACCGTCGGCGTGCGCACCGGCGCCTGCGGCATGTAGTCGAAGAAGCGCTGCGGCGAATTCCACACGCCGACGACGATCGCCTCCGGGATCGTGCCGGCATCGATCAGCCGCGTCATCGTGCCGTCGATGTCCCAGTCGGTGTGGTTGAACACCAGCGACGGATCGAACAGGTTCTGGCCGTCGTGCATGTAGACGACGGGATAACGCTTCGCCGGATCGCGGCCGTACGACGGCGGCAGCCACACGTCGACATCGCGCGCGGCAACGAAGCGCGACGGCACGGCGTGCCACGATTCGACGCGGCCGGTCGCCTGCAGCGACGGTGCATGCACGCCGTACGCCCAGCGCATGAACGCCGGCAGCATCCGCGACCAGCTCGGCTGGCGATGTTCGCCGCCGGGCAGCACGTACAGCGCGACGTCGGCGCGGTCCGGCGCCGCGGCGTGATCGAGGTCGATGGTATGCCCGAGCTGGTGCAGGCCCTTCCTCCGCGGCGCATCCTCGCCGGCCGCGCGCCAGCCGTCGACGAGATCGCGCGCGTCGTCGACCACGTCGATGACGCCGTCGCCGTCGCGATCGTCGGTCTCCTCGGCATCGCCGACGGCGAGGAACGCGTGCAGGCCGGGATGGTAAGCACCGCGATCGATCATCGCCTGCGCGATGCGCGTGCGCTGCGCGGCGTCGGCGTCCTTGCGATCCGCCGCCAGCCACAGCGACGGCGAGAACGCACCGATGCGGCCGAACACCTCCGGATACTGCCAGCCGCTGTCGAGCGCCTGCGCGCCGCCCAGCGACCAGCCGAGCATCGCGCGCGCATCGGGTCGAGCCCGTGTGCGGTAGCGCGCGTCGATCGCGGGTACCAGCGCCTGCGCCAGCCATTCGGCGTACGCATGCGCGTTCGCGCCGACCGCGCCGGCGCGGGTATCGGCGACGACGCTGCGCCCCGCGGCGCGATCGGAAAACCCGTAGGCGCCGAGCCGGTCGTGCGGCATGTCGATCGCGACCGCGATCACCGGCCGGATCTCGCCGCTGATGGTCAATGCATCCAGCCACGGCTGCAGCGCGACCGCATCCGCGTCCTGGCCGTCGTTGACGTACAGCACCGGATAACCGGGCTGCGCGTTCGCGTCGTAGCCGGGCGGCAGGAACACGCGCAGGCGCAGGCCGTCGGGACCGATGCCGGGCGCGCCGATGCGGAACGTGTCGATGCGTGTCGGTGCCGGTTCCGCAGCCTGCGTCGCGGTCGCGAGCAGACCGAACATGCACGACACGACGAAAACGATGGCCTTCATGCGGCGCTCCGGCGGCAGGTGAAGAACCCGTTGAGCGTGAGTCGCCCGGTGCGCGGGTCGTCGGTCAGCAGTTCGGGATGCACGATGTCGCCGCTGTGGAAGAGGGTGCCGGTGTAGAAGATCAGGCGGTTCCAGCGCGCGGGCACGGCCGCGACCTTCTCGAACCACGCGTTCGATGCGGTCATGTAGCCGGTGCGCAGGCCGTACTTCGCCTCGAACGCGGCGGCGTCCAGCGACTGCGCTTCCATCACCAGCGGCACGATCTCCTGCGGCGGCCGCTTCGGCGCGTAGAAGCCGGTGCCGCCCAGGCGCGGATCGTGGAAGAGGTACAGCACGCTGGCGACCACGCACTGCGCGGGATCGACGGCGAGCCGGTCGACGTGGCAGATCGACTGCACCGGCGACAGCCGCTCCGGCGGCGTGGCGGTGATCGCCAGACGGCTGTACATGCGCTCGGTGCGGCGCGCATCCACGTAACGGCGCACGTGCGTGGAGAAGAACGCGTCGAGCTCCGCGGAGAACGCGTCCGGCATGCGCAGTTCGGGACCCGGATACGCGTTGTGCCCGGCCTCGGCGAACGCGTCGCGCTGCGCGACGGCGTGCGCGACCAGTGCATCGGGATCGAGCAGCGCATCGTCGATCACGCAGCAGACGTGCCGGCCGCCGATGGACACCGTCTCGATGCGCGGATGCGGATTGAACATGCGGCCGGCCTCAGCGCTTCGGCACGAAGCGGATCGCCGCGCCGCCGGCCTGCGCCAGTCGCAGCGTCAGCGTGTCGCCGCGGGTCACGGTGCGGGTTTCGCGCACGAACGAGAAACGATGGCCGGTGTCGTCGGCATCGTCGCCGTCGCGGTAGATCTGCGCCTCGTAGCGCTTGCCCGCGTCGAGGAACGCCAGCGGCACGTCCAGCGTGCGCGCGTGCTCGTCGGTGACGCTGCCGAGGTACCAGTCCTCGCTGTTGCGATCCTTGCGCACCAGCGTGACGTAGTCGCCGACCTCGCCGTTCACCGCGTGCGTCTCCTGCCAGTCGGTCGGCACGTCGCGGATGAAGCGGAACGCGTCCAGGTGCTGGGCGTAGTGCTCGGGCAGGTCCGCGGCCATATGCACCGGGCTGTAGAGCACGACGTAGTCGGCGAGCTGGCGCGCGATCGTGCTGCGGATCGGCTGGTTGCGGCCTTCCAGGCTCAGCACGCCGGGCGTGTAGTCCATCGGGCCGGCGAGCATGCGCGTGAACACGAGATTGGTCTCGTGCTCCGGCGGGTTCGGCGGATTGCCCCAGGCGTTGAACTCCTGCCCGCGCGCGCCCTCGCGCGAGACCCAGTTCGGATACGTGCGGCGCAGGCCGGTGTCCTTGATCGGTTCGTGCGCGTCGATCGCGATGTGGTGCTTCGCCGCCGCCAGCACCACGCGCAGGTGGTGGTTGCTCATGAACTGGCCTTCGTGCCACTCGCGGACGACCGGGCCGCCCTCGACGTCCTGGCGCTCGATCTGCCCGGCGTCGCAGACGTAGCCGGTCTTCACCGTGTCGATGGCGAGCTTTTCGAACAGGGCGAAGGCCTCGTCCATCTGCCGCTCGTAGTGGCTCACCGCGCAGGCGGTCTCGTGGTGACCGATCAGGTGCACGCCCTTCGCCTTCGCGTAGGCGGCGAGCCCGGGCAGGTCGTAGTCGGCCGTCGGCTTGCGGAAATCGAACTGCCAACCGTTCGCGAACCAGTCGCCGTCCCAGCCGGTGTTCCAGCCTTCCACCAGCACGCCGCGGAAGCCGTACTTCGCGGCGAAGTCGATGTAGCGCCGGGTGTTCGCGGTGGTCGCGCCGTGCTTCGGACCGGTGGCCCAGCTCTGCTGGTCGAGGTGCATCGCCCACCACACGCCGACGTACTTCGACGGCTTGAACCAGCTGACGTCGCCGAGCTTGTTCGGCTCGTTGAGGTTGAGGATCAGGTTCGATTCGACCAGGCCGCCGGCGCGGTCGGCGATCTGGATCGTGCGCCACGGCGTCGCGAACGGCGCGCGCCGCACCACCTTCGCCGGGCTGCCCGGCGTGAGCGAGGCGCGCAGCACGCCGCCATCGCCTTTCATCAGGTTCATGCCGGCGTAATCGACCAGCGCGGCCTCGTGCAGCGTCACGTGGGTGCCGTCGTCGGTGCGCAGCGTGAGCGGCGTCTGCGCGGTGCCGACCTCGGCCAGCGGCGTGCGGTGGTAGAGGTATTCCTCGCGGTTCCACTCGTAGGCCGGCAGCCACCACGCGGTGGCGGGACGCGCGATCGCGAATTCGGTCAGCTCCTCGGCGATCTGCACTTCGTCCAGCGCCGGCTGCTTCGGGAATTCGTAGCGGAAGCCGACGCCGTCGTCGAACACGCGGAACACCACGTCGAGGCGGCGATGGTCGTGGTCGCGCTCGACGGACTGCGCGCGCCGTTCGGTGTAATGATCACGCACGAAACGGCGCTCGCCCCAAGGCTGTTCCCAGGTGTCGTCGGCGCTGCGCGTCGCCTTGTCCTGCAGTTCCAGACCGCGCAGGAACTGGCGGCCGTTGCGCAGCAGGAAGCCGAGCCGCGAGTCGCCGATCAGCGGCTTGCCGTCGCGCGCGACGCGGTAGGCGAGGCGGCCCTCGCCGCTGACGTCGAGTTCGACGCGGGTGCGGCCGTCGGGCGAGGCGACCTCGGCGACGGTGGCCGCGTGCGCGGCGCCGGCGGCGACGCAGGCGAGCAGGACGAGCGCGAAACGGGAAGGCATGGACTGGCGCATGGCGAACGAACCTCGGGCGTCATTCGACGACATAGACCACGACGCTGCGTGGCGGGAGGGCGAAGGTGCCGGTGGCGGCGTCGAGCCGCGCCTCGCGGGCGCCGGCCTCGACGGCGCGCGGATCGCGCGGCCCCGGCTGCAGCGCCCACGCCGTGCCGCCCGGCGCCGGCAGCGCCCCCCTCCCCGCCGCCCCGGGGGCGGTGGGG
>JBQCJG010000258.1:0-16442 GCA_051952955.1 Lysobacteraceae bacterium | reverse complement strand
GCCGGGATCGCGGTCGATGCGCGCCTCGACCTCGCGGCGCTGTTCGGCATCGAGCACGCCGAGCACGTACTCGCCGGCCAGCAGGTCGGCGGAAGGCGGCTCGCGGCCCTCGAAATCCTGGTCATGCAGGTCGCGGATGTTCATGCGTCGAGGCACTCCCGCAGTTGCAGCAGGCCGCGGCGGATCCAGCTCTTCACCGAGCCCAGCGGCGAGGCGATGCGTTCGGCCAGTTCCTCGTAGGTCGCGCCTTCGAAGAACGCGGTGCGGATCAGGGTCCGGCGGCGCGGTTCGAGCTGGCCGAGGCAGGCGTCGAGTCGGGCGCGGTCGTCCGCGGCGGCCGCCGACTGCAGCGGCGTGGCGCCGGTGTCGGCGATCTCGTCGGCGAACTCGATCGGGGCCATGGCGCCGCGCGCGGGCTGCGCGCGGAGGCGATCGACCGCGCGGTTGCGGGCGACCGTCGCGAGCCATGCCGGTGCGCTGGCGCGGGCGGGATCGAACTGCCCGGCCTTGTGCCAGATCGCGACGAACACCTCCTGCAGCACGTCCTCGGCCTCGGCCCGGTCGCGCAGGAGTCGCAGGCACACGGCGAACAGGCGCGGAGAGGCGGCGCGGTAGAGGGCTTCGAAGGCACCGCGGTCGCCGCCGGCCACGGCGGCGAGCAGCGCGTCGAGCCGCGAGGCATCGGATGTCGGACGCAGGTCGGGCATCCCGATTCCATTGTGAGGGAGGAAGTCGGGCATGTTCGCGGACGCGGCGGTCCACGGCAAGCGGTCGCGTCGCCCGGTTCCCGCATCGGGCGTGGGGCGGACGGACGGCGGAGGGGCGAGGATGGACGACATGCCTGCAGATACGGGGCACCCGGGCGCACGGATGCAACCGGCGGGCGGACGCCTGCCCATGCCGGCCCCGGAACGACGCGGGCCCGGATCGCTCCGGGCCCGCGGTGTTGCGGCCGTGCGCCGCCGGACGGCGGCGCGCGGCGTCGGGCGATCACCAGATCTGGATGCGCTTGTCGCCGTCGCGGACCATCGCATCGCCGGCCTTGCACTGGAACGCGTCGGCGAAGGCGGGCATGTTCGACGGGGCACCGATGGCGCGGAAGTTCGCCGGCGCGTGCGGATCGGTCACCAGGCGCACGTCCAGTTCCTTCGGCGTGAAGTTGCGGCGCCACACGGTGCCGAAGTTCAGGAAGAAGCGCTGGTCGCGGGTCAGGCCGTCGATCATCGGGTCGGGCGTGCCGGCCGTGGCGTGGCGCATCGCGTCGTAGGCGACGTTGATGCCGCCCAGGTCGGCGATGTTCTCGCCCAGCGTCAGCTTGCCGTTGACGTGCTTGCCCGGCGCGGCCTCGTAGCCGTCGAACTGCGCGATCAGCTTGTCGGTGAGCGCCGAGAAGCCCTTGGCGTCGGCGTCGGTCCACCAGTTCTCGAAGTTGCCGGTGGGCCCGAAGCGGCTGCCTTGGTCGTCGTAGCCGTGGATCATTTCATGGCCGATGACCGCACCGATGCCGCCGTAGTTGACCGGATCGTCGGCCTTGGGATCGAAGAACGGCGGCTGCAGGATCGCCGCCGGGAACACGATCTCGTTCTGCTGCGGGTTGTAGTAGGCGTTGACCGTCTGCGGGCTCATGCCCCACTCGGTCTTGTCCACCGGCTGGCCGATCTTCGCCAGCTCGACGCGGTAGTTGAACGCGTTGCCGGCCAGGATGTTGTCGAGGTAGCTGGTGCGCGAGGTCTTCAGGCCCGACCAATCGCGCCACTTGTCCGGGTAGCCGATCTTCGGCGTGAACGACGCCCACTTCTCCAGCGCCTTCTGCTTGGTCTCCGGGCTCATCCACGACAGCTGTTCGATGCGGACCTTGAGCGCGCCGCGCAGGTTCTGCACGAGCTGCTCCATCCGCACCTTGGATTCGGCCGGGAAGGCGGCCTTCACGTAGAGCTGGCCCAGCGCTTCGCCGGCCTCGCCCTCGATCGTGCCCAGCACGCGCTTCCAGCGCGGCTTCATTTCCTTCTGCCCGCGCATGGCGCGGCTGTAGAAGTCGAAGTTCTCCTGCACGAACGGCGCGCTGAGGAACGGCGAGGCGCCGTCGACGGTGTGGAAGCGCAGGTAGCTCTTCCAGGTGGCGGCCGGGGTGTCGCCCAGCATCTTGCCGACTTCCTGGTGGAAGGCGGGGATCGCCAGCGAGAACATCTTCGGCACCGCGACGCCCTGCGATTCGAAGAACTTCGTCCACGGGAAGTTCGGCACCAGCCTGTCGGCCTCGGCCGGGGTCACCGGGTTGTAGGACAGCGCGGCGTCGCGGGACAGTTCCTCGCTGGACTTCGACACGCCGGCCAGGCGGGTCTCGAACGCGACCACGGCCTTCGCCTGCTGCGCGGCGTCGGCGGCCGGGATGCCCGACAGCTCCAGCACCTTGGCGACGTGCTTCTCGTAGGCCTCGAGCTTGTCCTTCTTGTCGGCGTCGAAGTAGTAGGCCTTGTCCGGCAGGCCCAGGCCGCCCTGGAAGGCGTAGGCGATGTTGACCGACGAGTTCTTGAAGTCCGGGCTGGGGCCGAAGCCGAACAGCGCGTTCTCGCCCTTGGCGGCGCTGGTGCGCAGGTACTGGGCGATCGAGGCGCCGTCGGTCAGCGCGTCGATCTCGGCCAGCCGGCTCTTGAGCGGGGTGATGCCCTGGGCGTTGATCTTCGCCTCGTCCATGCCGGTGGCCCAGAAGTCGCCGACCAGCTTCTCGACGCCGGTGGCGTTGCGGTCGGCGGCGGCGCGCTCGACCAACTGGTGCTGCACGGCCAGCGAGCGCTCGGCCAGCATCTCGAAGGCGCCCCAGGAGGTGCGGTCGCCCGGGATCGGGTTCGAGGCCAGCCACTTGCCGTTGACGTAGCCGCCGAAGTCGTTGCAGACCTGCTTCGCGGCGTCGACGTCGGTCGCCTTGAACTGGTTGTAGGGCGGCAGCTTGGCGGTGTCGAGCATCGGCGCCGCGCCGGCGGCCTTGGCCGCGTGCGCGGGATCGGCGCCGAACAGCGCGATGCCGGAAACGGCGACCGCGACCGCGGCCGAAAGCAGGAGCAGGCGGGGTGGGGTGGAAGCGGATGGACGAGCGTTCACGGAGTCTCCGGCCCGGACGGGCATGGCGAGGGGTCGCCCCGGTCGGGGCGCGTGCGGCGACTCTAGCGCCGGTGGCGCGTCCGGTCCGGTGTCGAAGGTCATGCGCCGTGTCCCTTCCGAGGGCCGGCTTGCGTTCCTTGCAGGTGGGACCGGCCGCCATCCAGAATCGCCGCGTTCCGCTCCGCCATCATCATGTCCAGAGGAATCCCCGTGAAAGCAACGCACCTGTTCGCCGCCTGCCTCGCGCTCGCGCTTCCCGCTCTCGTCATCGGCCCGGACGCCTTCGCCGCAGGATCCTCCGCTCGCTCCGAGCGTGGCGAGCTGGTGCGCCGGATCGTCCTCAAGTGGGGCGGCCACGTGCAGGAAGCCTACAAGTCCGACGTCGGCCGCTGGGCCGGCAACATGGGCGCGGTCTTCGCGAAGTCGCCGATCGAGTCCCTGCGCCGCGCCGCCGACGCCAAGACGTTCGAGCAGATGAACGACGAACTGCTCGGCGTTGCCGGCAAGCCCGGCGCGTCGCCCTCGCCGCTGGCCGCCTCCTCCGCCGCAAATGGCGACAAGGTTGCCAAGGCGCTCGGCGATGCCGCCGGCGACCTGGTGTACGTGCCGGTCACGCCCTGCCGCATCCTCGACACCCGCGTGCCCGGCACGCCGATCGCCGCGAACGGCACGTTGAACGTCGACGTGACGTCCGTCACCAACTATTCGTTCCAGGGCGGCGATTCGTCCAACTGCGGCGGCGTCGGCGCCGCGGGGTCCTTCGCCGCGGCCGCGATCAACTTCACCGTGGTCACGCCGTCCGCCGCCGGCTACATCACCGCCTATCCGTACGGCACCACCAAGCCGCTGGCGGCGACGGTGAACTACACCGCCGGCGACATCCGCGGCAACTTCGCGGTCGTCCAGCTCGACCAGACCACGGCCACGAACGAAATGACCATCTACTCGTATGCCCAGACCCACGTGGTCGCCGACATCGTGGGCTACTACATCAATCCGGCCCCGACGGCGCTGCAGTGCGTGGATACCGCCAACACCATCGTCAGCGTCGCCGCCGGTGCCACGAGCAATGCCTATGCGCCGGCCTGCGCGGCCGGCTACACCGCGACCGCCACCAACTGCGAGGCGGGCAGCTGGCAGATGCCGATCGTGTTCAACCACGCCGGCGCCTGTTCGGCACTCAACAACGGCGCCTCGGCCGCCGAACTGCGCGCCTCGCGCACCTGCTGCCGCGTCCCGGGCCGCTGATCCACGGCGGAGCCGCCGATCGTTCGCTCCGGAAAGGCCCGCGCAAGCGGGCCTTTCCGCGTCCGGCGGGCGTGCCGGCGACGGCGATCTCACTTTCGTCATGCGGATGCGGCACCATAGGCGGCCCCATGCCGCCCGGGGGGACGGGCGGCCCATCCTCCTCCTCGTGGAGATGTCCATCGTGAAGTTCCGTCCTGTCGTCGCGGCCGTCCTGGCCTGCGTGCTCTCCGTCCTGTTCTCCGGTTCCGCCGCTGCCGCCGGCAAGCCGCATACCCTCCGTGGCGAACTCGTTCGCCAGATCGTGCTCAAGTGGGGCGTCCACGTGCAGCGCGTCTACGGCGCCGATGTCCGCGAATGGGCGTCGGACATGCGGCCGATCTTCGCGAAGGCCTCGCTCGGCAGCCTCGGCGTGGCCGCCAGGGCTCCGACGTTCCAGGCCATGAACGACGCCTTCCTGATCGACAGCCGCGGCCGCAGCGCCTCGGGCAACCTCATCGCCGCGGTCAACAGCGGTGCGCTGCGCCGTCCGACCAAGGCGCTGGGCGAGATCGCGAACGACCTCGTGTTCGTGCCGGTCACGCCCTGCCGCATCATCGACACCCGCGTTGCCGGCGGCGCGATCCCGGCCAACGGCACCCGCAGCTTCGACGTGTCCGAGACCGCCAACTACGCCGCCCAAGGCGGCGACACCACCGACTGCGGTGTCGGCGCCGCAGGCCCGTTCGCGGCGGCCGTGATCAACTTCACCGTGGTCACCCCGAACGCGGCCGGCTACATCACCGCGTATCCGTTCGGCGCAGCGAAGCCGCTGGCGGCGACGGTCAACTACACCGCCGGCGACATCCGCGGCAACCTGGCCGTGGTCAAGCTCAACCAGGACGACGCCAGCCAGGACCTCAGCGTCTACACCTTCGCCGACACGCAACTGGTCGCCGATCTTGTCGGCTACTACATCCACCCGCAGGCGACGGCGCTGGACTGCACCGACGTCAGCTCGCTGCCCGCGGCGATCAACGCCGGTGCCGTCGGCACCGTGGTCTCGCCGACCTGCCCCTCGGGCTACGTGATGACCGGCGGTGGCTGCAGCGCGAGCGACTTCGGCGGTCGCGTCGTCACCAGCCGCTTCCTGTCGGATTCGGAAACGCAGTTCTGTGCGTTCGCCAACCAGGGCAGCGGTGCGGTCCAGGGCGTGGCCTACGGCCGCTGCTGCCGGACGCCGGGTCGGCCGTAACGCCGGCGTTTCCCGCACCCGTGCACCCTCCGGAAGGCCCGCCCGCGCGGGCCTTCCCCTTGTGAGGCGGCACGTCTTCGGCGAAGGTGGCGATTCCGCATCACGGAGCAGGCACGATGCGCGTCACCTTCCACGGCGCCGCCGGCGAGGTCACCGGTTCGCTGCACCTGGTCGAAGCGGCCGGCAGGCGCCTGCTGCTCGACTGCGGGATGATCCAGGGCAGTCCGCAGGCCGAGGCCCGCAACGCCGAGCCGTTCCCGTTCGAACCGTCGGATCTCGACGCGCTGATCGTCAGCCACGCGCACATCGACCACATCGGGCGCATCCCGCTGCTGGTGCAGCGCGGCTTCCGCGGGCCGATCTTCGCCCAGCAGGCCACCGCCGACCTGATGCCGATCATGCTGCTGGACGCCGCGGGCATCGCCGAAAGCGAAGCCGCGCGCGCCAATCGCGATCGCCACCGCGGCCAGCCCGAGGCCGTGCCGCTCTACACCCGCGACGACGTCCGCGACGCGCTGCGCCAGGTGCGGCCGCTGCCGTACGACGCCCGCAGCGAACTCTTTCCCGGCGTCGCGATCGCCTTCCGCGATGCGGGCCACATCCTCGGGTCGAGCAGCGTCGAGCTGTGGGCCGACGACCGCAAGCTGGTGTTCTCCGGCGACCTCGGTCCGAAGGGCACGCCGATCCTGCGCGATCCGGCGGCGATCGACCGCGCCGACCTCGTGCTGATGGAGTCGACCTACGGCGACCGCCTGCACCGCGATCGCGCCGAGACCATCCAGGAACTGGGCGAGATCCTCGACGATGCCTGGCACCAGGGCGGGGCGGTGCTGATCCCGGCCTTCGCCGTCGGCCGCAGCCAGGAACTGCTGTACTGGTTCGCGCGGCACTGGGACGACTGGAAGCTGTCGCGCTGGCAGATCTTCCTCGTCAGCCCGATGGCGTCGAAGGTGGTCGAGGTCTACGACCGCCACCACGACCTGGTCGACGCCGACGCGCAGGCGGTCTGGCGGTCGCGGCCGAACCCGTTCCGGCTGCCGAACCTGCGCATCACCGAGACCGTCGACGAGTCGATGGCGATCAACCACGTCGAGCGCGGGCTGATCGTGATCGCGGGTTCGGGCATGGCCAACGCCGGCCGGATCCTGCACCACATGAAACACCGCCTGCACCGCAAGCAGACGCACATCGTGTTCGTCGGCTACCAGGCCGAGGGCACGCTGGGCCGGCGCATCGTCGACGGCGCGCCGTGGGTGCGCATCCACGGCCACGACGTGCGCGTCAACGCGAAGCGCCACACCGTCGGCGGCCTGTCGGCGCACACCGACCAGCACGGGCTGATCGAGTGGTACGGCCAGTTCGCGGGCCATCCGCCGCTGGTGCTGGTCCACGGCGAGGACAAGGCCCGCGAGGCGCTGGCAGGGGAGATCGGCGAGGAGTTCGGCATCACCGCCACGTTGGCGCGGCCGGGGCTGGCGCTCGACGTCTGAGCGCCTCTGCGCGGCGGGCGCGGGACGTCCGCGCACCGTCGTTCAGGAAAAACCGCAGTCCAGACAGGCATTTGCTGGCGGAACCTGCGGTTTTCGCGTAGCATCCGCCCCGTTTCGCGCACGGCGGGTCCGTTTTCCCTCGTCGCCGCGGGCTCTCCGGCACCGCCTCCGCGCCTGCCCGGCCCGCGCGCTCCGCACGTCTTTCGTCGCGCGAACACGATCCGCCGTCCGGCGCGTCGTTTTCTCCAGCTCGCAGCGCGGTCGGAAAGCTCCGAGTGACAGACGCATCCCTTCGTGGATGTCCGGAGCATCATCATGACTTTCGAAACGCTCGGGCTCGCGCCCGCGCTGCTGCGCGCGTTGGCCGACACCGGTTACACCGTGCCCACCCCCATCCAGGCCGAAGCGATCCCGCTGGTGCTGGCCGGCGAGGACGTCCTCGGCGGTGCCCAGACCGGCACCGGCAAGACCGCCGCGTTCGGCCTGCCGCTGCTGCAGCGCCTGACCGCCGGCGCCAAGCCGGCCACCGGCCCGCGCAAGCCGCGCGCGCTGATCCTGGTGCCCACCCGCGAGCTCGCGGTACAGGTCGCCGACAGCCTGCGCGCCTACGGCAAGTACGCCCGCCTCAACGTCACCACGATCTTCGGCGGCGCCGGCATGGGCCCGCAGGTCGACAACCTGCGTCGCGGCGTCGACATCCTCGTCGCCACGCCGGGCCGCCTGATCGACCACATGCAGCAGGGCAGCGCCAAGCTCGACGCGGTCGAAGTGCTGATCCTCGACGAAGCCGACCGCATGCTCGACATGGGCTTCCTGCCGGCGATGAAGCGCATCCTCGCCCGCGTCCCGGCCGAGCGGCAGACGCTGCTGTTCTCGGCCACGTTCGAGCCGCGCATCAAGCAGCTCGCGCTGGAATTCATGCGCGACCCGAAGCAGGTGCAGGTCGCGGCGCAGAATGCGGTCGCGGCGACGATCGCGCACCGCGCGCATCCGGTCGATGGTTCGCGCAAGCGCGACCTGCTGATCGACATCCTCACCGCGCGCCACACCGAACAGGTCCTCGTGTTCGGCAAGACCAAGCACGGCTGCAACCGCCTGGCGGAGCAGCTGGAAGCCGCGGGCCTGCCGGCGCTGGCGATCCACGGCAACAAGAGCCAGGCCGCGCGGCAGAAGGCGCTCAACCAGTTCAAGTCCGGCAAGGCGCGCATCCTGGTCGCCACCGACGTGGCCGCCCGCGGCCTCGACATCCCGAACCTGCCGCTGGTCATCAACCACGACCTGCCGATGGTCGCCGAGGACTACGTGCACCGCATCGGCCGCACTGGCCGCAACGGCGCGCAGGGCGAGGCGATCTCGCTGGTCTCGCCGGACGAAGCGCCGCTGTTGCGCCAGATCCAGCGCGTGCTCAAGTCGGACATCGCGCTGGAGCCGGTCGACGGCTTCGAGCCCAGCCGCCCGATCCGCCTCGACGCCAACGCGCCGGGCGCCCCGCGCAGCGGCGCGCCGCGTCCGCAGGGCCAGCGCCCGGGCGGCCAGCGTCCGCCGCGCAAGCCCGCGCACCGCGCGCACGGCAAGCCCGCCGATCGCGGCGCGCACGCGCATGCGCACACCGGCCAGAAGACGTCCGAACAGGGCCGCGGGCAGGGCCAGGGGCGGCATCGCGGCGCGCGTTCCTGACGCGCCCGGCCGCGCCGCGCTCGACTCGCCGCGGCGTCCTGCGGCGAAGTCCGATCGCGGTGCTTCGATGCTCCCGTCGCGATGCTCCATCGGAAAAGGGCCGGCCATGCCGGCCCTTTTCCTTGTCCGATCATGATCCGGTCATGTCCGCGGCGCGTCGTCGGGTCGAGGGTCGAGGCCGTGGCGGCGGGACCATCCGGTCGCACACGCTGCCGTCGCACAGCAGTCTGTCGAGCAGCGCCGGCGTCTGGTCGGCGATGTGCCGCTGCAGCGCGCGGACGCGGGCGTTGCCGCGCACGTCGGGATGGGTCAGCAGCCACACCGGCATCCGCGGCGCTTCGATCACCTCGCTGATTCTGACCAGCCGCGGCTCCTGCGAGGCGGCGAACACCGGCAGGGCGGCGACGCCCGCGCCCAGCGCCGCGGTCTGCAGGATGGCGACGAAGGAGTCCATGCGCAGCCGCGGCCGCACCTGCGGCATCCGCTCGCGCAGCCAGCGCGCCTGCAGGACGTCGGCCATGCCTTCGCCGAAGCCCACCCACGGCACCGCCTCCAGCGGCGGCGGCGCGCCGAAGCGGTGCAGCAGCGCCGGCGTTCCGTACAGGGCGCTGGCGACCTCGCCGATCCGGTGCGCGACCAGCGTGTCCGGCGGCACCCGCGTCGCGCGCAGCGCCAGGTCCGCTTCGCGCCGCGCGAGATCGACGTGGCGATTGGAGATGTCGACCTCCACCTCGATCTCCGGATGCGTTTCCAGGAACGCCTCCAGCAGCCGCGGCAGCAGGTAGGCCCCGAGCATTTCGCTGGTCGCGATCCGCACCGTGCCGGTGAGGCGCGCGTCGGCGCCCAGCACCCGGCGTTCCGCGCCGATCGCGGCGGCCTCCATCACCTTCGCGGCCTCCGCGACCGCTTCGCCGTGCGCATTGGCGAGATAACCGGTCCGCGAGCGTTCGAACAGCGCGGTGCCCAGCCGACGCTCGATGTCCTCCAGCCTGCGGAACACGGTCGAGTGCTCGATCCCCAGCGACCGTGCGGCACCGCTGAGGCTGCCGCTGCGCGCGACCGCGAGCACGGTCTGCAGATCGTCCCAGGCGAGCTGGGCGCGCGGCGCGCCCTCTGTGCTTTCATGCAAGGCCGGCTTGCGCATTTTGCGAATTTCCTTGTCTTTTCCGACAGCCTAAGGTGTGCCCACCCGGCCGGCAAGCCGATCTGCATTCCCTTCGCAGCCGCACCGCGCCGTCACCCTTTCGCCACAGGAGACACCCCATGAACCGTTTCAACGATCGCACTGTCCTCGTCACCGGCGGCACCAGCGGCATCGGTCTGGCCACCGCCCGTCGCCTCCTGCAGGAAGGCGCCCGGGTCATCGTCACCGGGTCGCGCGACGCCAGCATCGAGCGCGCCCGCGCGGTGCTCGGCGACGGCACCGTTTACCTCCGGAACGATGCCGCCGATCCCGCCTCGGCGCAGGCCCTCGTGGACGCGCTGAAGGCCCATGGCATCGACCGGCTCGACGGCGCGTTCTTCAACGCCGGCTTCGGCCGCTTCCAGCCGCTGGAGGACGTGAGCGCCGACGAGTTCGACGCCCAGTATGCGGTCAACGTGCGCGCCCCGCTGCTGCAGGCGAAGGCGCTGGCGCCGCTGTTGCCCGAGGGCGCGGCGCTGCTGCTCAACACGTCGGTCGCGCGCAACGTCGGGTTGCCCGCCGCGGCGATCTACAGCTCGACCAAGGGCGCGGTGCGGACGCTGGTGCGCAGTCTGGCCCGCGAACTGGCGCCGCGCGGCATCCGCGTCAATGCGGTCAGCCCGGGCCCGATCGCGACCAACTTCTTCGAGCGCACCGGCATGCCGGCCGAGGCGCAGCAGGAATTCGGCGCCTCGGTGCTGGCGCAGGTGCCGCTGGGGCGTTTCGGCACGCCGGAGGAAGTGGCGGCGGTGGCGGCGTTCCTGCTCTCGGACGATGCCTCGTTCGTGACGGGTTCGGAATACACCGTCGATGGCGGCATGACCGAGCTCTGAGCGCGGTCGTGCGACGCGGCAGGACGTCGGAACCAGATCGCGGGCAAAGCCGGGGTCGGCGTCGCGACCGCGCAGTCGATCGTGCCGGACTATCCCGGGCAGGAAATCGATAGCTTTCGAAAAAGGCCGGATTTTTCCGGCCTTTTTCGACCTGCGGATGTCCGCGATGCGGGCCGTTCCGCGAATGGACGCAGTGCACGCACCTGCAGGATCCGGACGCGTGCAGCCATCCCGGGGGCGCACGATCCATGAAGGATCGATCGCGAAGGACCTTCTCGAAGGAATCGGTCCGGAAGGATCGCGGTGCTCCGGTACACCATCGCATTCACAAGGAGTGAAGCCCATGCGTCATGGTCACTCGGCCCGGATCGGGCCATCGAAGCTGTTGCACGCCACATCCTTCCTCGTCCTGTCCTGCGGGCTGACCGCCTGCGACCCGCCGTGGAGCGCATCCACCGACACCGGGGCGGCCTCGCTCGCCGCCGTCGACGCGCAGGCCGCATCGAAGGACGCCGCCGCGGCGCCCGCGGCCGTCGCCGACTTCGGCGCCAAGGCACTGGAGGGCGAGGAGCCGGTCGCCGAGCCCGTGCCGATCCCCACCGAGGTCGAGCTGACGCCGATGGAACGGGCCGGCGATCCCGAAGGCAACGCGCGGCTCGCCGTGCGCTACCGCAACGCGGAGGAACTGGGCGACGTCGTCTACTTCGCGGTCGACGAGAAGCGCGAGTACGCCCTCAAGCGCGACGGGAAGGAGCCCGACAAGTACGCGGCGATGATCGATTTCGACTTCGATCTGTTCAAGGAAGAACAGGAACTGCGACGTCGCGAGATCGCCGAGGCCAAGCTCGAGACCTACGACGCCTTCGCGGGGCGCCAATGGATCGGCGAGGAGAGGTTCGCCTTCCTCGATCCGGAGGAACTCCAGCTGGCGCGCGACAAGTCGCTCACGCCGAAGCTGCGTCCGAACGTGATCATGCCGCCCGTGATGCCCGGCTTCGATCCGGGCAAGACGCTGATGATCACCGACCTGTCCGTGGTGCGCGATCCGACCCGCACGTTCGACATCTGCGGCAACTACGGCAATCCGAACGGCGCGTGGACGTTCAAGACGCTGATGACCAACATGGCGAACCAGTCGGCCACGGGCGTCGACCCGGCGGTGTTCGTGGAGAACTGGCTGCAGACCTGGAACACCAACGCCACGATCAACGGCTATCCGGTGCCGGCGCGCACGAAGATCAACACGAAGGTGCTCAACGCGTGGCCGCGGATCGCGGGCAAGCTCGATCTCGACCGCGCGCCGATGCGCCTGCTGGCGATCGTCAACCGCCTCGACCTGCGCAACGGGTCGATGAGCACGTCGCCCTACGGCGGAGGCAGCGCCAGGGCGGTCGATGCGGGCGAGGGCCGCTTCGTGTTCGGTGTGGTCGACCGCAACGCCAACGGCGGCTGCTCGAAGATGGATTTCACCGTCATCCTCGAATACCGCGTGCCGATCCGGCAGTGCCCGGCCGTCCGCAGCTACGCCCAGCAGTGGGGGGCGCTGACCGGACTGGCCCTCGGCAGCCCGGCGTACAACAGCGCGCTGCAGGCGATCACCAGCCAGTTCACCGGCGCGGGCGTCGCGCCGGGCCGGCCCAACGGCAGCGCGATCAGCCAGATCCGCACCAACGAGATCTCGCTCGCGAACACGGGATATGGCGGAGGCGGAGGATCGCTGGAAGCCGCGCGGAGCGCATCGCTGTCCGACGAGCGTGCGGAGGCGATCGCGATCCCGCCGATCGGCAGCGGCGATCCCTGGGAGCTGCGCGAGTTCAACCTGCAGGCCGACAACCAGCTGCACCTCGTCACCACGAAGAAGACGCCGCACCACACCTTCCGCAACACCACGGCGCTGGCGAACTTCATCAACAGCAACACGCTGGCCATCCTCAACGGCACCTACAACGTCACGCCGTCGTGGGTCACCGGATCGACGTTCAACTTCTCGGTGGCCGACAGCGGCGTGTGGAACGCGCCCGGCATCGTCGATCCCGAGGCGCGCCACAAGTACTCGCTGGGCACCTGCGATGCCTGCCATGGCGGCGAAACCCGCTACAACGGCAATCCGTCCGTGGCCTTCCCGTCGGGGTCGACGCCGGAAACGTCGTTCGTGCATGTCGCGCCGCGCCTGCCGAACGTGGCCAGCGACCTGTCGAAGTTCCTGACCGGCACGGGCACGCTGTCCTCGCCGTCGACGTTCCCGAAGGACGATCCGATCCAGCCGTGGGCGGTGCCGACGCGCAACTTCGGCGACCTGCTGCGCCGCAAGGGGGATCTGGCCTCGCTGACGGTGGCGAGCTGCAGCGCCACGGCGGTGCTGCAGGCCGCGCTGTTCCAGCCGGTGCTCGACACGCACTGATCCCGGGTCCGCGCATCGCACGCAGGACGGAAGGGCCGGCATCGCCGGCCCTTCTTCCTTCATGAGGGCGGATGCTGCCCCGTCAGCGGTTCGATGCCGGCACGCACTTCCCGTCCTTGCCGAACAGGCCCCCGATCATGCCGGGCTTCTCGCACTTCGGCCGCTTCGCGTCCTCGGCGGCGCGCTCGCGGGCGAGGCGATCGGCTTCGGCGCGCTCGCGCGTGGCGCGCAATTGCGCCAGCTTCGCGCGGATCTGCGGGATCGCCGCCAGCGCGGCCTTCTCGCCCTCCAGGATCGCGCGACCGCGCTGCTCGAAATCGGCGGCGCCGATGTCGTTGACCTTCGGCCGGATCACCACGTCGGCGCGGGTCATTTCCTGCGCGCCCAGGCGCTGGCCCATGATCGTGATCGACTGGTTGACCACGCCGAGCATGTTCTTCGGCGTGGCGCCGGTGGTCTTCGTGGAGATGTCGACGGCGATGACGAAGTCGGCGCCGAGCTGGCGCGCGGCGTCCACCGGCACCGGGCTGACCACGCCGCCGTCGACGTAATGCACGTCGCCGATCTTCACCGGTTCGAACACGCCGGGGATGCTGCACGAGGCGCGCACCGCCTGGCCGACGTTGCCGCGCGCGAACACCATGCGGTCGCCGGTCTCCAGCTTCGTCGACACCGCGGCGAAGGGCAGGGCGAGTTTCTCGAACGGACGGTTGCCGACCATGCGGTTGACGTAGTCCTGCAGCTTCTGGCCCTGGATCAGGCCGCCGTTGAACAGGGTGACGTCGCGGATCTCCGCTTCGTCCAGCGCGACCGCGCTTTCCTGCATCTGGAACACGTTCATGCCGCTGGCGTAGAGCGCGCCGACCACGCTGCCGGCGCTGGTGCCGGACACGACCTCGGGCTTGAAGCCGTTCGCTTCCAGCATCTTGATCACGCCGATGTGGGCGAAGCCCTTGGCCGCGCCGCCGCCGAGGGCGAGGCCGATGCGGATCTTCACCGGCTTCGGTGCGGGCGGCGGGGTCACGACCGCCGGCGGCGGGGCCGGACGCGTGGGACTGCCGCAGGCGGCGAGCAGGACGAGACAGCAGGCGACGAAGGCGGGACGGAAGCGGCGCATGGGAGCCAGACGGTGGGAGCAACCCGGGCATGATCGCAGCAAACCGCGCCGGGCCGCGAACCCGTCGTGCCGGGTCCGCATCGTCGGTAGCGACTTCGCGCGCTCAGCGCGCGGCGAACAGGGCCTGCCGCACTTCCTGCGGGACCACGATGACCTGCGCGATCTGCTCGGCCTTTTCGTTGAACAGCAAGCAGGCCTTGTCGAGCGGCACGCCGGCGCCGTTGGCGAAGTCGCGCATGTCCTGTTCGACCATCGGCACGAACTGCGTCTCGAGCGGGCCGACGAAGGTGTCCGGCTTCAGGCCGGCCTCGGCGAAGATCGCCTGCGTCCGTGCCAGCTCGTCCCGGTGGACGCGGGTGTAGGCGTCCGCGAACGGGGCGAGGTCGACCCCGCGCTGGCGGCACCAGGCCGGGCGGGCGCGGGTGTTCATGACGTAGGCGCCGAAGAAGATGCCGGCGGCCTTCTGGGCGCGGGTCCTGGCGTCGCCCTGGGCCATGGCCTCCCGGGCCTGGCGCATCGCGACTTCCTTCATCGCATCGCTGGGCGCCATGCCGGGATGCGCGCGCCGGGCTTCCGCCTCCAGCCGGTCGACCTCGGCCTTGACGATGGCCGGGTCCGGCGCATGCAGGGGCGAGGGCTTGAGCGCCTGGTAGAGCAGGATGCCGGTCACCAGGCCGACGGCGGAAATCAGGGCGATGCCGGCGCTTTTCATCGGCGGGACGGTCCGGTACGGGGCAGGGCAGTCTAGGGCCTGCCAGCGCCGGGAGGGACGTTGCATCGTGCATGCCCGGGCAGCGCCGGGCGCGGGCACTTTCCTCCGGGTAAGGGACTTGCTAGCCTGCCCGCTGCGGCCGTGTCAGGCCGTTCCCGCCGGCCTGCCGCCGGGAACGTCCCGCGGTCCGGACCCGCCGGCGTCCTGCGCCGGTGCCTCGTGGAAAGCGGAGGACTCCGGTTTCGGTACGGCATCGACCCGGTCGATGCATCACATCGCTGCGCCGCCGGCACGCCCGGCATCGCTGAACAATTCGACCGTTGAATATCCATTGGAGATCGGTGGATGGCTGATATTCGACAGAAGGCAGTGGCCACTGCCGACGCCTGGGACGCGGGGAACATCGCGTCGCTCGATGACGCGACCACGCGACGACTGGTAGCGTCCGTCGTGCTCAGCGAAAGCCGCGGCGGCGACCTCGACGCCACCGATCGCCTGGGCTTCACGGGTCGCTACAAGGCCGGCGCCGCCTTCCTCGCCGCGGCCGGCTATCTCGATCAGGACAAGCTCGACCGGGCCATGAGCGGCCAGCGGTCGGAGTGGACGTGGGCGCGCACCGGCGCCATGACCGATTTCCTGCAGGACCCGGCCAACTGGAAGCCGGGCCTCAGCCTCGACGCCTACAAGGCCTCGCCCGACCTGCAGGACCGCGCCTTCCGCGCGAACGCCGAGCGCGACTACGCCCGCGCCCGCGAGCAGGGCTTCCTCGGCGACGACGAAAAGCCCGCGCGGGTCGCCGGTTTCCTCAAGGCCGCGCATGTCGTCGGCTTCAACAGCGCCCGCGAGGCGATGGTGGGCGGACGCGCCTACCGCGACGCCAGCGGCGTCAGCAACTACGACCGCATCCACGACATCACCCGCAACGGCGACGGCCTCGACAAGCTGATGAGCGTCGGCCCGCAGGCGCGCGCCGCGTCGGCGACGCCGGGGCAGGCCGGGACCGTGGCCGACCCTGCGCACCCGGAGCACGGCCGCTTCCGCACCGCCTGGGACGCGCTCGGCGCGCTGCCGGGCCTCGACGGCGACGACGCCCGCGCCCGTGCCGCCGGTTCGCTGCTGGTGGCGACCCGTGCCGCCGGGCTGTCGCGCGTCGATCACGTCGTCGCCGGCGCGCCCGGCACCGTGTTCGCCGTGCAGGGCGATCTCGATTCGCCGTCGCGGCAGGCCATTCCGCTCAATCTCGCCCAGCTCGCGTCGCAGCCGCTGGAGCGTTCGACCGCGCAACTGGCGGCACTGCCGCCCGTCGCCGACCCCGTGCACGCCGCGCCGCCGCCCGAACGGGCGCGCGGCTTCTGACAATGTCTGGAATTTTCATGTCACCGGATCCGAGGAACAGGACCATGCGAAACACCCGCGTTTCCCTGCCGAGCGTCGCGCTGCTCGGCGCTGCC
>JBQCJG010000257.1:0-6174 GCA_051952955.1 Lysobacteraceae bacterium | reverse complement strand
TCCGTGCAGGTCCCGCGGAAGCGCGAGCCCGGCCCGCTGTTCCCCGGGGCGCGGATCATGGACGCGGTGTCGGGGGAGCGGCTGCGGCCGTGACGGTCCCGCTGCGCCGGCCGGCAGCGGGACCGTCGACATCGCCCGCGCCGGAGGACGCAGCATGCAGCCCTATGCGAATCTGAGCGGCAACTCCGGGATCGGCGCGTACGACATCGCGCCCGATGCCATCGTCGTGCGCTACACGAACGGCTGGCACTACGCGTTCACGACAGCGAGCAGCGGTGCGTGGCATGTCGCGGAGATGCAGCGGCTCGAGGCGGCGGGCGCGGGACTGAGCGCGTACATCACGCGCCACGCCTACGGCACCCACGCGAGGAAGTGGCGCTGACCGTCCGCTTCACCGCACCGGCAGCGGGATGAATTCGCTCTCGCCCGGCACCGCATCGAAACGGCCATCGCGCCAGTCGTCCTTCGCCTGCTCGATGCGGTCCTTCGACGACGACACGAAGTTCCACCACAGGTGCCGTGGGCCATCCAGCGGCTCGCCGCCCAGCAGCATCGCCTTCAGCGGCGTCTTCGCGCGCAGGCGGTGGCGCACGCCGTCGTCGAGCACGACCAGGTGCATCGCGGGCAGGTCGGCGCCATCGAGCTGCGCCTCGCCGTCGAGCACGTACAGCGCGCGTTCGCGGTGGCCGGCATCGAGTTCGACCTCGCCGTCGGCGTCGAGATCGATCGCGACGTACAGCGTGTCGGCGAACACGCGCACCGGCGCTTCCTCGCCGTAGCCGCGACCGGCGACGACGCGCAGCCGGCCACCAGGCACGTCGAGCACGGGCAGCGTCGCGGCGGGATGGTGGTGGAAGGCCGGCGCGGTGTCCTCGTGCGCCCGCGGCAGCGCGACCCAGGTCTGCAGGCCGTGCAGCGGGTGCTCGTCCGCACGCAGCGATGCGGGCGTGCGCTCGGAATGGACGATGCCGCGGCCGGCGGTCATCCAGTTGACGTCGCCGGGGCCGATGGTCTGTTCGCTGCCCAGCGAATCGCGATGGTCGACGCGGCCGGCCCACAGGAAGGTCACGGTGGCCAGGCCGATGTGCGGATGCGGGCGGATGTCGATGCCGCGGCCCGGCGCGAACACGGCCGGACCCATGTGGTCGACGAACACGAACGGGCCGACGCTGCGGGCCTGGATCGACGGCACGGCGCGGCGGACCTCGAATCCGCCGAGATCATGGACGCGGGGGGCGACGAGCGTGGTCATGGCATCGAACCTCGGGACGGGCCGACAGGGTCGCACGCAGGCAGGGCGCCGACGAGCGCATCCACGCGACGCAGCGTCCCTGCCGTCCGCGGGCGGGTCGTGCGCGAGCGCGTCGAAGGACGCGTCCCGCCGATGGCGGCCATCGGTGGAGTCCGTCCCGGGCCGCATGGATCGTGATCGCGAAATGGAACGGGTCCTGAACGCCTCGCCCCGGACAAGCGTGACCCGAGGCCGCTTTTTCGCCCGCGGAGTTCATGCAAACGATGTCATCGATGCGGCTGCCGCACGGGAAATGCAGGAAAAACCCGGGATTCCGCGCGTTTTCCGGACCTCCCGGACCGCGCCGCCGCCCCAAGTTGCGTGCGCCGAGAGGTCTCGCCTAGACTCCGGCTCGTTTTGCGCAGAGCAACATGGACGCGGCTCGTGGATGCGGTCGTCCCTCTTGTTGCATCCACTTCAACCATCGATTTCATCATCGAACAACAAAGGATTGTTTCATGCCTTCCCCCCTCCCCCGCCTGCTCTCCGGCACGCTCGCGCTGTTGCTGGCCGCTCCTCTGCTGTGCCACGCCGAGAAGAAGGACGACGACTGGAACGTCGGCATCGCCGTCGCCGCCCGCAGTCCGCTCTATGCCGGCGAAAGCAGCAAGGTGATCCCCTTCCCGTACATCGCCCACGAAGGCGAGCATTTCTACGTCCGGGGCACCATGGCCGGCTGGAAGTTCTACGACAACGACACGTTCTCGGTGTCCGCGTTCGTCGGCTTCAGCTTCGACGGCGTCGACCGCAAGGACTTCGGACGCAAGGCGCTGGCCGCGCACGGCATCGACCGCGACCTGCTGAAGAACCGCAACGTCGGCCTGGACGGCGGCATCGCCGCGAGCCTGCGTTCGGAATCCGCCGGCGAGCTGGAACTGGAGCTGCGCTCCGACGTCAGCGGCCAGAGCAAGGGCCAGAGCCTGTCGCTCGACTACAGCTATCCCTTCCAGATCGGATCGGTCGCCGTGGTCCCCGGCGTGGGCGTGTCCATGCTCTCGAGCAAGTACGCGAACTACTACTACGGCATCCTGCCGTCCGAAGTGGCGCGCGGCGTCCCGGCCTACAAGCCGGACGCCGCCTCCGTCCCGCATGCGCGCGTGACGGTGCTGGCTCCGATCGCCGACCGCTGGTCCGGCATCCTCGGCGTCAACGTCGACGTGCTGCCGAAGAAGCTGACCGACAGCCCGCTGGTGGACGACGACACGAAGTCGGTGCCGGTCGTGTTCGCCGGCGTCTCGCGGAGCTTCTGACGCCTGCAGCCTGCAGGTGCCTTGCCCGGGCGGTCGGGATGATCCCGCCCCCGGGGAAGGAGCATGGCCCGCGCGACGATGCCGGGCCGAGGGTACCGCCGCGGCGCTGGCGGCTCCCATGCACCGGACGGGAGCGGCACGCCCGGGTGGGACGCGAAGGCGACGCCTATAATCGCCGCACCTCCCCTCCGGCACGCCCATGACCTCGCCCGTCTCCGAACTGATCGAACTGCTGTCGCTGGAGCGGCTGGAAGACAACCTGTTCCGCGGCCAGAGCCGCGACATCGGCACCAAGTACGTGTTCGGCGGCCAGGTGGTGGGCCAGGCGCTGTCCGCGGCGCAGGCCACGCTGGCGGCGGTCGATCCCGACAAGGGCCCGCGCGCCGCGCATTCGCTGCACGCCTACTTCCTGCGCGCCGGCGACATCACCGCCCCGATCGTCTACGAAGTCGACCGCACCCGCGACGGCGGCAGTTTCTCGGTGCGCCGGGTGACGGCGATCCAGCACGGGCAGCCGATCTTCGTGTTCGCGGCCTCGTTCCAGATCCACGAACCCGGCCCGGAACACCAGATCTCGATGCCCGAGGTGCCGCGGCCGGAGGACATCGCGCCGCCCGCGCCGCCGCCGCCCGACGTCCTGGCGACGCTGCCCAGCAAGGTGCAGCGCTGGCTCAACCGCATGGGCCCGTTCGAATTCCGCCCGATCTATCCGCGCGACGACCTCAACCCGCCCAAGCGCCCACCGTATCAGCAGGTGTGGTTCCGACTGAGCGAGAAGGTCGGCGACGCCGCCGAACTGCACCGCGCGCTGCTCGCCTATGCGTCGGACTTCCACCTGCTCGGCACCACGACGTTCCCGCACGGCATCAGCTATTACCAGCCGAACGTGCAGATGGCCTCGCTGGACCACGCGATGTGGTTCCACCGGCCGTTCCGCGCGGACGAGTGGCTGCTGTATTCGATCGACAGCCCCAGCGCGCAGAACGCGCGCGGCCTCGCCCGCGGCATGATCTACGACCTCGACGGCCGGCTGGTCGCCAGCACCGCGCAGGAAGGCATGATCCGCGTGCTTCCCGTCGACGCACCGAAGGCCTGATCGCATGCGCCAGGTCTTCTCCAGTCCGCGTCTGGAAAACGTCGAACGCGTCGCCGAACTGCTGCGCGAACAGGGCATCGAGGTGCGCGTCACCAATGGCCGTTCGTACAAGGGCGCGCGCCGCGGCAACTTCAGCTATCGGGAATCCGCGAATGAAGGCCCGCAGCCCGCGGTGTGGGTCGTGAAGTCCGACGACCAGCCGCAGGCGCGGCAGATCCTGCGCGAGGCCGGCCTGCTCGATTCCGGCCGCTCGCCCACGCGCTATGTCGACGTGTCGACCATGAGCCGCGGCGACGACACCCTCGACGCGGTCGCGCGGCGCCGCGCGTTCCGCATCCGTGCCGGACTGATGCTGGGCATCGCGATCGCGCTGGCGTTCGGGCTGATGGCGTGGCATCGCGCGGGCGCGCCGACGGCACCGGCCGCGGCATCGGGCACGCCCGCCGCCGCGGCGGGCGACGCCACGCCGGCGAAGCCCGAATACTTCGCGCCGACCGGCGCCGAGGCGCGCTACGTGGTCGCGACCCCGAGCGCACTCGCGGCACTGCTGATCGACCAGGCACTGCAGGCCGCCCGCGATGCGAAGGAGGTCTGCCTGTCGGTGGACGGCGCCGATCCGTCGCAGACGGTGCTGGCGCAGCTGAAGGCCGCCGACGGCCGGTCGCTGGCACCGCAGTCGGCCTGCACCGATGCCGCAGGCGCGCTGACGATCGCCGTGCGCGACTACCGCACCGACGGCTCGGGCAGCGGTGCGATCGACGTCACCGTCACCGGCGGACAACCGGGCGACAAGCCGACCGAACGCACGCGCCGGCTGGAAGTGCGTCGCGACGGCGATCGCTGGGACATCCTCGGTCCCGCCAGGCCCTGATGCCAAAACGGCGAAGGTCGCGCGACCTTCGCCGTCGATCCGCTGCCAGGCAGGGCGATCAGGGCTTCGGCGGCGTCGCGCCCTGCGGACCGCGCGGGCCGCGTTCGCCGCGATGCGCCTGGTGGTAGGCCTTCATTTCCTCGCGGGTGACGAAGCCGTCCTTGTTCGCGTCGATCTCGGCGAAGTGCGACAGCGCGCGTTCGTGGCCGGCCAGTTCGTCGCGGCTGAACTTGCCGTCGCCGTTCCTGTCGAGCTGCGCCATGCGCTGGCCGCGGTCGCCGCCACGGCCATGATGGCCGCGCTGCGGACGCTCGTCGGCGGAAATCCGGCCATCGTGGTTGACGTCGAGCTTGTCGAAATGCTCCGCCAGGCGCGGCGCCTTCGCCGCCTCGGCGCGATCGATCGCACCGTCGCCGTTGGCGTCGAGCTTCGCCATCCGGTCGCCGCCGCGACCGTCGCGACCGCGATGCTGCGGGCGTTCGTCGGCGGTGAGCCTGCCGTCGTGGTTGGCGTCGAGCTTGTCGAACATCCCGGCGAAACGCGGCGACTTGGCCGCTTCGGCGCGATCGATCACGCCGTCGCCGTTGACGTCCAACTTCGGATGATGGCCGGGCTGGCCGGCGGCGGGGCGAGCGGCCGGCGCGGTGCCTGGCGCGGTCTGGGCGAGCAGGACGGGGGCGGCGCCGGCGATGGCCAGGCCGAGGGCGAGCAGGGTGGTGCGCTTCATGGGCATCCTCGTGTTCGGAAACGGACCGGCGGCCCGCACGGCACTGGCAACGCATCGGGCGACGCACGGTTGACCGCGCGCACCCGTTCGCGACCGACGGCCGTTCGGCGGCCGGTCACATCCGCCGCACGGCTTCGTCTTGGCATCATGCTTCCCCGGAATCGCCGCCCATGACCCTGTCCCTCTCCGCCGACGCCACGATCCGCGAGGCCCTGCCCGCCGCCCGGGCCGGGGACGCCGCCGCCTACGGGCGCATCGTCGCCGCCTGCCAGAACGCCGTCACCGCGGTGGCGCTGGCGATCACCCGCGACGTGCAGGCCAGCGAGGACGTGGCGCAGGAAGCGTTCCTCAACGCCTGGCAACACCTCGACCGCCTGCACAACCCGGACAGTTTCCTGCCGTGGATGCGCCAGATCGCGCGCAACCTCGCCCGCGACCATCTGCGCCGGCAGGGCGACCGGCCGCTGGACGGCCCCAACGCCGAACTGGCGATGGCGATGGCCGCCGATCCCGGCCCGCAGCCGATGCATCGCGTGCTGGACGAGGAACGCGAGGCCGCGGCGGCGGAGCTCATCGCCTCGCTGCCCGAAGACAGCCGCGAAACCCTGGTGCTGTTCTATCGCGAAGGCCAGAGCTCGCAGCAGGTGGCGCTGCTGCTGGGCATCACCGACGCGGCCGTGCGCAAGCGCCTGTCGCGCGCGCGACAGCAGGTGCGCGACGACCTGCTGCGCCGTTTCGGCGAATTCGCCCGCGCTTCCGCGCCCGGTGCCGCCTTCACCGGCATCGTGGTCGGCGGCCTGGGCGTGGCGGCCACGCCGGCCAGCGCCGCCGCGGCGGTCGTCGGCGGCAGCGCGGCCGGCGCCGGCCTCTTCGCGAAGGCGCTGGCGCTGCTGGGCGGCGGTGGCGGCGCGATGCTCGGCACGCTCGGCGGTTCGGTCG
>JBQCJG010000256.1:0-8160 GCA_051952955.1 Lysobacteraceae bacterium | reverse complement strand
CCGTTGTTGCCGACCGGGATGCGGAACTCGTTGGTCTGCCAGATCGTGGTGAAGCCGACGCGGTAGTCGTTGTCGGCGTTGAAGATTGAGGTGTCGTTGAAGGCGTAGCTGGCGCCGGCCTTCGCGACCTTGATGCGGGTGCGGTGGAACGAGTACCAGGTCGCGAAGTTCTGCTTTTCCTGGGCCAGGGTACGGACGATGCCGCCCGGCCAGGTGAAGGTGGTGACGTTGTTGATGCAGGTGTTGAAGCCGATCGTCGCCGTGAACTTCCAGGTGCAGACCGTCGCCGTCCCGTTGGTGAGGAACTGGTAGCGCGTGTACTGCGTGGTGTCGCCGTAGTTGGTGATGCCGACGTTCGGGACGTAGAAGGTCTGCGTCGCCGTGTTGAGGTCGGTGACGTTGGTCAGCAGATCGGTGTTGCCCCAGACCGCGTTGTACGGCGTGTCGGTGAGGTAGGTGCCGTCGGCACCCTGCCAGGGCAGGTAGCTGCGGCTGGGGTTGTAGTAGATGGTGTTGCGCGTGTACGTCTGCAGCGCGATGTTCGGGTTCGGCGTGGTGCCCGGGACGGTGTCGGGCATCTTGGTGTCGCCCATCGAACCGGAGTCGTCGAGGATGAACCAGATGTTCGGCGGCACGCCCTGGTTGGTCTGCATCGGCACGTCGGGGAACGAGACCGTGGCGTGGACCGGCAGTCCGGCGAGCGTCGCGATGCATGCGAGCACCGGCGCCAGCCAGCTCTTGCGGGAACGACGGGAAGGGGCGGTGCGGACAGGAGTGTTCACGGCAACCTCACGATTATTTGCCGGCGTAGATGGTCTGGAGCGTGACCGAGGCGCGCCCGGCCTGCTCGCTGCGGGACGTGACGCGATAGCGCGACGTCAGGCAGAGCGGGTGGATCGGGGTCAGCTTCTCGCAGTCGCGCCAGTTCGGGCCTTCGCCCATTTCCTCGATGAAATACCGCGGCGGATCGGTGTTGGCGTCTGCAGCGGTGC
The DNA here is from genome assembly GCA_051952955.1 of Lysobacteraceae bacterium. Taxonomy (GTDB): domain Bacteria; phylum Pseudomonadota; class Gammaproteobacteria; order Xanthomonadales; family Xanthomonadaceae; genus Lysobacter_I. Next base: position 7,168 of record JBQCJG010000256.1, on the reverse strand, counting down.
CCGTGCGCCAGCCGGTGAAGCCGCTGTTGGCCCAGCGCTCCACCGCGGTGGGATCGGGCCGCGCGCACATGCCGTTGGCATTGCAGCCGGCGGTCGGGAACACGGGTATCGGATCGAGGGCGGCCTCGGCCTCGCGGAGGCCTGCCTCGGCGACCTGGAAGCCCAGACTGCGGTCGAGCAGGTTCGAGGTCATGCGTTCCTCGATCATCGTGCCGCGCAGACTGGCCAGTCCGAGCAGGGTCATGACGAGCAGCAGGATCAGCACCACGACCAGGGTGGCGCCGCGGCGGCGATGCGGAGGGGCGGGACGGCGTGCGGGGCGGTTCATTGCAGGCGGTTCCGGAGCGTGACGGTATGGGCGATGCGGCGGGTGAGCTGGGCGCCACCGACGCCGGCGCGGTCGTTGCTCAGCACGTCGAGGACGACGCGCACGGCGATGACGTCGCTCCAGTCGTTGGCGGCCACCGCGGTGGCGTCGACATAGTTGGCCGCGCCCGCGATCAGGTACTGGAGCTGCATGTTGTTCACGCCCTCCGCGATTTCCTGGTTGCGGACCACCGGACCGGCGCCCTCGTTGACCACCATGCTGCGGAAGAGCGAGCGGCCGGTCGCCGTGGTGCCGACGTACCAGCGGGCCGCATGCAGGCGGACGAGGGTCGCGGCGCGATTGGGATCCGGCGCGGTCGGGCCGTACTGGTAGACCTGCCCGGGCGAACTGCAATTGGGCGGATTGCGGTAGCCCAGGCCCGGGCTGCAGTTGCCGGGGACGTACCCGCCGCCCAGCGCGTGGACGAGGCGATCGCTGCCGCTCAGGCCGGTGACCTGGAACAACGAGGCCTGCTGCCAGTCGCAGGCGACGACGAGGTCGCCGGCCTGGTAATCGTGCGCGGTCGTGTTGATCTGGATGGTGGCGCCGCCGGTGTTGTCGGCGCGTACCGTCACCGCGCTGGTGCTGTCGCCGGCCATCAGGTCGACGGCATCGGTGCCGGCCACCCGGTTCGCGGGATTGTCGAGGGGCGCCGCGGCTTCATAGCCGATCACCCCGCCGTTCCAGTTGGTCCACCACCGTGAGGCGGGATTGGACAGCACGTTGACCAGCTTCATGGGCTGGGTGCGATCGGCGTTGCCGCAGGGCATGCCGCCGGCGTCGCGCAGGTCGCGGGCCATCAGCTCGAAGGCCATGCGGCCGCTTTCCTGCACCCGCCCCAGCCCTTCGGTGGCGCGGTAGGTCTGCCGGTTCGACAGGAAGATGGCGCTCGCGCTGGCCACCACCAGCAGGCCCAGCATCATCGCGATCATCAGCTCGATCAGGCTGAGACCGCGGACGGCGGCGCGGGGCGCGGGGCGCGCGGAGAGACGACGCGGAGAGGGGCGCATGCGGCTCATATCCGGGAGGTGGTGGTGAAGGTCTGGGTGACGGAACCCGCGGTACCGCGGGAATCGTCCCAGCGCACGGAGACCGTGCACATCGGCCCGACGCAGTTGACCTGGCCGCAGGCGGTGGGCCCGAGGTTCTGCTGCAGCACGGTGATCCAGGCGTTGAGGTCGTTGGAGACCAGCGAGCCGCCGCCCGGGGCCACGCAGGTCATGCCGATGTTGTAGGCACCGGCGCGGGCCTGGACCGGGTTGGCGCGCATCGCATCGAGGATGGTGTAGACGTGGACCACGCCCTGGCTGCGTTCCAGCGAACTCTGGCTGTTGCGCAGGGCCCTGGCCTGCCTGGCGGCGACGCCGAGCAGGCCGATCGCGAGCACCAGCACCGCGACGAGCACTTCGATGAGGCCGACGCCGCGGGCGGGCGCGCGGCGCCGGGCATTGGCACGAAGACGACGGGAGGCGGATGCGGTGGCCATCAGGTGTTCCCCGGTGCGGCACAGGCGCCCGCGGCGTTGACGGCGGCACGGACGGTCGCGCGACCGCCCATGGCGAGGTTCACGTCGCGCACGTTTTCCGGCGGAGTGGAGGTGGGCAGGCAGACCCGGAGGTTCGCCTCGAGCAGCATGCCGCCGTTGCCGTAGGCCAGGCCGTCGGCGCGGAACAGGATGCGGTTGTTGGCGCCGGTGATGTTGGCGCTGGGCAGGACCTGCAACGGCGCTTCGATGTTGCCGGAGCGGACGCGTTCGCCGGCGTCGACGAGGCCGTTGCCGTTCGCATCGGTGAAGACGATCCAGCCGCGCCACGGGGTGGTGTTGCTGCAGTTGAGGCCGTCGTCGCTGCCGCAGAGCGAGGTCCGGCGGTTCTGGCGGATGGCTTCCGCGCGGGCGGACTGCATCGCGGCCACCAGTTCGTTGGCGTTGCTGGTGAGTCGGCTGGCGTTGACGACGTTGGTGAACAGCGGGACCGAGATGGCGATGACCACCGCCATCACGAACACGGCGATCATCAGCTCGATGAGCGTGAAGCCGGCCGTCCGGGCATGTCGGCCGCGGATGGCGGCGGGGCGCGGCCCGAGTCGGGACAAAGTCCTCATGGGCATGGCCCGCAGGGGCACGGATCGCAGGAACATGGTTCGCAGGGGCATGGGTCGCATTGCGCCTCCAGGATCGATGGACCGAGCTTAGGCCCGGTCCCGGTGAGCGGCCAGACGATGGCCGATGGGCGGCCGGCACGGCCGCATGAGCGGTCCCCCTGCCCCTGCGCCGCCGGCCCGGGCATCATGCGCCGATGACTCGCCCCGCGCATGCCCCCGCTCCGCTCGATCCAGCGCCCGTCGGCGCGCCGCTCGACAGCCTGTGGCAGGCCAGGGTGCTGATCTGGGTGGTCGTCGCCGCGGAAGGCCTGGCCGCCGTCCTTACGCTCGCCGGCGATCCGCCGCTGGGCCGCTGGGTCCGCTTCGGCCTGCTGTCGCTGCTGGTGCAGTGGGTGGCGCTGCTGACCCTCGGCGCGCTGTACCTGCTGCGCGACCGGCTGCGCGACACCCGGCCGATGCGCATCGCATGGCTGGCGCTGGGGCTGCTGGTGATGAGCTGCTGGTCGGTGTTCGCGATCAGCGACCTGCTGCTGGGCGAGGTCTGGCGCATCCCCGCGCAGGCGCGGAACGACGTCTTCCTGCGCGCGACCGGCATCACCCTGGTCGTCGGCTGGCTGGCGCTGGCCGCATTCCAGAACCACTGGCGCCTGCGCCAGCTCGCGGTACGCGCCAAGCAGGCCGAACTCGCCGCGCTGCGGGCGCGCGTCCGGCCGCACTTCCTGTTCAACACGCTCAATACCGGCGCGGCGCTGGTGCACAGCCGGCCGGACGAAGCCGAGGAACTGCTGCTGGACCTGGCCGACCTGTTCCGCGCCGCGCTCGGCGGCTCGCGCGAGATCGCGCTGGACGAGGAATTCGCGCTGATCCGGCGCTACCTGGAGATCGAATCGCTGCGCTTCCGCGAGCGCCTGCGCGTGCAGTGGCGCATGCCCGACCCCATGCCGGACCTGCGGGTGCCGTCGCTGTCGCTGCAGCCGCTGGTCGAGAACGCGATCAAGCACGGCATCGAGCGCCTGCCCGGCGGCGGCGACATCGACATCGGCGTGGAAGCGCGCGACGACGGCGGCGCCGTCATCGTGATCTCGAATCCGCTGCCGCCGGAACCGGCGGGCACGTCGCGCGGGCACAACGTCGGCCTGCCCGCCTCGCTGGCGCAGATCGAGGCCTACACCGAAGGCCGCGGCGGCGTGGAGGTCGCCACCGCGGACGGGCGCTTCATCGCAACGGTACGGCTGCCGCCGGCACGGGCCTGAGCCTGCACCGGCGACGAGGCGCAGCGGTCAGGCCACCACTTCGTAACAAGGCCGGTACGCGCCGGAGATCTTCATGCGGCGCTGCTCGACGAACGCCTGCAGCAGCGCGTCCAGCGCCTGCATGATGTCCTTGTCGCCGGAGATGCGGAACGGCCCGTGCGCTTCGATCCGGCGCAGGCCGTCTTCCTTCACGTTGCCGGCGACGATGCCCGAGAACGCGCGGCGCAGGTCCGCCGCGAGTTCGTGCGGCTTGCGGCCATGGTGCAGGTCGAGCGCGGCCATCGCCTCGTGCGTCGGCACGAACGGGCGCTGGAACGCAAGCGGGATCTCCAGCGACCAGTTGAAGAAGAACGAATCCTTCTCGGCGATGCGGTATTCGCGCACCTTGCGCACGCCGTTGATCATCGTCTTCGCCACCAGCGCCGGATCGCCGACGATGATGCGGTAGCGCGAGGTCGCGGCCTCGCCCAGCGTGAGCCGGATGAACCTGTCGATCTGCTCGAAGTACGGCGCCGACGCCGCCGGGCCGGTCAGGATCAGCGGGAACGGCAGCGCCGCGTTCTCCTCGCGCAGCAGGATGCCGAGCAGGTAGAGGATTTCCTCCGCCGTGCCCACGCCGCCGGGGAACACGATGATGCCGTGGGCCATGCGCACGAACGCTTCGAGGCGCTTCTCGATGTCCGGCATGATCACCAGGTGGTTGACGATCGGGTTCGGCGACTCGGCGGCGATGATGCCCGGCTCGGTGATGCCGATGTAGCGCATGCGACGATTGCGCTGCTTGGCGTGCGCGATCGTCGCGCCCTTCATCGGTCCCTTCATCGCGCCCGGGCCGCAGCCGGTGCAGATGTCGAGGCCGCGCAGGCCCAGCTCGTAGCCGACCTGCTTGGTGTAGAGGTATTCGTCGCGATTGATCGAATGGCCGCCCCAGCAGACGACGAGGTTCGGATCGATCGGATGCAGGATGCGCGCGTTGCGCAGCAGGCCGAACACCGCGTCGGTGATGCCTTCGGAGGTGTTGAGGTCGCGGTTGCCGTGGCCCTCGCGCAGTTCGATCGCGGTGTACGCGAGGTCGCGCACGACCGCGAACAGCAGCTCGGCGACGCCGCGGATGATCTCGCCGTCGACGAACGCCATCGCCGGCGCCTTCACGAGATCGATGCGCACGCCGCGGTCCTGCTGCAGCACCTGGATGTCGAAGTCGGGATACAGCTCCCGCGCGGCGCGCGGGTCGTCGGACGCGCTGCCGCTGGTCAGCACCGCCAGCGCGCAGCGGCGCAGGAGTTCGTGCATGCCGCCGCTGGACGCGTCGCGCAGTCGCGCGACCTCGTCTCGGGAGAGCACGTCGAGCGCACCGCGCGGATAGATGTGCGCGTCGACGGTGGGGAGGATGGCAGTCTGGTGTTGGTCGCTCATGGTTCGCTTGTGTTCGTCGTTTCGTTCGTGTCCGCGGGACTGTATCCCAGCGTCGCCGCCATGGACAGACCCGCCGCCGCGGCACCGCGACGGGGTTCCGGAAAGCGAAACGGCCGGGTTTCCCCGGCCGTTTCGGTGTCGCATTAGGCTTCGGATCGCGGGATCAGAAGCTGTACTTCACGGTCAGCTGCGCCGCCCACTGCGATTCGCCCTTGGCCTGACGGGTGACGAAGTCCTCGACGTTGCCGTCGACGCCGTAGATGTAGCGGCCGCTGGCGTCCAGACCCTGGTAGTTGACGAAGCTGCGCGCCAGGCCGCCGTTGGACTGGAAGGCGACCTCGTCGATGTGGCCCCACTTCTTGTTCAGCAGGTTGCCGACGTTGAGGACGTCAAGCGACACCAGGAACTTGTTGCCGTCGAAGAAGCCCGGGAATTCCTGGCTCACGCGCAGATCGAACGAGTTGGTCCACGGCGCGAAGGCGCTGTTGCGCGGAGCGACCTTGCCGGCGTAACGGTTCAGGCCGTTCTGGTTGACGATGCGCCAGAAGGTGGCTTCTTCGTCGGCACCGCTGCCGCTGCCGTTCATGTCGCGGAACACCACCTGGCCCGAACCGGCGCGGGTCGGGATGTACATCAGGTCGTTGGTGATGCCGTCGCCGTTGAGGTCGTTGTTGTAGATCCAGCTGTACGGCTTGCCGCTGCGGCCTTCGTAGAACAGGCCGACCGAGGTCTTGTTGTCGCCGAAGAACTTGTGCTCCCAGTTCAGCTGGCCGACGAAGCGGTCGCGGACGAGGTAGGCCGAGTTCGCGGCGACTTCCTCGTTCGGGTTGAACACCGACACCGAGTTCCAGTTCGAGTTCGACACCGAGGAGGTCAGCGGGCTGACTTCCTTGGCGCGGGTGAACGAGTAGCCCAGGTTCCAGGACCAGTCGTCCATGAAGCGGCCACCCAGCGAGAAGGTCAGGTTGTCGCCCCAGCCCTTGCCGGTGCGCTCGGCGACGAGCACGTTGGCGAAGTTCGCGTTGCTGAGCGCGCGGCTGCGGAAGCCGGTGCAGGTCGCGCCGCTGTTGTTGCTGGAGCCGCTGACGTTCCAGCAGGCCGTGTTGTAGCCCTGCGGGGTGTAATACAGATTGCGGCCGTCGGTGCCCTGGCGGGTCGGTTCGCCCAGGTTGAGGTGACGGTAGTAGATGCCGTCGTTCACCTGCGTGCGGATGTACTCGACGCTGGCGACCATGTTCCACCACGGCAGCTCATGCTCGAACGCCAGGTTGGCCTTCCACACGGAAGGCTGGTGCAGGTCGCTGGCCAGGAAGTCGACGTTGGCCGCCGGCACGGCGCCGGTGAAGCTGCTCGGCTGCGCGCCGGTGTTCGGGGTGAACAGGCCGTCGGTGCCCGGGCAGGCGGCGAAGCCGGTGATGCCGCAACCGATGATGCGGGTCGCGATGCCGGTGTTCGAGTACGGGTTGGACAGCCACACGTTGGCGGCGGCGCCTTCGAACAGGCCGAAACCGCCGCGCAGCTGCATCGCGCGCTCGCTGTCGAAGGTGTAGTTGAAGCCGAAGCGCGGCTGGATCAGGTTGTCGCCATCGAGGGTGACGTCGTTGCGCAGGCCGAAACCGCCGGTGGCGCGGACGACCGTGCCGTTCTGCGGCGTGGTCGAGCCGTTCAGCGCGCCCTTCACCGGCGCGGCGGCGGCGGCGGCGTTGAACAGCGGCTTCTCGCCCATGCCCTTGCGGTCGACGCGGATGCCGGCGGTCAGGGTCAGGTGCTCGTTGACGGTCCAGGTGTCCTGCAGGAACAGGCCGAGGTTCTGGTAGTCCCAGTTGGCGACGCCGTCGTTGATGTTGAAGCCGGGCGCACCGACCTGCACCTGGTAGCTGCTCGGGCGGCCGCGGCGGAAGTTCTCGAGCACGGCGGCTTCGTTCTGGGCGCGGGTCGCGGTGTTGCACGACAGCGCCGCGCCACCGTTGAACTGATAGGTGAAGGTGGCCGACGTGTTGATGCAGCCGAAGGTGTAGTTGCCCTTGGT
>JBQCJG010000255.1:0-10771 GCA_051952955.1 Lysobacteraceae bacterium | reverse complement strand
CGACCGCCCCCACGAGCCGCGGGGGGGGGTTTTGGTGGGGGGTGGGGGGGCACCGGTTGGGCCGCATACCCTGGGGGGTCCCCTGGGCCGGGGCCGCGGGGCCCGCCACGGGGGTCACTGCGACTTGAGCTGCATGGCGGGGACGACCTGCATCGCGCGCCACGCGGGCAGCACGCCGGCGAGCCGGCTCGCGAGCAGGGCCAGGCCGAACGTGGCGAGCAGCATCGTCGGATCGAGGCGGGCGAGTTCGGCGTAGCTGCTGGGCTGCTGGCGCACCGCCCATAGGCCGAGCAGCGCGAGGCCGAGGCCGAGCACGCCGCCGACCACGCCGACCAGGCCGGCCTCGACCACGCACTGCGCGAAGATCGCGCGACGCGAGGCGCCGAGCGCGCGGCGCACGCCGATCTCGCTGCTGCGGCGCAGGAACTTCGCGAGCAGCAGGCCGATGGTGTTGACCACGCACACCAGCAGGAAGCCGAACGCCAGCCACACCTGCAGCCGCACGTCGCCGGGCACGACCTTGTTGTAGTCGAGCCAGCCCATCAGGTCGCGCAGGCGCACGTTCGTCGGGCGCTGGAAGCGGCCGGCGGCGCGCTGCTGGTCGGAATAGTTGCGCAGGTACGCCTGGTAGGCCGCGACCTTCTGCGGCGAGTCGAGCTCGACCCAGTACTGGATCCACACGCACGGCGCGTTCACGCCGGTCTCGCTGCCGTTGGCGTCGCCCCAGCAGTCCATGCTGCCGTTGCGGTCCATGTCGAGGTCGCGCGAGGTGGAGAACGGCAGCAAGACCTGCTCCAGCGTGCCGAAGCGGTCGCTGTTCATGTCGTAGAACTTCGGCGTGGGCCGCCACTCGTCCAGCACGCCGACGACGCGGAAGTCGGCCTTGTCCAGGCGCACGGTGCGGCCGACGCTGTTCGCGCCGCCGAACAGCTTGTCGTTGAGCGCCTTGGAGATCACCGCCACGCGCGCATGGCCGTCGTCCTGCGCCGCGTTCCAGCCGGCGCCGTGGAGGAAGGGCATGTCGAACATCGGGAAGATGTCGGCGCTGCTGTAGCGCGCATCGGCGTAGAACGGCAGCGTGCCGTCGCGCTGCGGGGTGACGATCACGCCGCCGCCGGTCATCAGCGCCTGGCGGTCGCCGCGCTTCTCGCGCAGCAGCGTTTCGGCGTCGAAGCGGGTGAGCTGCTCGGGCGGTTCGTCGCCGGGCTTGTAGCCGTCGCGCGACTGCGGATCCATCTGCGGGTAGAACAGCGTCGCGCTCTTCTGCGGGATCGGGTCGCCCGACAGCACGTGGAACACGGTCAGCGTGGTCATGCTGGCGCCGATGCCCAGCGCGATCGCCAGCACCATCAGCGCGGTCAGCGCGCGGTGGCGGCGGAAGCTGCGCCAGGCGAGGGAGAGGTAGTAACCGAACATGGCGGCGTCCTCAGGCGGAGGCGGTCTGGGTGGTGGCGCGCACCAGGCCGGGCTCGCGCTGCAGGTCGGTGGCCATGCCGTCGACGATGTGCACGTTGCGCTGCGCGCGCGCGGCGAGTTCCGGGTCGTGGGTGACCATCACGATGGTGGTGCCCTGCGCGTTGATCTCCTCCAGCAGCTCCATGACGCTGCGCGCCATCTGCGAGTCGAGGTTGCCGGTGGGTTCGTCCGCCAGCAGCAGGCGCGGGCTGCCGGCGAGCGCGCGCGCGATCGCCGCGCGCTGCTGCTGGCCGCCGGACAGTTCGGCCGGATAGTGCTTCATGCGCGAGCCCAGGCCGACGCGACCCAGCGCGTCCTCGATCCGCGAACGCCGCTCCGACGCGGCCATGCCGCGGTAGCGCAGCGGCACGTCGACGTTGTCGAACAGGTTGAGGTCGGGGATCAGGTTGAAGCTCTGGAAGATGAAGCCGATCTTGCGGTTGCGCAGCCGCGAGCGCGCGTCGTCGCCGAGTCGGCTCACGTCCTCGCCGTCGAGCAGGTAGGTGCCGCCGGTGAATTCCTCCAGCAGCCCCGCGATGTTGAGGAAGGTGGTCTTGCCCGAGCCCGACGGCCCGGTGACGGCGACGAATTCGCCTTCCTTCACTTCGAGGTCGAGCGAACGCAGCGCGTGGGTCTCCACCAGTTCGGTGCGGTAGACCTTGGTGACGCCTTGCATGTGCAGCATGGGGAACTCCGGGGAAAGGGGCGCGGATCGGTGCGCCACGGGGATGCGGGAGGAGGGCGTGCGGCTCAGCCGCCGATGCGGAAATGCGGGGGCAGCGCCGGTGCGGGGGCGAAGCTGGCGGCGCGGTGCGGGCGATGGTGCACGGCGTCGTTGGCCGACGGTGCGAACACCACGGTGCGCAGCGGCGGCGGGCGCAGCCGCAGCATGGCGTCGGTGAGCGCGTCGGCGTCCCAGTGCAGGACGAAGGGGAGGGTGTCGGGGGACGAGGTCTGCATGGTCATTCTCCGGAGATGCGGATGCGTTCGGCGTCGCCGAACTGGTCGCTGCCGGAGACCACGATGCGGTCCCCCGGCTGGACGCCATCGAGGATCTCGACGGCGGAAAGGCTGCTGGCGCCGGTGTGCACCGTGCGCTTGACGGCGGTGCTGCCGTCCATGACCCAGGCGATGGCGCCGCCGCCCTGTTCGACGAACGGACCGCGTTCGACCATCAGCACGTTGCGGCGGGTGTCGAGCACGATGCGCGCGCTCAGGCGCTGGTTCTGGCGCAGGCCGGGCGGCTGCGTGCCCTTGAAGCGCAGGCGGGCGGACACTTCGCCGTTCACGACTTCCGGCGACACCGCCGAGATCGCGGCCGGGAACGTGCCGCTGCTGCCGGTGACTTCGGCCGGGATGCCCATGCCGAGGTCGCGGGCGAAGCTTTCCGGCACCTTGATCTCGACCTCGAATTCCGAGAGGTCGACGACGCTGAGCACCGCGGCGTTGGTGGCGACGTTGGCGCGCTGCGCGACCAGCACCTGGCCGACCTGGCCGTCGAACGGCGCGCGCAGCGACAGCGCGTCGACCTGGCGCTGCAGTTCGGCGACCACTGCGCGCTGGCGATCGGCCTGCAGGCGCTTGTTGCGGCTGTCGAGGCCGGCGCCGCGCCCCTGCAGGGTGAATTCCTGCTGCGCCGCGGCCAGTGCGAGTTCGGACTTCTTCAGCGTGTCCTGCGCGCGGGCGACGTCGATCTGGGCGACGGCGCCGCCGTCGAACGCGCGCTTGTTTCGCTCCAGGTCGCGCGCGGCGGCGGTGCGGTCCACCGTCGCCTGGTCGAGCAGCTTGCGCGCGCTGGCGCGGGTCAGCGCGCCGTCGAGTTCGGCGCGCGAGGCTTCCGCTTCCAGCCCGGCGAGCGTGGCTTCTTCCTGCGCGAGGCGACTGCGCAGTTCGGGGCTGTCGATTTCGGCCAGCACCTGGTCCTTCTTCACCGCGTCGCCGGCGACCACGCGCAGGGTGACGGTGCCGCCGGAGATCGCGTACAGCGTCGGGCTGTTCGCCGAGATGACGCGGCCCTCGGCCGACAGGTCGCGGACGAGATCGCCGCGGCGCACTTCGGCGATGCGCACGCGTTCGGCGTCGACCGAGCGGCTGCCGCCGCGCCAGGCGACGACGACGGCGGTCGTCGCGATGGCGATGGCCGCCACGACGAGGAGGATCGTCCGCCGGCGGCGACGGGTCTGGCCGGTGGCGGAAAGGACGCGGTCCTGGGCGGCGGTGTCGCGGATGCTCATGGCGTGTCGGGCTGTGTGTTCACGCCATGGAACGCAAACCGCGTGCCAATCGCAAATAATTGATCCGATTGAATTTTCGGGGCGGACGCGACTGTCCGCGGGCTGTCCGGACGCGTCCGCGCGGACGCGTGTCCGGGGTTTCGCCGTTACACTAGCCGCGCCCCGGACGCGCCGCCCGGCCATCCGTTCCGAACCCCGAGAGGTCTGCAGAATCCATGTGTGGCATTGTCGGCGCGATCGCGGATCGCGATGTGGTCCCCGTGCTGGTCGAAGGTCTGAAACGCCTGGAATACCGCGGCTACGATTCGGCCGGCGTCGCGGTCGTCGGTGACGACGACGGCGGTCGCGACGTCCGCCGCGTGCGCCGTACCGGCCGCGTCGCCGAGATGGCGAACGCCGCCGCCGCCGAGGGCCTCCACGCCCGTCTCGGCATCGGCCACACCCGCTGGGCCACGCACGGCGGCGTCACCGAAGGCAACGCCCATCCGCACATCAGCCACGGCGTGGCGCTGGTGCACAACGGCATCATCGAGAACCACGAGGCGCAGCGCGAACGCCTGCGCGCGCTGGGCTACGCCTTCGAGTCGCAGACCGACACCGAAGTCATCGCGCACCTCATCCACCACTACCTGTCGCAGGGCGACGACCTGCTCGCCGCACTGCAGCGCGCGGTCAAGGAACTCGACGGCGCTTACGCGCTGGCGGTGATCAGCCGCGACGATCCCGCGCGCATGGTCTGCGCGCGCATGGGCTGCCCGCTGCTGGTCGGCCTCGGCGAGGGCGAGAACTTCATCGCCTCCGACGTGTCGGCGATCGTGCAGGCCACGCGTCGCGTGATCTTCCTGGACGAAGGCGACACCGCCGACGTCACCCGCGCCGGCGTGCGCGTGTTCGACGCCTCCGACAACGAGGTCGCGCGCGACGTGCACGTGTCCGACGTGTCGCTGGCGTCGCTGGAGCTGGGCCCGTACCGGCACTTCATGCAGAAGGAGATCCACGAGCAGCCGCGCGCCATCGCCGACACGATCGAGGCGATCGTCGATCGCGGCGCGTTCGCGCCCGAGCTGTTCGGCGCCGACGCCGAGGCGATCCTGCGCGACATTTCCGCCCTGCAGATCCTCGCCTGCGGCACCAGCTCCTACGCCGGACTCACCGCGCGCTACTGGTTCGAGGCGATGACCGGCCTGCCGTGCACGGTCGAGATCGCCAGCGAATACCGCTACCGCAAGGTCGTCGCCGATCCGCGCCAGCTGGTCGCCACCATCTCGCAGTCGGGCGAAACCCTCGACACGATGGAAGCGCTGAAGTACGCGAAGTCGCTGGGCCACGAGCGCACGCTGTCGATCTGCAACGTGCCCGAGAGCGCGATCCCGCGCGCCAGCAAGCTGGTGTTCTACACCCGCGCCGGCGCCGAGATCGGCGTGGCCTCGACCAAGGCCTTCACCACGCAGCTCGTCGCGCTGTTCGCGCTGGCGGCGACGGTCGCGAAGCTGCACGGCCGCCTCACTGCCGAAGCGGAAGCCGCCTTGATCGAGGACCTGCGCCACCTGCCCGGCAGCGTGCAGCACGCGCTGAACCTCGAACCGCAGGTCGCGGTGTGGTCGGAACGCTTCGCGCCGAAGCAGCACGCGCTGTTCCTCGGCCGCGGCATCCACTATCCCATTGCCCGGGAAGGCGCACTGAAGCTCAAGGAAATCTCCTACATCCATGCCGAGGCCTACCCGGCCGGCGAGCTGAAGCACGGCCCGCTCGCCCTGGTCGACGCGGACATGCCGGTGGTGGTGATCGCGCCGAACGACAGCCTGCTGGAGAAGGTGAAGTCCAACATCCAGGAAGTGCGCGCGCGCGGCGGCGAAATGTATGTCTTCACCGACGCCGACAGCCACTTCAGCGAATCCGAGGGCGTGCACGTGATCCGCACCCCGCGCCACGTCGGCACGCTGTCGCCGATCGTGCACGCGATCCCGGTGCAGCTGCTGGCCTACCACGCCGCCCTCGCGCGCGGCACCGACGTCGACAAGCCGCGCAACCTCGCGAAGGCCGTGACGGTGGAGTGATCCGAGGCGCGGCCGCGTGCTGCGTCGCGTCGCTGCGCCGGATCGCCGTTTCGATCGCGCAAGAAAATGACCCCGGCGCGAGGCCGGGGTCGAAGACGGTGCCGGGGCGTTCACCGGGGACGGAGGTTCCCCGGCACCGCGTGTCGCACGCTTACGGCGAGATCGTCGCCTTGAGGCTCACGCCCGAGTAGGCGGCGTAGGCGCGGACGCCGACGTAGTACGTGCCTGCGGTCGGCGCGTTGAAGGTGCAGGTCTCGGCATTGCCGGTGGTGTACGGACGGCAGTTGTACGACGTGGTGGTCGGCGCGCTGCCGATCCGCACGTACAGGTCCGCGTCGCCGGTGCCGCCGGAGAGGTTGAACACCACGCTGGTCTTCCCGGCCGGGACGGCGATCGTGTAGATCGGCGACCACGACCCGGTGGCGACCGACGGCAGCGCCACGGCCGTGCCGCTGCACAGCACCGTGCCGCCGCAGGTGCCGCCGCCGCCGGAGACCGTCACCGAGACCGTCTTGGTGCTGCTCAGGCCGCCGGTGTCGGTGACCGTTTCGCTGACCGGGTAGGTGCCGGCCGCCGCGTAGGTGTGGCTCGGGTTGGTCGCGGTGGAGGTCGCGCCATCACCGAATGTCCAGCTGTGCGTGCCGATGTTGTTGTCGGCGTCGGTGGACGTGTCGGTGAAGGTCGCGGTCAGGCCGCTGGAGGTGGTGGTGAAGTTCGCCACCGGCGCGGAGTTGGTGCTGCCGCCGGTCACGATCGCGTGCGAGATGGCGCACGAATTCGTGTCGTTCGACCAGCTGGCCTGCTGCGCGAACGTGCCGGTGCTGAACGCGACGTTGGCGGCGCCGCCGGCCGAACCCGCCGCGATCCAGGCGCATTCGTCCGAATTTTCCTCGCCGCTGTTCGCGGTCCAGCCGCCGGCCGGGAACTGGTCGGACATCATTTCGTGCCATTCGTGGCCGAGCGTCATCGTGTAGCCGTCGAGCTTGCCGGCGGTGCCCGAGTTCACGAAGTTGGTGCCGCAGGACGTGCCGACGTCGATGTTGTAAGGCTGGTTGCTGAAGGCCAGCGGGCCGTAGGTGGTCGGCGTGGAGATGCCCGGGTCGCCGACGTAGTCGTGCCACGCGCAGTAGCCGTTGGTCGGGCTCTTGTAGTTGTCCGGGTTGGTGCCGGTCGGCGAGAGGATGACGTAGTAGGTGTAGCGGTTCGACGCGGCGGTGGTGTTGCCGAAGTGCGCGGCCGCCTTGTTGGCCTCGGCGGCGAGCTGCGCGGCGGTGGCGCCGGCGGGCGACGCGACCGCGTTGTCGTACCACACGCCGGCCAGCACGTTCTGCTGGTACGGGATGCGCGCGATCGTGCCCGTCGACGGGCAGCTGGTGGCGCCGGTGGCGACGCCGGGGCCGTCGCACCACTGGGTCAGCTCGGCCGACCACAGTTCGCCGTTGGTGCCGATGCCCTTGAACATCTTCTGCGCGGCGGGGCCGGCGCCGGCGGCGTCGTTGCTGAAGCTGAGGACGCCGCTGGCGTCGGTGGTGGAGGTGCCCCACTGGCTGCCGTAGAAGATCAGGTAGACCTTCGACTGGCCGCTGAGCACGCCCACGCCGCCGGTGCCGCCGCGGTAGTACAGCGTGTTGGTCGAGGTGGCCTTGCCGACGATCGAGCGGACCTGCCACTGCTTCATGGCGGCCTGGAGTTCGCGGGTCGGCACGGCGCCATGGCGATAGCCGTGCTGGTAGGCGGGCGCGTACGGGTTGCGTTCCGGCTGCGCGGGGGCGGCAGCGGCGGAGAAGGCGGTGGCGCACAGGGCCGTCGCCGTCGCGGCGAGCGCGCTGTGCGACAGGAGCCGGGGGATGAACCGGTTGCGTTTCGTGGACATCGCGGGTCGTCTTCCTTCTGGAGGTGGGTGCGGTGCTGCGGATCAGGGCATGCGGAGACACGACGCGGTCGCGGGCAACGGCGCATTCGCACGGGCCGCACTCCACCGCGCATCGCGTGGACGCGAGGCGGGCGAGGTGTGGATCGAACGATGCGCCGGGCATTCCTTGCGAGCGCGGATCGAGGCTAGCAACGCGACCTGCGCCGCTCAATTCGCCGCGGGCAGGGATTCGGGGCGCCCGCGCGTCCCGGGCAGGATGCAAACGCGAATCCCTCTCGCAGGCCGAGGATTCATAGACTTCCGCCGCGGATCGCGGCCGAGCCGGTACAGGAAACTGGATTTCCGGCGCGCGAAGGAGAAAGATGACGATTCGGTAATCCCGCGCTTAATGTTGTCCTAATGATGTCGTCTTCCTCCGAAAAACAGCGGGAAAAACCGGTTTTCCATGCGTTTCCGATGCGTCCGCGCCCGGTGCGTCGCAGCATGGAGCGCCGCGGGGTTGCGCAGGTGCAGGCGGTTTCGCGCCAAGATGGCTGCGCCTGAACGCCCCGCCGAGACCATGCGCAAGATCCTCCACATCGACATGGACGCTTTCTACGCGTCGGTGGAGCAGCGCGACGATCCGTCGCTGCGCGGCCGGCCGGTGGTGGTGGCCTGGCGCGGCGAGCGCTCGGTGGTGTGCGCGGCGTCGTACGAGGCGCGCACCTTCGGCGTGCGCTCGGCGATGCCGGCGATCCGCGCCGAGCGGCTGTGCCCCGACGCGGTGTTCGTGCCGCCGGACTTCGCGCGCTACAAGGCGGTGTCGCGGCAGGTGCGCGAGATCTTCGCGCGCCACACCGACCTGATCGAGCCGCTGTCGCTGGACGAGGCCTACCTCGACGTCACCGTGCCGAAAGGCGGCCAGGCCACCGCGACCGAGGTCGCGCAGGCGATCCGCGCGCAGATCCGCGAGGAGACGCAGCTCACCGCGTCCGCCGGCGTGGCGCCGAACAAGTTCCTCGCGAAGATCGCCTCCGACTGGCGCAAGCCCGACGGGCTGTTCGTGATCCGTCCGCACCAGGTGTTCGATTTCCTCACGCCGCTGCCGGTGGGCTGCATCCCCGGCGTGGGCAAGGTCGCGCAGCAGCGGCTGGAAGCGCTGGGCGTGAAGACCGTCGGCGACCTGCTCACGATCGACCTCGCGTTGCTGCACGAGGCCTTCGGCAGCTTCGGCCTGCGCCTGCACGAGCGCGCGCAGGGCATCGACGAGCGGCCGGTCGAACCCGACCAGCCGGTGCAGTCGATCTCGTCGGAAGACACGTTCCCGCGCGATGTCCTGCTCGACGAGATCGAACCGATGATCCGCACGCTCGCCGGGAAGACGTGGGCGGCGGTGTCGCGCAAGACCGAACGCGTCGGGCGCACGGTGGTGCTGAAGCTGAAGACCGCGCAGTTCCGCATCCTCACCCGCAGCCACACGCCGGACACGCCGCCGGCGTCGCTGGAGCAGTTCACCGACATCGCGCTGGCGCTGCGCGAGCGCGTCGAGCTGCCGCCGCAGACGCGTTATCGCCTCGTCGGCGTGGGCCTGGGCAATTTCCGCGATCGCGACACGTTGCTGCCGCCGCAGGCGACGCTGTTCCCCGACGCGTGATCCCCTGCTTCGGTAGAGCGGCCTGACCAGCCGTTCGGCTGTTCAGCCCGCTCCACGAAGCATGGAACGAGGCGCGGCGACGCCGCTCACGCCGCCGGCTTCTTCCAGGCCTTCGCCAGCGCGACGGCCTTCGCGGCGTCGATCCGGCCGTGACCGAAGCGGTTGGAATGGCCATTGGCCTTGTACGCCGAGGCCGGGCCGATCTTCTTCGCGCTGGCAATCAGGATCGCGCGCACGTCGTCGGGCGTCATCTCCGGCTTCAGCGACAGGATCAGCGCGCACAGGCCCGCGACCAGCGGCGCGGCCGACGAGGTGCCGCCGAAGTCGTTGATGAACAAACCGTCGGCGCCGCCGGCCGCGGCCGCGCCGATGTTGAAGCCGCGGCCCGGCGTGGAGACGTCCGTGGTGAAGATGCCGCGCGTGCCGCCGTTCGACGGCGCGACCACGCACACCTGCGGACCGGTGTTCGAATACCAGGCGAGGTCCTCGGCGTCGGTCGACGCGCCGATCGCGATCGCGTTGGGATCGGCCGCCGGATAGTCGACGTGCGTGTGCTCGTCGTTGCCGGTGGCGCAGACCACGACGGTGCCGCGGCCCTTGCGCCCGATCGCCCGCGCGTCGCGCAGCGCGAACTCGATGTCGGGGCTTTTCGCGCCGCCCCACGAGCACGAGATCACGTCGGCGAAATGCGCGGCGTAGCGGATCGCGTCGGCGACGCGGCTGTCGCTGGCGAGGTCGTCGGCGTGGAACACCTTCACCGGCAGCAGCCGGCAGTTCGGCGCCAGCCCGTAGGCCTTCGGGCCGCGGCCCACGGCCACGCCGGCGCAGCAGGTGCCGTGGATGTCGTTGCCTGCCATTTCCTCGAACGGCGCGCGGAAGCGCTTCGGCCGCGGGTTGAAATGATCGGCGTCGTCGTCGGGCAGGTAGAAATCGCGGCCGCACAGGTCGCGCGGTTCGTCGGGATCGGGATTGCGCAGGATGTTCGCACGCAGTTCGGGATGCTCGACGTCGATGCCGTCGTCCAGCACCGCCACCACCACGCTGCGCTTGCCGCGCGTGTGCTTCCACGCCTGCGTCGCACCGACCAGCTTCAGGTGCCACTGCTTGGCCGACGGCGCGCCGGCCGCGGCGGACAGGCTGCGCCGGTACTGCGAGATGAAGTCCGGCGCAGCGAAGGCGACCTCGTCCAGCGCCGACAGCTTCGCGGCCAGCCGCACCAGCGCTTCGCCGGGATGCAGCCTGGCGTCGTCGCTGAGCGTCACCTGGTCGGGCGCCAGCGGATTCTCGGCGAACAGGCGCAGTCCGCTGTCGCGGATGATCGCGTTGCGCACCTTCTGCGGCGTGCCGGGCCTGAAGCGCAGCACGACCTGCTTGTAGAGGATGCGCATCAGCTGCGTCTCGCGATCGAGGTAGGCGCTGATGGTCTTGCGCTCCAGCACGTCGCCCAGCGCGCGCGTGGCCGCCTTCGCGCGCACGATGGCGCGCGTGGCCGCGGCGGACGGGCGCGCGGGCGCGGGCG